>NZ_CP017661.1:638883-958325 GCF_016805985.1 Microbacterium sp. JZ31
CTCATCGCGTCTCCGACGTTGCCGTCGGTGATGGGCTCCCGTTCGAGCGTGACCTCCTCGCGCTGCACGGGCACTGTGATGTTCCGCTGCTCGGTGACGATGTGCTTGCGCAGCCGTGCACGTCCGGTGGGGACGCTCTCCTTGCCGACCGAGAGGCGCTCCTCCGAGCGGGTCATGGCGTCATCGGCGTCGCCGTGCGCCGTTCCGTCCGATCCGTCGACGTCGCTGCCCGCCCGATCGGCGTCCGTGCCGGTGGTCGCGCCGGTGCCCGCGAAGCCGCCGGTCGTGCGCCCGGCGTGGCCGTCGTAGTAGTCCCAGATGGTGTCGTTCTCCTCGTCGGAGAGGTCGCCGTCCGGATCGATGCGAGGCGCGTCCTTGATGGTCTCCTTGTCGTACTCGACGCGGAGTTCGTCGTCTTCGAAGCGTGCGCCCTGCAGCGGCACGAAGCTCTCGGAGGTGCCGAACAGACCGGTCGCGACGGTCACGAAGTTCGGCTCCCCGTTGTCCTTGTCGACGTAGACCTGCTTGACGGTGCCGACCTTCGAGCCGTCCCGGTCGACGACCTTCGCGTCGAAGATGCTGCTGATGTTGCTGGAGTCGATCATGTCGCCGCTTCCTTCTGTTGTGTTGTCGACACCGCCGGACCTCTTCCCCGCAACCCCGATGAGGGGTCTCCGACCGGCGCCTGGGAGGGCCTACACGTTCCATCGCGGCACGCACGCACACGACGGGGTTGACGGGCGTGGCGGCGAGGTTTAGACGCAGCGCCCGGCGATCCGCCAGGTCGGCGTCCCTAGGCTCGACGCATGAGCAGCAAGCGCGCGCGGCGGATCGTCGCGTGGACTCTCGGCGTCGTCGGAGGCGTCCTCGTCGTCGCCGTCGCCGGCATCGTCATCTGGAGCCAGGTGGGCGTCATGGCGGCAGAGCCCGAGCCGCTCGCCGCCGTGCAGGAGGACCCGGCGATCGCCTACGAGGACACCTCCGCGGCGATCGTGCTGCAGCCGTCCGACGACAACGGCGCGGGGGAGGTCGGTCTCGTCTTCGTCCCGGGCGCGAAGGTCGACCCGTGGGCCTACGCCGCGAAGCTGTCGGATCTCGTGGCCGACCACGGGATCACTGTCGTCATCACGCGCCCGTGGCTCAATCTCGCCTTCTTCGATCCGCGGCCCGTGGGGGACTTCACGGCGCTCGCCCCGGACGTCGGCAGCTGGATGGTGGGCGGACACTCGCTGGGCGGGGTGCGCGCGTGTCAGCTCGCGGCGGATGCCGACGCCCTCGTGCTCTTCGGCTCGTACTGCTCTGCCGACCTCTCGGCGTCCGAGCTTCCGGTGCTGTCGATCTCTGGCTCGAACGACGGGCTCTCGACGGCGGAGAAGATCGAGGCGGCCCGGCCGAAGCTTCCGGAGGATGCCGAGTTCGTCGAGATCGCCGGTGCGAATCACGCGTCATTCGGTGACTACGGTGCGCAGGCGGGCGACGGGCCGGTGACGATCCCCGACGACGTGATGACCGCCGAGCTCACGGCCCTCGTGGGGGCGTTCGCCGACCGCTAGCCGACGGCTCGGATCAGGCCGAAGCCTTCTGGTCGTCCGCGGCCTCCTCCACGGCGGCGGCCATTCCGGCGAGGAAGCGCGCGACGACCGCGCGCTCCGCCTCGGTGAGTCCATCCACCAGGCGCAGCATCCGCTGGTGCATGGGGCCGAGGGTGGCGCGCACCTCCTCGTCGCTGTGCGACGTGGGAACGATGATCAGCGTGCGCCGGTCCGTGGGATGCGGCACACGGGTCGCGTGATCATCGCGCACGAGGCGGTCGACGAGCGCCGTCACGGACGCGCGCGAGATGTGGAGGTAGTTCGCGAGGTCGGCGGGTCGCACCGGTCTGCCGGCGTGCTGCTCGCGCAGCAGGAAGCGCAGCGCCATGAGATCCGTCTCGTTCATCCGCATCGACGAGCGCGTGCGCGCGCGCATGGCGGTCTCGGCGTTGCGATACCGCCGCAGCAGGTTGAGTACGTCGACTGTCGATGCCCCGTCGGAGTCTGGATACCAGTACCCCGAGGAGGCGTCGTGCATGGATGACATCTCGGTGAGCATACTTCCCTCCCTCCCATCCCGGTGACGGCTCGGTTCCGATGCGACGCGCCGCGACCGTTTGATTATTCGTCCATCGTACTATTAGTGTGACTTACAACAAGCCATCCCACGCGGGAGCCGCCTCATCGAGCGGCACGGCACGATCGAGGAGGACGTCATGGGGCAGCTGTTCTACGGACCGACCGAGCAGGCGATCGAGGTGGACGACGCGCTGCTTGCGCACGTGCAGGTGGTGGCCTTCACGAAGCTCCGTCGCAACGAGTCGTTCGTGATGTCCTGGCAGCGCAGCGAGGGTCCGGGGCGCGAGACCGTCTGGGTGCAGCCGTCGATTCCGCTCCGCTTCGTGTGCGAGTCCGAGATCCCCATGGACGGCCGCCTCCTCGAGGAGCTCGCGCAGGCCGCTGCCTCTCTGCGCGGCATGGATCTCAGCCCGAACGTCGCTCCCGCGCTGACCGCCATGGAGGGCGGTGCACGCCGCGCGGCCTGACCCGCGCCGACACGGCCGGCTCAGACGCGAGGATTCGTGTCGGAGCCGGCCTTTTGCATGTCGCGCTCACGGAAGGCAACCCCATCCGCGCGGGCGTGAGGGAGCGTTAACGTGCCGGGATGGACATTCACGAAAGCTCCCCCGAACAGCCGCACGGTGAGGCGGCGCGGCTCGACCACGAAGATGCCGATCGCCTGGCCACCGAGCACGGCGAGACGGACTTCGCCGGATTCTCCGACGCGGGCGACGAGGGATCCGGCGGCCCCGCGACCGCCTCGGAGCAGGCCGCACTTGACGAGGCCGGCCTCTCCGGCGACGACGAAGGCGACGATCGGGTCCGTCCTCGTCCGTCGTGAGGTCGGCCACGCCGTCATGAAACGGCGCGGCCACGCTCGCTCAGCGCGAGCGGAACACCTTCCTCACGAGCGCGATCGCGCCCCAGCTCGCCAGGAGCCACGGGCCGACGACCAGGAGGGGATCGATCCACTGATGCTTGACGTCCACGCGCCCACGGCCGAAGCGCGATGCGATGCCGTGCCGGCGCTTCTCGCTCAGCACGCCGGTCTCGGAGACCAGCTCATCCGGATGCCCGGACACGAGCGACGTCACGGAGCTCTCGATCACGTCCACGCGGTCGCCCAGGATCAGCAGCAGCCAGTGGGCCGCGCGCCCCTCGCTGAAGCGCGCGTAGGCGAAGCGCCGGATCGCGCCGGACAGGCCCCGCAGGGGAGCGACGGTGCCGAAGACCGGCGTGAGTCGCGCGTGCTCGATCGAGCGCTCGCGCGGCGCGTGCTCGGGCTGCTGGTCCGGGAGCTCCCAGTGCGCGCCGGTCTCGCCCGGCGCGAACCGCTGCTTGGGATACGACGGACGGTCGGCCGGGTCGCTGTCGACGCCCCATCCGGGGATGCGCGCGCGCAGCTCGTCGGGTGACCACTGCCTCGGATCGTCTGCGGTGTACGGCATCGGTGTCTCCTCTCCGCTCAGGCCGCGCTCGGCACGATGACGGGCTTGATGCAGCCGTCGAGCTTGGCCGAGAACATGTGGTATCCCTCGGCGATGTCGTCGAGCGGCAGCCTGTGGGTGATGATCTCGCTGGGCTTGATGTACCCGGCGCGGATGTGCTCGAGCAGGCGAGGCCACTGACGCTTGACCGGGCACTGGTTCATCCGCAGCGTCAGGCCCTTGTTCATCGCGTCGCCGAACTTCACGGCCGAGAACATCGGGCCGTAGGCGCCCATGACCGAGACGTTGCCGCCCTTGCGCACCGAGTCGATCGCCCAGTTCAGCGCGATCGGCGAGCCGCCCTGCAGCTTGAACTTGGCCGCCGTGATGTGCTGCGTCAGGTTGCCGTCGGCTTCCGCGCCGACGGCGTCGATCGCGACGTCCGCGCCGAGATGATCCGTCGCCTTCTTCAGGGCGACCACGATGTCGTCGTACTCGCCGAAGTGGAAGGTCTCCGCGTGCGCGAACTCGCGCGCCTTCGCGAGACGGTTCTCGAGGTGGTCGACCACGATCACCCGCCCGGCGCCCATGAGCCACGACGACTTCGCGGCGAACAGCCCGATGGGGCCGGCGCCGAACACGACGACCGTGTCGCCCTCCGTGATGTCGCCGAGCTGCGCGCCGAAGTACCCGGTGGGCAGCGCATCCGTGAGCATCAGGGCGTCCTCGTCGTCCAGCCACTCCGGGATGACCATCGGCCCGACGTCCGCGAACGGCACGCGCACGTACTCGGCCTGGCCCCCGTCGTACCCGCCGCACGTGTGCGAGTAGCCGTAGATGCCGCCGACCGCGGTGGCGTTGGGGTTGACGTTGTGACAGTTCGAGTAGAGGCCGCGCGCGCAGAACCAGCACGACCCGCAGTACACGTTGAACGGCACCATCACGCGGTCGCCGACCTGCAGGTTCGCGACGGAGGGCCCGACGGCCTCCACGACGCCGATGAACTCGTGACCGAACGTCGTCCCGACGCGGGTGTCGGGCATCATGCCGTGATAGAGGTGCAGATCCGATCCGCAGATCGCGGCCCGCGTGACACGCACGATGGCGTCGTTCGGATGCTCGATCGCCGGGATGTCCTTCTCCTCGATGCGCACCCGATACGGGCCGCGGTACACCATCGCCTTCATCGCGCCTCCTTCTCGCCGTGTGAGCCCACGATCTCTCCGGCCCGTCGGATCGCTCAAGGCTCTTGCCCTCCGGGAGACGATGTGCGATGCGGCGGCAGATCCTTCAGGTCCGCGGCGGTGACGCGTCCCGACCGGGCCCCGGTTCCATCGCCGTCACGCCGAGCCGGTAAGGTGTCCCGGTGATCGACTCGCTGCGCGCCCGTGGCCCGAAGGCCCTGCTGACCTACGCCGCGATCGGCCTGCTCTCCGGTTTCCTCTCGGGGCTGTTCGGCGTCGGCGGAGGCACCGTGATCGTGCCGCTGCTGGTGATGCTCGCGGCGTTCGGCCAGAAGCTCGCGTCGGGCACGTCGTCGGCGGCGATCATCCCCACGGCCGCGGTCGGCGTCATCTCCTACGCCGTGAACGGCGACGTCGACTGGATCGCCGCCCTGCTGCTCGCGGCGGGCGCCGTCGTCGGCGCCCAGATCGGCACGCGCCTCCTGCACCGGCTGTCCGAGCCCGTGCTGCGCTGGATCTTCGTGGGCTTCCTCATCACCGTGATGATCAGCCTGTTCTTCGTGATCCCTTCGCGCGACGCCGAGCTCGAGCTCACGTTCTGGCTGGGGGCCGCGCTCGTGCTCACGGGGCTCGTGACCGGCGTCATGTCGGGCCTCATCGGCGTCGGCGGCGGCATCATCGTCGTCCCCGTGCTGATCCTGCTCTTCGGCGCCAGCGACCTCGTCGCCAAGGGCACGTCGCTGCTGATGATGATCCCGACCACCATGTCGGGCACGATCGGGAACCTCCGCCACAAGAACGTCGACCTGCTCGCCGGCCTCGGGATCGGCATCGCCGCGTGCCTCACGACGCCGCTCGGCGCGATCGTCGCGGGGGCGATCGACCCGCAGCTGGCGAACATCCTGTTCGTGATCTTCCTCGTCATCCTGACGATCCAGATGGCGCAGCGGGCGATCCGCGCCGGCCGCAAGCCGAAGGACTGAGCCGGACCTCGACGTCGCCGACGCGCGCAGGCAGGATGAGATCGTCCGCACCCGCGCCAGGAGGCACACGATGACCCGCACACCCGTCACCGTCACCGTCACCGGCGCCGCCGGCCAGATCGGTTACGCGCTGCTCTTCCGCATCGCCGCGGGCGACATGCTCGGCCCGGAGACGCCGGTGCGGCTGCGCCTGCTCGAGATCCCGCCGGCTATGAAGGCGGTCGAGGGCACCGCGATGGAGCTCGACGACGGCGCCTTCCCGCTGCTCGCCGGCATCGACCTCGCAGACGACCCGCGAGCCGCGTTCGACGGCGCGAACATCGCGCTGCTCGTGGGCGCGAGGCCGCGCGGGCCCGGGATGGAGCGCGGCGACCTGCTCGCGGCGAACGGCGGCATCTTCGGCCCGCAGGGCGCCGCGATCGAGGCGGGCGCCGCCGACGACATCCGCGTGCTCGTGGTCGGCAACCCCGCCAACACGAACGCGCTCATCGCGCGGAGGCATGCCCCGAGCGTGCCGTCCGAGCGGTTCACCGCCATGACGCGCCTCGACCACAACCGTGCGCTCAGCCGGCTTGCGCGACACCTCGACGTCCCCGTGGCGGACGTCACCCGCGTCACGATCTGGGGCAATCACTCCTCGACGCAGTACCCGGACCTGTCGCACGCGCTGGTGGCCGGCGAGCCCGTGGCGCCGCGACTCGACCGCGACTGGATCGAGCAGGACTTCATCCCCGGCGTGGCCGGGCGCGGGGCGGCGATCATCGCCGCGCGCGGGGCGTCGTCCGCCGCGTCGGCCGCGAGCGCCGCGATCGACCACGTGCGGGACTGGACGCACGGCACCGCGCCCGGCGACTGGACGTCCGTCGCGCTGCCCTCCGACGGGTCGTACGGCGTGCCGGAGGGCATCATCAGCTCGTTCCCCGCGACGGCCGACGGCGGACGGTGGCGGATCGTCGACGGACTCGAGGTCGACGACGCCTCCCGCACGCGCATCGACGCGTCGGTGGCGGAGCTGATCGAGGAGCGCGACACGGTCGGCGCACTCGGCCTCATCTGAGCCGGATCAGACGCCGAGCGCGCGAGCGAAGCCGCGGACGTTCTCGCCCAGCCGGCGGATGCGCTCGACGCGCGCGGCCTCGCGGTCGAAGCCCTCGTAGGCGAGCGGGGGGAGCTTCCGCACGACGGCGGAGCAGCCGAAGTTCGCGCACACGAGCGTGCCGACCGTGTCCCCCTTGCGTCCCGCCGGTCCCGCCTTGCGGGCCGCGAAGAACTGCACGTCGTTCGTCAGGGTGACGTCGTCGCACCAGGAGCACTGCGCACGCGCGGCGGTGCGCTGCTCGGCCTGCTGCAGCAGCATCCCGACGTGGTGCCCGTCCAGCTCGACGACGGCGTACGCCCGGCGCGGGAACTTCGGGTCGGCCCAGCCGAGGTAGTCGAGGCGGTCCCAGACGATGTCGTCGAATCCCGGGGGCAGGGTGAGGTCGGAGACCTCCTTGCGGCTGGCGTTGACGAAGGAGGCGCGGATGTCGCGCTCGGTGAGAGGAAGCATGAAGGTGTCCTTGCAGAGGGATGCGGAGCATCCGGATGGCGCCGCGAGCGGCGAAGGAGCCGCGGTGAGCGGCGAAGGGGAGCGGCGGCCGAGGCAGCCGGGAGGGAAGCGCGCGGGTGCGCGTCAGCTCCTGCCGGCGCGGAATGCGCCGGCGACCTCCTTCGCCCCGTGGGGCACTCGCGTGATGGACACGCCCGAGAGTCTACGACCCTAGGCTGGGGGCATGGCGGGCGAGGACGCGGCAATCGGATGGGACGAGGCGCGTTCTGCGAACCTCGCGAACTGGGAGGAGCGCGTCGCGCTGCACGAGCAGGCGTACGGGCTCGACGCGTACGACGACCCTTCGCACCTGTCTGACGTCGTCCGGTTCGATCTCGCCGCGCTCGCGCAGTTCGTGCCGTCGCTCGAGGGGCTGGACGTGTGCCACCTGCAGTGCCACATCGGCACCGACACGCTCTCGCTCGCGCGCGCCGGCGCGTCGGTCACGGGCGTGGACTTCTCGCCGGAGGCGCTCGCCGCCGCCGAACGTTTCGCGAGCCGCCACGGCGTCGCCATGACCTGGGTGCTCAGCGACGTGCTCGACGCGCGCGCGGCCGTGACCGGCGACTTCGACCTCGTCTACACGAGCATCGGCACGATCTCGTGGCTGTCGGATCTGGATCGCTGGGCCGCGCAGATCGCGGGGCTCTTGCGGCCGGGCGGACTGTTCTACATCCGCGACGGTCATCCCGCGCTGTACTCGCTCGACGAGAACGCACCCGGCCTGCACGTCGCGTACCGCTACTTCCCGAACGGGCAGGCGCAGCAATGGGACGAGGAGACCACGTACGTCGGCGACGGCATGCTCACGAGCACCCGGACGTACGAGTGGCCGCACCCTCTCTCCGAGGTCGTGAACGCGCTGATCGGAGCCGGCCTGCAGATCCTGCGGCTGGACGAGGACACGACGCTGCCGTGGCGCTTCAGCGACCGCATGGTCGAGGTGCCGGGCGGGTGGGCGTGGCCCGAGAAGGAGCGCGATCGCGTTCCGAGCACGTTCACCGTGGTGGCGCGCCGACCTGAGTGAGCGCTCGGGGCGCGGTCGTTAGGATCGAACGGTGCCTGTGAATCCCGAACTGCTGGGTCGCCAGTTTCCGCCGACCCCGCCGTATCTCGTCGGCCGCGAGAAAGTGCGCGAGTTCGCCCGCGCCGTGTTCGCGGACGCGGCCGAGCATCGCCACCCCGAGGCGGCCCGCGCGCTCGGCTACGCCGACGTCGTCGCCCCGCCGACGTTCGCCATGGTGATCCAGGACCTGACGCTGCAGCAGCTGCTCGCCCAGCCCGATTCGGGCATCGTGCTCGAGCGCACGATCCATGCGAAGCAGAGCTTCCGCTGGACGCGGCCGATCGTGGCGGGCGACGAGCTCAGCGGACGCATGACCGTGACGGGCCTGCGCGCCATGGGCGCCGGCGCGATGGTCACGAGCGAGACCGAGATCACGGACGCCGCCGGCGGCCACGTCGTCACCGCCACGTCGGTGCTGCTGATCGGGGGAGACGAATGAGCGCCGGAGCCCTGAGCGACCTCACCGTGGGCGAGGTCGTCGCCGAGCGCACGGTCCACCTGACCCGCGAGTCGCTCGTGCGCTACGCGGGTGCGTCGGGGGACTTCAACCCGATTCACTACCGCGACGACGTCGCCGCTCGCGTCGGCCTCGACGGCGTGCTCGCGCACGGCATGCTCACCATGGGGCTGGCGGTCGCGACGATCGGGGAGTGGCTGGGCGATGCCGGCCGGATCGTCGACTACGGCGTGAACTTCAGCAAGCCGATCGTCGTCGACGCGGAGGACGGCGCCGACGTCGTGGTGTCGGCGAAGGTCGGTCAGCTCGACGACGAGACCGCGCGCATCGACCTCACGGTCACGAGCTCCGGCACGAGCGTGCTCGGCAAGGCGCAGGTGCGCGTCCGGAGGGCGTGATGCCCGAGGTCGCCCCCATCCCGCTGCGGCAGCTCACCACGCTGCGCGTCGGCGCGGCGCCGGAGCGCATGATCGACGCGCACACGCGCGACGAGCTGGTCGCCGCGCTGCGCGAGGTGTGGGCCGCGGGCGACGAGCCCTGGTTCGTGCTGGGCGGCGGCTCCAACCTGCTCGCCGGTGACGAGCCGTTCCCGGGCACGGTCATCCGGATCCTCACGACGGGCTTCGAGACGGTGCCCGGCGCGCCCGACGGGTACGTGCGGCTGCGCGTCGAGGCCGGCCAGAACTGGGACGAGCTCGTCGCCTGGAGCGTCTCGCAGGGACTGAGCGGCATCGAGGCGATGTCGGGCATCCCCGGCACGACCGGCGCCGCCCCGATCCAGAACGTCGGGGCCTACGGTCAGGAGATCGTGCAGACGCTCGTCGAGGTCGATCTCATCGACGCCGAGACGGGCGACGTGTCGACCGTGCCGGCGAGCGAGCTCGGTCTCGGCCCGCGCACATCGGTGCTCAAGAACCACTACGGCGCGGCGCCGCAGCGCTCGGCCGTGGTCCTGTCGCTCACGCTCGATCTCGCGCGCGTCGGGCACGAGCCGCGGCCGGTCGTGGACGCGCGCCTGCGCTCCGCCCTCGGCATCGCTCCGGATGAGGCGGTCTCCGTCTCGTGGATCCGCGACACCGTGCTCGCGATCCGCGGCGGCAAGGGCATGGTGCTCGACGAGCCGGACCACGACACCCACAGCGCCGGATCCTTCTTCAACAACCCCATCGTGTCGGAGGGCGTGGCGCAGACGTTGCCGGCCGAGTGCCCGCGCTGGCCCATGACGCCGACGGTCGATGCCGTCTCCGTCATCCCGCTGTCCCAGTGGGACGGGTACATCCCGCCGCCCAGCCACGTCGAGACGCAGGTGAAGGTCAGCGCCGCGTGGCTGATCGAGAACGCGGGCCTTCCCAAGGGCTTCAAGCTGCCGCGCTCGCGCGCCTCGCTGTCGACCAAGCACACGCTGGCGCTCACGAACCGCGGCGGCGCGACGGCCGAGGAGATCGGCGAGCTCGCGCGCTTCGTACAGAGCCGCGTGGCGTCGGAGTTCGGCATCGTGCTGATGCCGGAACCCGTCCTGGTGGGCGTCGAGCTCTAGCCGCGGCCGGGCCGCGGCCGGCGGACCTCAGCGGCGGAGGAAGCGGCGTCTCATGATCGGCGCCGGCGCCGTCACGACCGCGTCGACGGCCATGGAGCCGTCGGTCGGGCCGATGATCGGGATGGCCGTCGTAGCGGTGACCTCGATCGGGTCGACGGGCAGCGCGCCCAGCGCGCGGTGCGCCGAGACGTAGGAGGGGATCAGCAGCACGACAGCGCCGAGCCAGGCGAGCGGGTTGCTGAGGGCGACGCCGATGAAGCCCATGACGCCGCCGAGCACGATGGCCGCGCCGGCGCGCATCACGAGCTCGATGATCCCCGTGACGGTGGGGATCAGGGTGTGGCCGAGCCCCTGGAGGGCGCCGCGCAGCACGAACAGCACGCCCAGCAGCACGTAGGAGACGCCGTTGACGACGAGCATGCTGTGCGCCAGCTCGACGACCTCGTCGGAGCCGTCCCCGATGAAGACGCGGACGATCGACGCGCCGAACACGATCATGAACGCGCCGAGCAGAGCCGCGACCACCAACGCGAGCCAGGTCGCCTGGCCCACGCCGCGCCGGATCCGGTCGGGACGGCGGGCGCCGATGTTCTGGGCCGCGTACATCGACACGGCAAGCCCCAGCGACTGCAGGAACGCGATCGCGAGGCTGTCGATGCGCGACGCGGTGGTGTACGCCGCGACCGCCTCTGTGCCCAGCGTGTTGAGGGCCACCTGCACCGTGATGGTGCCGATCGCGATGATCGACGCCTGGAACCCCATGGGCAGGCCCAGGCGCAGGTGCTCGCGCAGGTCGGCGCGCGCGGCGCCCCAGTCCTCGCGGTGCACGTGCAGCACGGGAAGTCGGCGGCGCACGTACTCCAGGCACATCAGCACCGACATGGTCTGGGCCAGCACGGTCGCGAGGGCCGCTCCCGCGACGCCCCAGCCGAATGCGCCGACGAACGCCAGCACGAGCGCGATGTTGAGCGCGCACGAGATCGTGAGGAACACCAGCGGCGTGCGCGAGTCGCCGATCGCGCGGATGATCGCCGAGAGGTAGTTGAAGAACATCATCGCGCCGGCGCCCAGGAAGCTGATCTGGGTGAAGACCGTCGCCTCCGCCATGAGCTCATCGGGCGTCTGCATGAGCGCGAGCGCGGGCCCCGAGACGAGCGGTGCGAGCGCCGTGAGCAGCACCGTGACGAGCGCCGTCAGGATGGTGCCGGCCGCGACCGAGCGCCGGACGGCGGCGTGGTCCCGCGCGCCGAAGGCCTGCGCGGTCGGGATCGCGAAACCGCTCGTGAGTCCCCAGGCGAAGCCGAGCAGCAGGAACAGCAGGCTGCCGGTCGCGCCGACCGCCGCGAGGGAGTCGACCCCGAGGAAGCGGCCGACCACGATCGTGTCGGCAATCTGGTACACCTGCTGGACCACGTTGCCCAGCAGCAGGGGAACGGCGAACGCGAGGATGACGCGCCACGGGGAGCCCGTGATGAGAGAAGGAGACATGTGCGTTTCGGGATGGGGTGAGGGAACGGATCGACGGCCGTCCGCGATCGCGGGACGGCCGTCGAGGAGAAGAAGTCAGGCGAACAGTCGCTGCAGGCGCCGCACGCCCTCGAGCAGCTGATCGTCGCCGAGCGCATACGACAGGCGCAGGTAGCCCGAGGGGCCGAACGCCTCGCCCGGCACCACGGCGACCTCGGCCTCGTCGAGGATGAGATCGGCGAGCTCGAGCGTCGTCGTGGGGGTTCGACCCGCCCACTCGCGTCCGAGGAGGCCGCGCACGTCAGGATAGACGTAGAAAGCTCCGAGAGGGTTGGGTACCTCGACGCCGGGGATCATCGACAGCTCGTCGACGATCAGCCGGCGGCGCCGGTCGAACGCCGTGCGCATCTTCTCGGCCTCGATCTGCGGGCCCGAGAGCGCAGTGAGCGCCGCGCGCTGGGCGATGTTGTTGACGTTGCTCGACAGGTGGGACTGCAGGTTCGCGACCAGCGCGATCGCATCGGCCGGGCCGACCATCCAGCCCACGCGCCATCCGGTCATGGCGTACGTCTTGGCGACGCCGTTGAGCAGCAGCGTCTGCTCGGCGAGCTCGGGCACGGCCTCGACGATCGACACCGCGCGGGCGCCCTCATACGTGAGGTTCTGATAGATCTCGTCGCTGATCACCCAGATGCCGTGCGCGAGTGCCCACTCGCCGATCGCCTTGGTCTCCTCGGGCGTGTAGACGGAGCCGGTGGGGTTCGACGGCGACACGAACACGAGCACGGTGGTGCGGTCGGTGCGGGCCGCCTCCAGCTGCTCGACCGTGACCTTGTAGTCCTGGTCGGCGCCGGCGAACACCTCGACCGGCACGCCGTCGGCGAGGCGGATGGCCTCGGGGTAGGTGGTCCAGTACGGCGCGGGCAGCAGGACCTCGTCGCCGGGGTTCACGACGGCCTGGAACGCCTGGTAGACGGCCTGCTTGCCGCCGTTGGTCACGACCACGCGCGAGGCGGGGACGTCCAGGCCCGAGTCGCGCAGCGTCTTGGCGGCGATCGCCTCGCGCAGGGCGGGCAGTCCGGAGGCGGGCGTGTAGCGGAAGTTCGCCGGATCCCGCAGGGCCTCGGTCGCGGCGTCGACGACGAACTCCGGCGTGGGGAAGTCGGGCTCTCCGGCCGCGTAGGAGATCACGGCCTTGCCCTCGGCCTTCAGCGCCTTCGCCTTCGCATCCACCTTGAGCGTGGCGGATTCGGCGATGGCGGAGAGCTTGCGGGAGAGCGGGGCGCGGTCGGTCACACCGACGAGCGTAGTAGGTGCCGCGTCGGCGCTCGACGACGACGGCGGACGAAATCCACCGATCGCGTCCGCGATGACGCCCACCGCCGCGAAGGTGTGCACACCGCACATAGCGGATCCCGAGCATCGGGCACCAGCCCACATCGACGGGCCCCGTGCGAGGCGTAATCTCGGCAGGGACAGACCGACCCCCGGCGTCGACGCCGCGGGGACAGCGGTCCGTGAAGACGAACCGGAGGACAACCGTGAACGAACGCGAGAAGGCGCTGCTGGCCGAGGTCGAGACCCGCCTGTTCATCGGCGGCGAGTGGGTCGACTCGTCGTCGGGCAAGACGTTCGACGTGCGCGATCCCTCGACCAACGAGGTCATCGCGCAGGTCGCCGACGGCACGGAGGAGGACGGCATCCGCGCGCTCGATGCCGCCGTCGCGATGCAGGACCAGTGGGCGAACACCCCGCCGCGCGAGCGGAGCGACATCCTGCGCCGCGCGTTCGACCTCGTGCGCGAGCGCGCCGACGACGTCGCCCTGCTGATGACGCTCGAGATGGGCAAGCCGCTCGCCGAGGCGAAGGGCGAGGTCACGTACGGCAACGAGTTCAACCGCTGGTTCAGCGAGGAGGCCGTGCGCATCGTGGGTCGCTACGGCGGGAACCCCGAGGGCACGGGACGCATCATCGTGTCGCAGCGCCCCGTGGGTCCGGCGTTCTTCATCACGCCGTGGAACTTCCCCTTCGCGATGGCCACGCGCAAAATCGCGCCGGCGCTCGCCGCGGGCTGCACGGTCGTGATCAAGCCCCCGCAGCTCACGCCGCTCACGACGATGTTCTTCACGCAGCTGCTCGTCGAGGCGGGTCTGCCGGCGGGTGTCGTCAACATCATCACGTCGGCGTCGTCGAGCCGCGTGTCGGCGCCGATCATCGCCGATCCGCGCCTGCGCAAGCTGTCCTTCACCGGATCGACCGAGGTGGGCCGCAAGCTCATCGCGCAGGCCGCCGAGGGCGTGCTGCGCGTGTCGATGGAGCTCGGCGGCAACGCGCCGTTCGTGGTGTTCGAGGACGCCGACCTCGACAAGGCCGTCACCGGCGCGATGCAGGCGAAGTTCCGCAACATCGGGCAGGCGTGCACCGCCGCCAACCGCTTCATCGTGCACGAGTCGGTCGCCGAGGAGTTCGCCAACCGGATCACCGAGCGCGTCAAGAGCATGAAGATCGGCCGCGGCACGGAGGAGGGCGTCGAGATCGGCCCGCTGATCGACGCCGACGCGGTCGACAAGGCCGTGGAGCTCGTCGCTGACGCGACCGAGCGCGGCGCGACCGTGCTCGCGGGCGGCGGCCGGCTCGAGGGTCCCGGCACGTTCTACGAGCCGACCGTCGTGGCCGACGTGCAGCCGGGCAGCGCCATCCTGCGCGAGGAGATCTTCGGCCCCGTGCTGGCGATCGCGACGTTCTCGACCGAGGACGACGCCGTGCGCCTCGCGAACGACACCGAGTACGGCCTGGTGTCGTACGTCTACACCGAGGACCTGCAGCGCGGCCACCGCATGATCGAGCGCCTCGAGACCGGCATGATGGGCCTCAACGCCGGCGTCGTCTCGAACGCCGCCGCCCCGTTCGGCGGCGTCAAGCAGTCGGGCGTCGGCCGCGAGGGCGGCTTCGAGGGCATCCACGAGTACCTCTCGACGAAGTACACGTTCCTGCCGAACGCCTGAGTCCGCGCGCCGCGCGTCACCGACACGAACGAGGGGGATCCGCCTGGGCGGATCCCCCTCCGTCGTGTCCGGACGAGCGCGGAGCGCTCACTCCTCGCCGTAGACCTGACGCCCGCCGATGAACGTCGCGGTCACCTGCTGCTCGCGGATCCGGTCCGGGGCGACCTGGAACAGGTCGTCGCTGAGCGTGACGAAGTCGGCGAGCTTGCCCACCTCGAGCGTGCCCTTGTCGTGCTCCTGGCTCACCGAGTACGCCGAGCCGACGGTGTAGGCGCGCACGGCCTCCGCCACCGTGATCCTCTCCGCAGGGGCGAGGAGGGCGCCGGAGCGCGTGCGGCGGTTCACCATGTCGTGGATCGACACGAGCGGGTTCGCGTCGGACACCGGGGAATCCGTCGAGCCGTTGAGCACGATGCCGGCATCCGCGAGCGACTTCACGCGATAGATGAGATCCCGCAGCTCGGGTTCCACGGCCGCGGCCATGCCGTCGCCGAAGTCGGAGATGAACACGCCCTGCGGGACGGGGATCACGCCCAGCTCGGCGGTGCGCCGGATGTGCTCGTCGGTCGCGAGCGCGAAGTGCTCGATGCGGTGGCGCACGCCCGGCCGCGGTGCCTCGCGCTGGGCGAGCGCGAAGGCGTCGAGCACGTGATCGATCGCGCGGTCGCCGATGGCGTGGGCGGCGACCGTCCATCCCGCCTTGTGGGCGCCGACGACGTAGCTGGTCAGCAGCTCGGGGTCGTACAGCAGCACGCCGTTGTTGTCCGGCTCGCCGTGGAAGCAGTGGTGCATCGCCGCCGAGCGCCCGATGAACGAGCCGTCCGAGGCGATCTTGACGGGACCGACGCGGAGGCGGTCGTCGCCCAGGCCCGTGCGGATGCCGAGATCCAGCCCCAGCCACTCCGTCTGCGGCAGCCCGTCGAGCTGATGCAGCGTCGTGATGTACGGCATCAGCGTCATCCGCACCTGCAGGCGGTCGGCCTCGACGGCCGTCTGGTAGCCGTGGAAGTCCGCGGGGCTGTTGCCGATCATGCGCCAGTCGCCGCTGCCGGGCTCGACGACCGAGGTCAGACCGTAGCTCACGGCCTGCCTGCTCGCGAGCTCGAGGTGATGGTGCAGATCCTCGAGCGCGATCGGACGCACGACCCGGTACAGCAGGGACATCGCGTTCTCCTGCAGCAGACCGACGGGGCGCCCGGCGTCGTCGCGAGGGATGTTCCCGCCCGCGACGTCGGGCACGTCGGCGCGATCGGGGAAGCCGGCGAGCTCGAACGCGCGCGTGTTCGCCACCGTCATGTGCGCCGAGACGTGCTCCAGCAGCACCGGACGACCGCCGGCGACGCGATCGAGGGCCTCCGCGGTGGGATGGCCGCCGAGGACGTTCTGGTCGTAGCCGGAGCCGCGCACCCAGGCATCCGCGGGCAGCTCCGCGGCGCGGCGGCGCACGGCCTCGTACAGCGCGTCGAGGTCGTCGATCCTGCCCGGCCGCAGATCCAGCGCGGCGAGCCGGGCCCCCGTGAGCGACATGTGGTGGTGGGCGTCGTGGAAGCCGGGCAGGACCGGGCGGCCCCCCAGGTCGATCACCCGATCGGCCTTCACGCCGTCGAGGTCCCCGTCGAGCCCGACGACGCGGCCGTGGAGGACGCCGAGCGCGGTCGCCTCGGGCCGGGCGGGGTCGAGGGTGCGGAAGCGGCCGTTGGTGTACAGCGCGTCGATGCGCAAGCGATTCTCCTTGGGACAGGCGGTCAGGGACGGGCGGGGGCGGGAGGAGGCGCTGTGGCGCCTCCTCCCGCCCCCGGGCGAGGGATGGACGGCGTCTGCCATCCGGGTGCGCTCAGCGCGCCGCGTGCACCACGGACGGCGAGTTCTCGGCCGTGCGACGGTCGACCGCGCGCTTCAGGCCCCAGACGCCGACGATCGTCAGGACGACCCAGACGGCGTAGAAGACCGCCACCGCCCACGGGTTGTTGCCGGAGGCGTTCAGGATCCACTGCGCGATCAGCGGCGTGGAGCCGCCGAACACCGTGGCGCAGAGCTGGTAGGCGAGCGAGATGCCGGAGTAGCGGATGTGGGCGGGGAAGGCCGCCGCCAGCTGCGACGCGAGCAGCGCGTAGTACGCGGTGCCGCCGAGCGTGGCGACCACGAGCCCCGCGGTGATCCAGACCGGGTCGGCCGACGAGATGGCGAGGAAGAACGGCACGACGTTGGCGAACGCGAGCAGCAGCCCGGCGAGCATGACGCGCTCGATGCCGAAACGCTCGGCGATCTTGGCCGCGATGGGCTGCCACACGAACTGCAGCACCGCGATGCCCAGCGTGATGTTGAGCATGAGCTGCCGGTCGATGCCGAGCGGACCCGTCGCCCACGACAGCAGGAACGTGTTGTTGAAGTACGCCATCGCGATGCCCATGATCGAGGCGAGCACGCCGAAGAACACGAGCGTGGGGGCGGTGCGCAGCGCGGTCACGAGCGGCGCCTTGACGACGAGCTGATCCGCCTTCGCCGCGGCGAAGTCCTGCGACTCCTCGACCTTCAGGCGGATGACGAGCCCGACGACGACGAGCACGGCGGACAGCAGGAACGGCACGCGCCATCCCCACGAGAGGAAGGCGTCGTCGGGGAGCAGGCCGACGAGCAGGAACGCGACGGTCGCCAGGATCGACCCGGCGGGGGAGCCCTGCTGCACCCAGGCGCCCGCGAGCCCCTTCTTCTCGGTGCGGGCGTTCTCGGTCGACAGCAGCACCGCACCGCCCCACTCGCCGCCGACGGCGAAGCCCTGGACGCCGCGCAGGATCACGAGCAGGAGCGGCGCCAACAGGCCGATCTGCGCGTAGGTGGGAAGCAGGCCGATCAGCGAGGTCGCCGTTCCCATCACGACGAGCGTGATGACCAGCACGTTCTTGCGGCCGAGCCGGTCGCCGAAGTGGCCGAAGACCATGCCGCCGACGGGGCGCATGAGGAATCCGACCCAGAACGTGGCGAAGGAGGCGAGCAGCGCCGCGCCGGGCGCGACGTCGGGATAGAAGACGCGGCCGAAGACGAGGGCCGCGGCGGTGCCGAAGATGTAGAAGTCGTACCACTCGATGGCGGTGCCGATGAAGGCGCCGATCATGGACCGGCGCTGCCGGTCGGCGCTGGGGGCGGTCTGGGTGACGGACGTGTGCATGGGACGGCCGCTTTCGGGTCGAGCGGTGGGGAACCGCGCTGTGTGGGGTTGGGGGACATCCTGGCCCCGTGGGGATATGCGCGTCCAATTCCGAAACTGCCTGCCGATATACGCTGTGCGCATGTTCTCTCCCCGCGATCTGGAGGCGTTCGTCGCGGTGATCGACGCCGGCTCGGTCAATGCCGCCGCGCAGAGGCTGTTCCGCACGCAGCCCACCGTGTCGCGCCAGCTCGCCGGGCTGGAGCGCCGCATCGGGGCCCGGCTGTTCCGGCGCACGCCCTCCGGCATGGTCCTCACCGAGGCGGGGGAGCGGCTGGAGCCGATGGCGCGCGACCTCGTGCAGCGTTCCCGGCGCGCGCACGCCGTGATGGACGCGGTGTCCTCCGGAGCGCCGTCGTTCGTCGTCGCATGCCCGGAGATGACCGCCATGCTGCTCGTGGCGCCCTTCATCGCGGCGGGCGGCGCCGTCTCCGATGTGCTGCCCGCTCACCCGGCCGACGTGTACGGCAAGCTCAAGGCCGGCGCCGACGTCGCCGTGAACACCAGCCCGCCGCCGCCCGGACTGCGCGGCGTCCCGCTCGCGACCCTGCGGATCCTGTGTCAGGTGACGCGGGAGCATCCGCTCGCAGGTCACGAGCGCGTCGAGCTGGAGGACGTCGTCGGGCGGCCGTTCGTCGTGCCGGGACGGGGGTCGTCGGTGTGGACGGCCATGCAGCAGGCCGCCGAGGGGGACGGTCTCTCGCTCGAGATGGCCACCGAGACGTCGAACGCGCCCCTCGCGCAGGCATCCTCCGCGGCGGGCAAGGGGCCCGCGCTCGTGCTGGAGCCGCCGCAGTTCGGGCTCGTCTCCCGCCCTCTCGTACATCGGGGCCGGCCGCTGACGTCGACGTTCTATGCCGCCTGGGAGCGCGGGCACTACGCCGGCGAGGACCTGCTGCGCCTGGCATCGGCCCTGGCCGAGTTCATGCTGGGCACGGGCCACGAGCTGGCGTTCGACGGCGCGGCGCCCGTCGCGTCCTGAGCGGCGGCACCGCGACGTCGCTCCCGCCACCCGCCACGCGCGGGCGGGGGCCGGTTCGCGGGCCCCGAGGGCATGCCGTATGCTTGTCTGTGCAGTTGTCGTCTGCATTCTTTCGCCGTGCCCGGGATCCGGATCGGCCGGGATGCGGCGATCCAGGGGTCTCGAGGGATCTCTAGGGCGGTAGCTCAATTGGCAGAGCAGCGGTCTCCAAAACCGCAGGTTGCAGGTTCGATTCCTGTCCGCCCTGCGCGTCAGCGTCAGCTGACTCACGAAAGGCAGTCAATGGTCCAGGACGCAGCGAGCGGCGACGTCGTCGCGGCAGGCACGAGCGGTGAGAAGAAGCCCGGCTTCTTCGCTCGCATCGTGATCTTCTTCCGCCAGGTCATCGCCGAGCTCCGCAAGGTCGTCACGCCGACCCGTTCGGAGCTGCTGAAGTTCACCGCCGTCGTGCTCGGCTTCGTCGTCGTCATGATGGGGCTGGTCTACGGCCTCGACTACGTCTTCACCTGGGTCGCGCAGGTCGTCTTCGGAGTTCCCGCCTGATCTGCTGACGCACGCCTGTTCTGCCGCGAAGGCAGGGAGGCACGCGGATGAGCGCACCGCTCACCCGCCGCTGAACGGAAGAGAAGAACGCAGTGTCTGAAAAGCACGTCGACGACGCCGACTGGGCGCCGGCTGCCGAGCAGTCGAGCGAGGAGGACGAGGCCCAGGAGGGCAACGTCCTGTACGCCGACTCCCACGCCAGCGACTCCGCCGAGCACCTCGCGATGCACATCGACGACGGCGACCCCGTCGCCGTGGACGACGCGAGCGACGACGAAGACATCGAGATCGACGACCCGGAGGCCGACGCGATCGTGAACGACGCCCTGAACATCGATGAGACCGAAGAGGTCGAGGCTGCGGCCGAGGTGCTGAACGACTCGACCGAGGAGGAGGCCGCCGAGCGCGAGGCTGCCGCGGCCGACGAGGTCACGCCGTACGACGGCCCCGACGTGAACGGCGACGAGGACGAGGCCGCCGCCGTCGACGGCGACGCGGACCCGTACGAGGCGTTCCGCCAGGAGCTGCGCTCGCTCGAGGGCAAGTGGTACGTCATCCACTCGTACGCGGGCTTCGAGCGCAAGGTGAAGGCCAACATCGAGCAGCGCAAGTCGACGCTCGAGGTCGAGGACGACATCTATCAGGTCGAGGTCCCGATGGAGGACGTCGTCGAGATCAAGAACGGCCAGCGCAAGATGGTCACGCGCGTGCGCATCCCCGGCTACGTGCTGGTGCGCATGGAGCTCAACGAGGACACCTGGTCGGTCGTGCGCCACACGCCGGGCGTCACCGGCTTCGTGGGCAACGCCCACAACCCGACGCCGCTGCGCTTCGAGGAGGCCTTCAACATGCTGAAGCCCCTCGTCGAGATCAAGGAGGCGCAGGCCGCCGCGAAGGGCGCCGCCCCCAAGGGTCAGGCCGCGGCTCCGCGCGTCATCCCCGCCGAGGTCGACTTCGAGACCGGCGAGACGATCACGATCAAGGAGGGCTCGTTCGCGGGCCTGCCCGGAACGATCAGCGAGATCAAGCCCGAGAGCGGCAAGCTCACGGTCCTCGTCTCGCTCTTCGAGCGCGAGACGCCGGTCGAGCTCAGCTTCGACCAGGTCACGAAGATGGTCTGATGCGTCGCCCTCGGCGACCACGTTGAGCGAGCGAAGCGAGACGAAACGCTCCAGACGTCCCGGAGAGCCGATCCCTCGAGGGGTCGGCTCTCCGGCGTTTCTGGTAGGATCTACTGGTTTGCGCCCCGTCTGCGCAGGCGACACCGCTCGCAGGATCCGGAACTCCGGACCGTCCTGCGTGCGGGAGAGCGGATGCAACCGGCATCCGCTCGACGAGAGGAAGAGGAAATGGCACCGAAGAAGAAGGTGACCGGCCTGATCAAGCTTCAGATCAACGCCGGTGCGGCCAACCCGGCGCCGCCGATCGGCCCGGCCCTGGGTCAGCACGGCGTCAACATCATGGAGTTCTGCAAGGCGTACAACGCCGCGACCGAGTCGCAGCGCGGCAACGTCATCCCCGTGGAGATCACCGTCTACGAGGACCGCAGCTTCACGTTCGTCCTGAAGACCCCGCCGGCCGCGGAGCTCATCAAGAAGGCCGCCGGCCTGCCCAAGGGCTCGGCGACGCCGCACACGGTCAAGGTCGGCAAGCTCACCAAGGAGCAGGTCGCCGAGATCGCCAAGACGAAGCAGCCCGACCTGAACGCGAACGACCTCGAGGCCGCCTCGAAGATCATCGCCGGCACCGCCCGCTCCATGGGCATCACGGTCGAGGACTGAGGGGGATCACCGATATGGCTACCAAGTCCAAGGCTTACGCCGCCGCCGTCGAGAAGCTCGAGGCCGGCAAGTACTACTCGCCCACCGAGGCCGTCGCGCTCGCCAAGGAGACCGGCTCGAAGAAGTTCGACTCGACCGTCGAGGTCGCGCTGAAGCTCTCGGTCGACCCGCGCAAGGCGGACCAGATGGTGCGCGGCACCGTCATGCTGCCGCACGGCACCGGTAAGACCGCCCGCGTCATCGTCTTCGCCAACGGCCCCGCGGCCGAGGCCGCCATCGCGGCCGGCGCCGACGAGGTCGGCGGCGCCGAGCTGATCGAGAAGGTCGCCGGCGGCTGGACCGACTTCGACGCGGCCGTCGCCGTGCCGGAGCTCATGGGCCAGGTCGGTCGTCTGGGTAAGGTGCTCGGCCCCCGCGGCCTGATGCCGAACCCCAAGACCGGCACCGTGACCCCCAACCCGGCCAAGGCCGTGGAGGAGATCAAGGGCGGCAAGATCGAGTTCCGCGTCGACAAGCACGCCAACATCCACTTCATCGTGGGCAAGGCGTCGTTCTCGGCCGAGCAGCTCGACGCGAACCTGCAGGCCGCGCTCGACGAGATCGTGCGCCTGAAGCCCTCGAGCTCGAAGGGCCGCTACATCCAGAAGGGCGCCGTGTCGACCACGTTCGGCCCCGGCATCCCGCTGGACGTCAACGCGTTCGCCTGAGTCCGCTCGCTCTGTCGAAGGCCCTGCCGCTGATGCGGCGGGGCCTTCGTCGTCCGCCGGGCGGGTCTTAGACCTGAGCCGCGCGGGCGTCGACGACGGCGGGCGAGAGCACATGCTGGACCACCATGATGGCCGCTCCCAGAACGCCGGAGGTCTCCCCCGCCTGCGACTGCACGATGGCGAGGTGCTGCGTCGCCAGGGGGATGGACCGGCGGTAGACCACCTCGCGCACACCGGCGAGCAGGTGCTCTCCGGCCCGCGCGACGCTGCCGCCGATGACGATGATCGACGGGTTCAGCATGTTCACGACCGTCGCGAGGACCTCGCCCACCTCGCGGCCGGCCTGCCGGGTCGCCGCGATGGCGGCAGGGTTCCCCGATCGCACGAGCTGCACGACGTCCGAGCTTCCGGCCGCATCGATGCCCTGGGACCGCAGGTCGGAAGCGATCGCGGTTCCGCTCGCGATGGCCTCCAGGTCGCGCTCATCGCCCGGGGGACGGGGCGAGTCGTGGCTGTACGGCACCTGCACGTGACCCATGTCGCCGGCCGAGCCCTGAGCGCCGCGCCGCAGCTCGCCGCCCGAGATGATCCCCGCGCCGATGCCGGTCGCGACCTTGACGAAGATCAGGTCGTCGACGTGCGGCCAGCTGATTGCGCGCTCGCCGAGGGCGAGCACGTTGACGTCGTTGTCGACGAGGACGGGCACCTCGAAGGTCCGCTGCACAAAGGCGGGAACGTCGAAGCGGTCCCACCCGGGCATGATCGGAGGGTTCGTCGGACGCCCGGTCGAATACTCGACCGGGCCGGGCACCCCGATGCCCACGCCGACGAGCTCCGCCCGCGTGTGCGCGCCGGCCTCGAGCAGCTGCGAGCCCTCCGCGATGACGCTGTCGAGAACGCCCTCAGGGCCGTCCGCGATGCGGAGCGCGCGTGTGCGGCTGGCGAGGATGCGGCCGGACAGATCGGACAGTGCGACGGTGGCGTGGGTCGCACCGAGGTCGACCGCGAGCACGACGCCCGCGAGCGGGTTGAACGCCACGCGCGCAGGGGGGCGCCCGCCCGTCGAGATCCCCTCGCCGGCGGGGTGGACCAGTCCTGACGCGACGAGTGCGTCCACCCTCGACGACACGGTGGAACGCGCGAGGCCCGTCACCAGCGCGATCTCCGCCTTCGTGCGCGCTCTGCCGTCGCGGAGGATCTGGAAGATCTCTCCGGCTCCGGGACTGACGGCGCCCGCGGCGCGTCCCGCGTCGACCATGGCGACAGTAAACACGACTTCCTGGTGTCCGGCACACGACTTCACATAACGAAGCGATCCCTTTTGATTCCTCCGTAGCAAAAGAATGCCTCGCCGTGTCACACTCATCGCCATGACAACGGATGTCATCGACACCGGCGTCGGGACGATCCGCAACGGTGTCCTCGTCGGGGGTCTCCCCGCCGGAACCCGCTTCGCCGCCGCACCCACGGCGCCGTGGCGGCCCCGCATCCAGGTGACCGCATGAGCGGGGCCATGCTCGGCGACGTGCCGGTTACGCGCGACGAGACGGATGTCGTGCTGAAGGCGCGCGGCATCTCCAAGAGCTTCTTCGGCGTCACCGTGCTGTCGGGCGTGGACGTCGACGTGCGCCGGGGCGAGGTGCACGGCCTGGTCGGCGAGAACGGCGCGGGCAAGTCCACCCTCATGAAGGTCCTCGCCGGCGTCCATCAGGCAGACGCCGGCACCGTGGAGTTCGAGGGACGACAGGTGACGTTCACCCACCCGCGTCAGGCGATGGACGCGGGGCTCGTCACCGTCTTCCAGGAGTTCAACCTCCTGCCGGAGCGCACGGTCGCCCAGAACGTCTTCCTGGGCCGGGAGCCGCGCAGGGCCGGCTTCGTCGACCGCTCGCGCATGGTCCGACAGACGCGCACCGCGCTCGAGGACCTCGGCGTCTCCTTCATCGATCCGACGGCGCGCGTGGGTTCTCTCACGGTGGCAGAGCAGCAGATCGTCGAGATCGTCAAGGCGCTGTCCCTCGACGCGCGGGTCATCTCGATGGACGAGCCGACGGCAGCGCTCAGCGACCGCGAGGTCGAGCTGCTCTCTGCGATCGTCCGCCGCCTGACGGCGAGGGGAGTCGCGGTCATCTACGTCTCGCATCGTCTCAAGGAGATCTTCGACCTGTGCGACCGGATCACGATCCTGAAGGACGGCGCGCTGGTGTCCACGGACGCCGTCGCCGACCTCACGAGCGCCGCGCTGGTGCGTCGCATGGTCGGTCGCCCGATCCAGTCGTACTTTCCCGGCGCGACCACGGGAACCGTGGTCGGCGAGCCGCGCCTCGAGCTGTGGGGCTGCGGCAACGCCTACGTCGACGACGTCGACCTGACGCTCCGCGGCGGCGAGATCGTGGGCGTCGCGGGTCTGCAGGGGTCGGGGCGCACCGAGCTCGTCGAGGGCGTCTTCGGCGTCGAGGCGTTCACGCGCGGAAGCATGCTGGTCGACGGCAGGCCTGTCCGTCTGACGAGCCCCCGCGCCGCCGTGCGAGCGGGTCTGGCCCTGGTGACGGAAGACCGGAAGGCACAGGGGCTCGCGCTGTCGCAGTCCGTTCTCGACAACACGCTGCTCGTCGTGCGCAGCGTCTTTCCTCGGCGCACGGGTGCGGCCAAGCGTGCCGTGCCCGCCATCCTGAGCTCCCTGGAGGTCTCGTCCCCCGGGGCGGATCGGGAGGTCCGCTTCCTGTCGGGCGGCAACCAGCAGAAGGTCGTGCTGGCGAAGTGGCTCGTGACCGGCCCGCAGGTCGTGCTGTTCGATGAGCCCACTCGCGGGATCGACGTCGGCGCGAAGGTCGCCGTGTACGAGCTGATGCGCGCGCTCGCCGCCGAGGGCAAGGCCGTGCTCATGGTCTCCAGCGAGTTGCCCGAGGTGATCGGCATGAGCGACCGGATCCTCGTGATGCGCGATGGCGAGCTCGTCGCCGAGCTGCCCGCCGGTTCTGCCGAGCACGACGTGCTGTCGGCGGCCACGGGCTCGCAGGAGACGGCCGCCGACGTCGTCGCCGATCCTCGCATCGATGTCGACGGAGGCGCGCGATGAGGCGCATCCGGATCGATCAGACCGTCATCGTCCTGGCGATCCTCGTCGTCGTGATCATCGTGGGCGCGGTCCTCGTCGCCGCCGTCGGACGCAGCCTCTTCAGCCCCGGCAACATCCGCGACATCCTCACCGGCATGAGCGTGCTGGGTCTCGTCGCCATCGGGCAGACGCTCGTGATCCTGGGCGCATCGCTCGATCTCTCGGTGGCGTACGTCATCAGTCTCGCGAGCCTCATCGGTGCCACGATCATGAACGGCAACCCCGCGAGCATCCTGTGGGCGGTCGCCGCGACGCTCCTCGTCTGCGCGGGGATCGGCCTTGCCAACGGCCTGATCGTGACGGTGCTCAAGGTCAACGGCTTCATCGCGACGCTCGGCGTCGGGTTGGTGCTGCAGGGCGTGCTCAACACGAATTTCCAGGGCAGCGCCGGGTCGGTGCCGTGGGACTTCCAGCTCATCGGAGCGACGGGCATCGGACCGGTCCCCGTGTCCACGATCGTCATGATCGCGCTCGCGGTGGTCGTGTGGTTGCTGCTGGACCGCACGCGGACCGGCGCCCACCTGTTCGCGGTCGGAGGCGACGCCGAGATCGCGCGCCTGTCGGGCGTGCGGACCCGCCCGCCCCTCATCGCCGCGCACGTGCTGTGCTCGGTGTTCGCCGGTCTGGCAGGTCTCCTGCTGGCGAGCCGGCTGGGCGTCGGCAGCCCGACCGTCGGTCAGCAGGGCGGCTACGCGCTGCTCTCGATCGCGGCGGTGGTGCTCGGCGGAACGCTTCTTCTCGGCGGACGCGGTTCGGTGTGGGGCACGATCGGCGGCGTCGCAATCTTCGCCGTCGTCGACAACGTCATGAGCGTCATGCAGGTCAACCCATTCCTCAAGGACGTCGTCCGGGGCGTCGTGATCGTCGCGGCCGTCGCGGTCTACAGCCGCCGCGCGATCGTGCGCCGTCGCGCGCGGTTCGGTCCCGGCGGCACGAGAACCGGAGGGGACACCGCCGCCCAGGCGGCCGCGCCCGCGATGGCTGCCGCAACGCAGGCGCTCGACGCCGAGGCGAGCGCGAGCGATGCCGACCGTGCAGCGAAGGAAGACCTGCGATGAGCTTCGTTCGCACCCTCCTCAGTCCGCGCGGCGCGGTCTTCCTGCTCCTGGTGATCCTGCTCGCGGCCGTCATCGTGCTGAACCCCGACTTCGCCGAGCCCGGTCAGATCATGCGCTACATCCAGCGCGTCGCGCCCGTGGCGATCGTGGCGATCGGCCAGTTCTTCGTCATCGTCGCCGGCGAGTTCGATCTCTCGCAGGGGTCGCTCATCACGGCTCAGGTCATCGTGGCCGGCAATCTCGTCGGCGCGGACGACTCCCGCACGATCCCGGTGCTCTGCCTGATGGTCATCCTCGGGCTCTTCGTGGGCCTCGCGAACGGCCTTCTCACCACGCTGCTCCGAGTCCCCTCCTTCATCGTGACCCTCGGCATGATGCTCGCGCTGCTCGGTCTCGTGCTGTGGTGGACCGGCGGCGCCGCGACGGGGAACCCGGCCGACAGCTTCCGCCAGGTCGGGCGCGGCGGCGTCCGCGACATCCCGCTCATCGACTTCCTCCCGTGGTCGGTGCTGATCCTCGCCGCCTGGCTGGCGCTCGCCGTCTGGCTCACCAAGAGACCGCTCGGCAAGCTCCTGATGAGCATCGGCGACAACGCCCGTGCCACCCGGTACTCGGGTGCCCGCGACTGGTGGGTCACCACGCGGGCGTTCATGATCTCGTCGCTCTCCGCCACCGTTTCGGCCGTGCTGCTCGTCGGATACGCCGGCGTGCATCCCTCCGTGGGTCGGGGGTACGAGTTCGTCGCCATCACCGCGGTAGTGCTCGGCGGCGTGGTGCTCGGCGGCGGGCGCGGCTGGATCGTCGGAGCCGTGGCCGGCGCATTCGTGCTCGAAGCGCTGTTCCTCGTGCTGAACATCGCCGGTGTGCCGTCGTCGTTGCGCGACGCGGTGCAGGGCGTCATCATCATCGCCGCCGTCGCCTACTCCGGACTCGTGTTCCGCTCCCGGAGCCGCGGCACGAGCCCCACGCCTTCTCCCGACCCGGGGAAGGACCCCGACGCGCCGGTCGGTGCCGACACATCCGCATCACCCGCCCTCGACGCCGAGGGCACCGCAGAAGTCCGAGGACACAAGAACAGAGGAGACTAGCAATGCGACGATCAGCGAAGATCGCCATCACATCGGTGGCGCTCGTCGGTCTCTGTGCCCTTGCAGGGTGCACGACCGATCCCAGCGTGGCTCCGCCGGACCCGTCCGCGGGGCAGACCGAGGACGGCGGGAGCCCCGAGGGCGGCGGGACGAACGAATGGTTCGACCAGGAGCTCTTCGACACCCAGATGGCGCAGCGCGATGTCGCGCCGGAGGGCCCGGAGGACGAGCCCTATCTGCAGCACATCGAGGCCGAGATGGTCGACACGGCGGAGTATGCGAGCACGGGGCCGAAGAAGGCCTGCTTCGCGAACGCATCGATCTCGAACCCGTGGCGGCAGACCGGCTGGATCACGATGAACCAGCAGCTGGAGGTGCTGCAGGAAGAGGGCGTCATCAGTGAGATGGAGACGCGCGACGCGCAGGACTCCGACGACACGCAGATTGCCGACATCGACTACTTCATCGCCGAGGGCGGCTGCGACATCTTCATCATCTCGCCGAACAGCACCGCGGCGTTGACCCCGGCCGTCGAGCGCGCGTGCGACACCGGCAAACCGGTCATCGTCTTCGACCGCGGCGTCGAGACCGATTGCCCGGTCACGTTCATCCATCCGATCGGCGGCTTCGCGTGGGGCATCGACACGGCGCAGTTCCTCATCGACAACCTCGAGGAGGGCGACAAGGTCGTCGGCCTGCGGATCCTGCCGGGTGTGGACGTGCTCGAGCAGCGCTGGGCCGCCGCCGAGCACCTGTTCCAGGAGGCGGGCATCGAAGCGGTCGACCACTTCACCGGGGCCGACCCGGCAGAGATCAAGAGCTTCATCAGCGACGAGCTCGCGAAGGGCGATGTGCACGGCATCTGGATGGATGCCGGCGACGGTGCCGTCGCGGCGATCGAGGCGTTCGAGGACGCCGGCGTGGACTACCCGGTCATGACGGGTGAGGACGAGATGAGCTTCCTGCGCAAGTGGAAGGAGACGGGCCTGACCGGTCTCGCGCCGGTGTACTCGAACTTCCAGTGGCGCACCCCGCTGCTGGCGGCGCAGAAGATCTTCGCCGGTGAGGAGATCCCGAAGGAGTGGGTGCTGCCGCAGAAGCCGATCGAAGAGGGCGAGCTCGATCAGTGGCTCGAGGCGAACGAGGGCATGCCCGACGGTCACTACGCCAAGTTCGGCGGAGAGAATCTCCCGGGCTATCCCGAGGTCTGGCAGGAGCGCCAGATCCCGTAAAGGCCGCGACCGGTCGCCGGGCCGTGAAGCAGGTCCGCTCGCTTCACCCGCTCGACGACCGGTCGCCGGTCGTCTCGTGAGGAGCGTGGCGATGAGACAGGCGTCCCACTCCGGGGAAGGAGCCCATGAAGCGCACGATCGGCGTCAACACCTGGGTGTGGACATCGCCGTTGACGGATGACTCGCTGGCCCAGCTCGCGCCACGGGTCGCGGCCATGGGCTTCGGCGCCGTCGAGCTGCCGCTCGAGAACGCGGGAGACTGGGACCCGGCCCGCACGCGCGATCTGCTCGACCGCCTGGGCCTCGCGCCCGTCGTGGTGGGGGCGATGGGCCCCGGCCGCTCGCTCGTCGACGGCGCCGGCGACGTGCCCGCCACGCAGGAGTACCTGCGCACGTGCATGGCGGCCGCGCGGGGGATCGGGGCATCCGTCGTCGCGGGCCCGTTCTACGCTCCGACCGGCGTGACGTGGCGCATGACGTCGCAGGAGCGGGCCGAGGTCTCGGCGCAGCTGCGCCGCAGCCTCCGCCCGCTTGTGGACGAGGCGGCGGAGGCCGGGCTGATGCTCGCGGTCGAGCCGCTCAACCGTTACGAGACGAGCGTCATCAACACCGTCGAGCAGGGGCTCGACGCCCTCGATCCGCTCCTCGGATCGGGACTGGGGCTCGCCCTCGACACGTACCACCTCAACATCGAGGAGAAGAGGCCGGACACCGCGATCCGCGCGGCCGCCGGGCACATCGCCCACGTGCAGGTCTGCGGCAGCGACCGCGGCGCGGTCGGCGACGACCACACGGATTGGCCGGGCATCATGGACGCCCTCGACGACGTCGCCTACGGCGGCATCCTCGGCCTCGAGAGCTTCACGGGGGAGAACGCCACCATCGCCGTCGCGGCGTCGGTGTGGCGTCCGCTCGCCTCATCGCAGGATGCGCTCGCCGAGCGCTCCCTCGCGTACCTCGATGCGCTCCAGTCGCAGCGCTGATACGCGCCCACGGCAGCGCCGTCGGGGCCACGCTGTGTCAGGCGCTGTGCCGGATCTCGAACCCGCCGTCCGGCGGCACGGCGAAGGCCGCGCCTCCCGACGTCTCGAGCGAGTCGACCGTCGCGCCGGGCGGGCCGTGCTCCATCCACGTCAGCGCGGCGTCGACGGCGCCCGCGTCGCCGACCAGGACGGCTTCGACCGCGTCGCGTCGCCGGTTGCGCACCCAGCCCGCGATCCCGAGCCGCCGCGCCTGCTCGCGCAGCGCGTAGCGGTAGCCCACGCCCTGCACGCGCCCGCGGACGATCACGTGCACATGCCTCATGCGTCCATGGTCGCGCGCGAGGATGGCCTGCGGAAGAGGGGTCAGGCCACGGCCAGCCCGCACGCCAGTGCGAGCATCGCGACGGCGATGAAGGCGTCCAGGATGCGCCAGGCGCGCGGGGAGCGCAGCCAGCGGGCGGCGAAGCGCGCCGTCACGGTCATGAGCGTGAACCAGATCGCGCTGCCGACGACCGCCCCCGCGCCGAACACCCAGCGGAGGTCGTCGTAGCCGGCCGACACGGAGCCCACGAGGAACACGGTGTCGAGGTACGCGTGGGGGTTGAGCCAGGTGATCGCCAGGCACGACAGGACCGCCGGGACGAGGGTGCGCGAGGGTGCGGTCTGCGCCGTGCGCACGAGCGTCGCGACCCCTCCGCCCGACGGCTGCTCCGGCACGGTGGCCGGCGCGTCCACGACGATCGACTGCTCCTGCGGGCGCACCGCACGCCACGCGGCCGAGAGCCCGTAGACGGCGAGGAAGATGACGCCGCCCCACCGCACGAGCTCGAAGATCCACGGCAGATGCCGGACCACGACGCCGAAGCCCGCGACGCCGGCCGTGATCATGATCGCGTCGCTCACGAGGCACGTCACGGCGAGCGCGATGACGTGCTGGCGCTTCACGCCCATACGCAGCAGGAAGACGTTCTGCGCGCCGGGCGCGATGATCAGCGAGAGGCAGAGGCCGAGGCCGGCGGCGAAAGCGGTGAGCACGACTCGACGGTAGGCGCGGGCGTGCGATCATCAAAAGCGACGTTCATGATTCTTCTCGCCCGTAAGGAGCGCTTCAGATGTGGATCGCCCCGGATCTTGCCACGACGGTCGCGGCCATCGTCGACGAGGGCAGTCTCGACGGGGCCGCTCGCCGGCTGCGCATCACGCCGTCGGCGGTCAGCCAGCGCCTGCGCGCGCTCGAGGGGCAGCTCGGACGGGTGCTCGTCGTGCGGTCGAAACCGGCCAGGGCGACGGAGGCCGGGGCGGTGGTCGTCCGGCTCGCGCGCCAGTACGCGCTGCTCGGACACGATGCGGGCGTGGAGCTCGGGCTCGAAGGCCCCGGACGGATGCACGTGCCGATCGCGGTCAACTCCGACTCGCTCGCGACGTGGTTCCTGCCCGCGCTGCAGCCCGTGATCCGGGCGCACGAGATCTCGCTCGAGCTGCATCGGGACGATCAGGATCGCACCGCCGGACTGCTGGAGGCCGGGACCGTCACCGCGGCCGTGACCTCGCAGCGCGACCCGATCGCCGGCTGCGTCGTCACCGGCCTCGGTGCGACGATCTATCACCCCGTCGCGTCACCGGCCTTCGCCGAGCGCTGGTTCCCGGCAGGTTCGACGCTCGACGCGCTCGCGGCGGCGCCGGTCGTCGACTACGACCGCAGCGACGACCTGCAGACGGAGTGGCTCGTCGAGCGCGGGGTCGATCCCTCACGCCCGCCGCGGCACTACGTGCCGGCGTCCGAGGACTACGCCACGGCCGTGCGCCTCGGGTTCGGCTGGGGACTGCTCCCGCTCATGCAGGCGCAGGCGTCGCTCGACGCCGGGCGCCTCGTGCGCCTGGACGGCCCCCGTATCCGCGTTCCGCTGTACTGGCAGCAGTGGAACCTGCGCTCGCCCCTGCTGTCCGACATCCGCGAGGCGGTCGTCGCCGCGGCCCGGGCCGCGCTCGAGCAGGACTAGCCGTCCGAGACGCGCAGCACGAGCTTGCCGCGCGTGTGCCCCTCCTCGAGCTGACGGTGGGCGGTCGCCGCGTCGTCGAGCTCGAAGACCTTCTCGACGTAGACCTGGATCGCCCCCGAGTCGAGCAGACGTGCGATCGTGCCGAGCGCCGTGCCGTCGGGGGTGACGGTGAACGCGGTGGCGCGCACGCCCGCCGTGGCCGCGGCCTCGGCGTACGCGGGCCAGACGCCCGTGGGCACCACGACGAGCAGCCCACCCGGGCGCAGCACGCGCAGCGACCGGGGACCGGTCTGCGCGTGCGCGTCGCCGACCAGGTCGATCACCACGTCGACGTCGCTCACGACGTCCTCGAACCGGGTGGTCGTGTAGTCGATCACGACCTGGGCGCCGAGCTCCCGCAGCCAGGGCGCGTTCGCCGCCGAGCAGGTCGCGGTCACGTGCGCGCCGAAGTAGGCGGCGAACTGCACGGCGAAGTGGCCCACGCCGCCCGATCCGGCGTGGATCAGGATGCGCTGCCCCTCGTGCGCGAGCGCGGTCTCGACCACGAGCTGCCACGCCGCCAGGGCGGCGAGCGGCACCGCCGCCGCCTCGACGTGCGACAGCGACTGCGGCTTGGTCGCGAGCGCGCTCGACGGCGCGACCACGTACTCGGCGTAGCTGCCCGACGTGCGCGGGACCGCCGCCATGCCGTAGACGGGCGTGCCCGGCGGCAGCGGATGAGCCTCGAACGGCGACGCCACGACGATGCCGGAGAAGTCGAACCCCGGCACCGCCGGGTACGCGCCGATCCCGCGTGAGACGCCGCGTCCGGCGCGCGTCTTGGCGTCGATCGGGTTCACGCCCGCCGCGACGACACGCACCAGCACCTCGTCCATGACGCGGCTCGGCACCGCGACCGTCTCGGTCCGCAGCGCATCCGGGGCGCCCGGGGCGTCGAACACGACCGCGCGCATGTGCTCGGGTGGCGCGGCGACGGCCTCCCGTTCGGCGACGACGGATCCGTTCCTCGTCGTCGCGGACCTCGGCAAGCGGAATCTCATGCGCCCCTCTTCCGTCGGCGGGACCCGGCAGACACGGTCGGATCCTCGTCACGACAGTCAAGCCGCCGCTCATCACGCGGGTGTTTCGGCGGTGCTACAGATGCGCGTGGTGCCGCGAGGCGGCGTTGCTTCTCGGACGTGTGGGCGACGGGAGTTAGGGTCTTCAGGTGACCCCCGAACTGCAGACCCGGATCCTCGCGGATTCCCGAGATCGGGTCGCCTGGCTGCGAGCCAGGGCGCGGGGGATCACGGCCACGGACGTCGCCGCGCTGACCGCGAGCGAGCGGTCGATCACCCGTGCTGCCGATCAGAAGCTCATGGGGTCGCGCTTCTCGGGCAACTCCTACACCGACCACGGGCGACGGCGCGAGCCGCAGATCGCCGCGTGGGTCGCCGCGACGCACGGGATCCAGCCGTCCAGTGCGCTGTTCCATGCGGTCGTCGAGAGGCGGCATCTGGCCACGCCCGACGGCATCGGCGTCGACACCCACGGCCGGGTCTCGCTCGCCGAGATCAAGACCACCAACAAGTCGTGGCGTTCGATCCCGCGCAACTACCTGCGCCAGGTGTGGTGGCAGCAGCACGTCCTGGGGGCCGAGCGCACGCTGTTCGTGTGGGAGGAGCATCGGGACTTCCAGCCCCTGCACGACGAGCCGAAGTGCACCTGGATCGAGCGCGACGACCGCGAGATCGCCCAGCTCGTGCGCCTCGCCACGCGTCTGATCGACGAGCTCTACCAGCGCACGACCGGCCAGACGGTGCCCCGACCCGCCGCGACGCCGGCGTCGAACCGCGAGCGGCTGCGCGAGCGCGACATGTTCCGGGCGCTGGCCCTTTCCGACTGACGGTCGAGGCTTCGCTCGGTGCGTGGTAGGCTTGGGGAAGCCGAAGACCGCCGGTCATCGTGATGCGCTCGCGCAGATCGATCGAAGCACTGCATTGCAGGGGCCCGCGCAGGTGTCACGAACGATTCTCCTGGGTTCCCGGGTTCTGAGCTCCGTGCGCTTGCGCCGGAGCTTTTTCTGTGTGTGCGGCGGACTCGGTCGGTACCCCACCACCGTGGGGGATCACGTTCATACCAAGGAGTGGCCATGGCGCAGAAGGAAGCATCGGTCGCCGAGCTCACGAAGTCTTTCGAGAACTCGAGCGCCGTCCTGCTGACCGAGTACCGCGGTCTGACGGTTGCCCAGCTCAAGGAGCTGCGCACCACCATCCGTCAGGACGCGGAGTTCGCCGTGGTGAAGAACACGCTGACCAAGATCGCCGCGAACAACGTGGGGATCTCGGCGCTGGACGACGAGCTCAAGGGCCCGTCCGCCATCGCCTTCGTGCACGGTGACCCGGTCGCCGTCGCCAAGGGTCTTCGTGCCTTCGCCAAGGCACACCCTCTTCTGGTGATCAAGGGCGGCTACTTCGATGGCAAGCCCCTGAGCGCCGAAGAGGTCGGCAAGCTCGCCGACCTCGAGAGCCGTGAGGTCCTGCTCGCCAAGGCGGCCGGGATGTTCAAGGCCTCGATGGCGAAGGCTGCCGCCCTCTTCCAGGCACCGCTGTCGAAGACCGTCCGCACGGTCGAGGCGCTGCGCGAGAAGCAGGAGACCGCGGCCTGACGCCGCGGGCAGCAACCCCACAAACCCCCAACAACTAGGAGAAACATCATGGCGAAGCTCAGCACCGACGAGCTGCTCGACGCGTTCAAGGAGCTCACGCTCATCGAGCTCAGCGAGTTCGTGAAGGCCTTCGAGGAGACCTTCGACGTCACCGCCGCCGCCCCCGTCGCGGTTGCCGCCGCCGGTGGTGGCGCTGCCGCCCCCGCCGAGGAGGTCGAGGAGAAGGACTCGTTCGACGTCGTCCTCGAGGCCGCCGGCGACAAGAAGATCCAGGTCATCAAGGTCGTCCGCGAGCTCACCTCGCTCGGCCTCGGCGAGGCCAAGGCCGTCGTCGACGGTGCCCCCAAGGCCGTGCTCGAGGGCGCGAACAAGGAGACCGCCGACAAGGCGAAGGAGGCCCTCGAGGCCGCCGGCGCCACGGTGACCCTCAAGTAATCCCCCTCGCATCCCTTCGGCGGATGCGACCATCCAGCACCGTCTGGATCCGCCGGTCCGGTGACGGAACGGCACGAAAGCCCCGGGAGGACTCCCGGGGCTTTCGTCGTCTGCGAGCTGCGTCCGGTGGCGCGGGTCGTGACACTCCCGTGACTGCCGAGTCGTTGTCCGGGCCCGTGGCGCCTACTAGTGTCAGCCACATAAGGCCTCCATAGGCGGAGGAAGGCCGCGCGGCATCCGAACGCGCGACGACAGACGGGAGCAGACGATGTCGACTGCAACGCGGAAGAGGCTCGTCCTCTCCACCACCGGTCTCGGGATCACCGTGCTCGCGCTCGCGGGCTGCACGGGCGGCCCCGGCGTGAGCGGCGGCGGTGGCGGTGGCGGGGGCGAGACCGAGGGTGGATCCTCGGAGGTCACGGTCTACGGCACCATCGTCGACGCCGAAGCGGAACTCCTCGAGCAGTCCTGGGCGGACTGGGAGGAGGAGAACGGCATCGACATCGTGTACGAGGGCTCGCAGGAGTTCGAGGCGCAGATCGCGGTGCGTGCGCAGGGCGGCAACCCGCCGGATCTGGCCATCTTCCCGCAGCCCGGACTGCTCGCCGACATGGCGAGCCGGGGCTACCTGCTGGAGGCGCCGGAGGGCGTCGTGACGAACCTCCGCGAGAACTGGACCGAGGACTGGGAGCGCTACGCCTCCTATGACGGCACGGTGTACGGCGCGCCGCTGATGGCGAGCGTGAAGGGCTGGATCTGGTACCAGCCGTCCGTGTTCGAGGAGAACGGCTACGAGATCCCGACCGATTGGCAGGGCCTGCTGGATCTGACCGCGCAGATGCGCGAGGACACGGGAAGCGCCCCGTGGTGCGCGGGCTTCGGCTCGGACGCCGCGACGGGCTGGCCGGGCACCGACTGGATCGAGGACCTCGTGCTGCGCGCGTCGGGTCCGGACGTCTACGACCAGTGGGTCGCGAACGAGGTGCCCTTCACCGACCCGCAGATCAGGTCGGCCTTCGACGAGACCGCGAAGATCCTGCTCAACCCCGACTACGTGAACGCCGGCTTCGGCGACGTCGCGTCGATCGGCACGACGCCGTTCGGCGACGTCGCGAACGCGCTCGTGTCCGGTGACTGCATGCTGACCCACCAGGCGTCGTTCCTCGACGGCTTCATCGTGGACGCCGGCGGCGAGGTGAGCGAGGACGGCGACGTCTGGGCCTTCATGCTCCCGCCGTTCGAAGCCGGCGCCGAGGGCGAGGTCGTCACCGGCGGTGGCGAGATCGTCGGCGCATTCAGCGACGACGAGGCCGTGGTCAAGGTGCAGGAGTACCTCTCGAGCCCCGAGTGGGCGAACTCCCGCGTCTCCCTCGGCGGTGTGATCAGCGCGAACAAGGGTCTCGACCCGGCCAACGCGCAGAGCGCCATCCTGCAGGCCGCGATCGAGATCCTGCAGAGCGAGGAGACCACGTTCCGCTTCGACGGCTCCGACCTGATGCCGTCCGCGGTCGGCACCGGTTCGTTCTGGCAGGGCATGCGCGACTGGGTCAACGGGGCGTCCACAGACCAGGTGCTCGAGCAGATCGAGTCGGGCTGGCCGGCCGAGTAACAGGCCATGGCCGCTTTCCTCGGTTGGCTCAGCACTCTCTCGCCGTGGCTTGAGATCCCGATCATCATCGGGGTCTTCCTGATCGCGGTGGCGGTGCTGCTGTTCTTCATCGAGATCGCGCCGCGCGCGGGCCGGGCGTACACCATCGCCCGGCTCGCCGCGTGCGTGATCTTCCCGCTCGCCGTGATGTGGATCCTGCAGTCGTACTGGTGGGCCATCGCGGCGGCCGGCGTGCTCGGACTGCTGTTCTTCTGGCTCGACCAGCGCGCCCGCGGCGGCGTGGGGTCGCTGTTCCAGCTGTTCGGCTTCCTGGCTCCGGCGCTCATCCTGCTGCTGGTGGGTCTCGTGCTGCCGGTCGTGCAGACGCTCGTGCAGTCCATGTTCAACTCGCGCGGCGACACCTTCATCGGGCTCGACAACTTCGTGTGGATCTTCACGCAGCCGCAGGGCATCCGCACCGTCGTCAACACGATCGTGTGGGTGCTGATCGCGCCCGTCGTGTCGACCGTGATCGGGCTCATCTACGCGTACTTCATCGACAAGACGCGCGGGGAGAAGGTCTACAAGATCCTCGTGTTCCTGCCGATGGCGATCTCCTTCGTGGGCGCGTCGATCATCTGGCGCTTCATGTACACGGCGCGTCCGGTGGATGCCGAGCAGATCGGCTTCGTGAACCAGATCATCGTGTGGCTCGGAGGGAGCCCCGTTCCCTTCCTGCAGGTGCAGCCCTGGAACACGCTCGCGCTGATCGTGGTGTTCATCTGGATCTACACCGGCTTCGCCATGGTGGTGCTGTCGGCGGCGATCAAGGGCGTGCCCACCGAGCAGATGGAGGCCGCGGAGCTCGACGGCGCCAACGCGTACGAGAGGTTCATGAACGTCGTCGTGCCGGGCATCCGGCCCTCGCTGGTCGTGGTGCTGACGACGATCGCGATCGCGTCGATGAAGATCTTCGACATCGTGCGCACGATGACCGCCGGCGCGAACAACACGTCGGTGCTCGCGAACGAGATGTATCAGCAGTTCCGCAGCTTCGAGCCCGGCAGGTCGGCGGCGTACGCCGTGATCCTGTTCATCCTCGTGCTGCCGCTGGTGATCTACAACGCGCGACAGCTCAAGGCACAGAGGGAGGTGCGCTGATGGCCACCACGGAAGAGGTCGTCGCCACGACCCAGGCGGTGACCACCACGGCCAAGGGCGGCGCGCGTCCGACGCTCGGCGATGCGAAGCGGCGTCTGACGTCGCCGTGGGCCACGATCGCGGCGATCATCATCGCGGCGATCTGGACGATCCCGACCTTCGGCATCCTGGTGTCGTCGTTCCGGCCCCGAGTGGAGATCCAGACCACCGGATGGTGGACGGCGCTGCAGAACTGGGGCTGGACGACCGAGAACTACGCCGAGGCGCTCAACACCTCCACGGGTGGTCTCAGCCTGCTGGGAGCGTTCGTGAACTCGTTCGCGATCACCCTGCCGGCGGCGATCATCCCGCTCATCCTCGCGACGCTCGCGGCGTACGGCTTCGCGTGGATGGAGTTCCGCGGCAGGAACCTGCTGTTCGTGCTGGTGTTCGCCCTGCAGATCGTGCCGATCCAGATGGCGTTCATCCCGCTGCTGCAGCTGTTCGCGCGGGGTGAGCTGTTCGGGTTCCCGATCATCCAGGCGTTCTCGGATCAGGCCGGCTACGCGCAGGTGTGGATCGCGCACACGATCTTCGGCCTGCCGTTGGCGATCTTCCTGCTGCACAACTTCATCGCGCAGATCCCGGGCGAGGTGATCGAGGCGGCCCGCGTGGACGGCGCGGGGCACGGGCAGATCTTCTTCCGCATCGTGCTGCCGCTGAGCATGCCGGCGATCGCGTCGTTCGCGATCTTCCAGTTCCTGTGGGTCTGGAACGACCTGCTCGTGGCGTTGATCTTCGCGGACGGGAACGTGGCACCCATCACCAAGCTGCTCGCACAGATGGTGGGGCAGCGGGGCGAGGACTGGCACCTGCTCACGGCGGGCGCGTTCATCGCGATCATCGTGCCGCTGCTGGTGTTCCTGTTCCTGCAGCGCTACTTCGTCCGCGGCCTGCTGGCCGGCTCGGCGAAGGGCTGACGCGCCGCACGTCCTGCGGCTGGGGCCTCGGCCTCAGCCGCAGGCGAGGCGGGTCTGGACGGACTCCAGGGCCTGGATCTCCCGCTCCTGCGACTCGGCCATGCCGCTCGCCGTGCGCAGCACGCCCGGATCGCTGCCGAGATCCTGCACGGCCTCGACCATCTCGATCGCGCCGGAGTGGTGCCGGATCATCAGCTCGGTGAACAGGCAGTCCTTCGCCGTGCCGGTGGCCGCGCGCAGCTGGGCCAGCTCCTCGTCGCTCGCCATGCCCATCTCGGCGCGCAGCTCGTCCTCGGTCGCGGGCGCGCCCGTGGATCCGCCGTGGCCGTGACCGCCGTCCTGGGACATCCACTGCATGAGCGGGTCGGATCCCCGCTGCGGCACGCCCCAGTCCTGGATCCACGCGAACATCTGGCCCGACTGCTGCGCCTGTGCCGTGGCGATGTCGTACGAGATGAGCCGGAGCTCCTCGTCCTCGGTCGCCTCGTACAGGATCATCGACATCTCGACCGCCTGCGCGTGGTGCACCTGCATGTCGCGGGCGAAGCCGATGTCGGCCGCATTGGGTCCCGACGCGCTCTGACCGAAGGTCGAGAAGCGGCCGATCGCGAACGCCAGCCCCGCGACGAGCACGACCGCGAGCGCGATGAGCGCCCAGGCGGGAGGGCGGCTGGAGGACTGCGCGTCGGACACTAGAGCTTGCCGGGGCCCTCGATACCGGTGCACGAGGCGCCGAGCTCGGGGGCGGTGCCGCCCTGCCAGTACTCCTCGATGAACTGGCCGATGCGGGGGTCGTCGACCGCGTCGACCTTGAGCTGGTGCTCCCACGCGGTGACGGTGATCGGGGTGTCGAGCCCCTCGTACGGCGAGACGATCGAGTACGTGCGCGGGGCGAGGTCGCGCAGCGCCTCGAGGTCGGCGCCCGTGATCTGCGCGGGGTCGTACGTGATCCACACCGCGCCGTGCTCGAGCGAGTGCACCGCGTTCTCAAGCGGCTGCGGCTGGTCGTAGACGCCGCAGCTGAGCCAGGCGCTGCTGTGCGGGCCGCCCGCCGGCGGGTTCTGCTCGTACTCCACGGTGCCCTCGACGTGGTCGGACGCGAGCTCATAGGTCTCGACGCCCTCGATCGTCGCGCCCTCACTGCCCGGCGTGTACGACTTGGGCGCGAACACGATCGACGCGACGACGATCGCCACGACGGCGAGCACGGCGACGATGCCGACGACCCACCAGAGCAGCTTGCCGCGCTGACGCTTCTTCAGCTGCCGCTGGTAGTCGGCGAGCTTCTCTTGGCGCTTCGCCTCGCGCTGCTGCTTGACGCTCTGCTCGATCTGGGCCTGGCGCGCGGGATTACCGGACTGCTTCTGCGGGGACACGCCACGATCCTATGCGGCAGCATGCACCGCGACATCCTGCAAAGCCTCAGAGAACCCTATGACCCGCGTAACATCAGAGGCCCCCGGCGAGAGGCGGACACGGATGAGCGCACGTCGCGACCCCCGCACGCGCGCCTGGGTGTGGTGGGGGGTGGGCCTGCTGGCCGTCGGCATCGCGCTCGGTGCGGCGCTGCTGCTCCCCGGAGCCGATCCGACCGTGTTCGACCTGTGGTGGGAGGGGATCCTCTCGGGGACGCCGGACGGGCCGGCCCTGGCCGTGTCGCTGTTCATGGACCTCGTGGGCGGCGGGCGGTACGCGACGCTGTGGATCCCGCTGTCGCTCGTGGCCGTGCTGCTCGCGGCGCGCCGGCCGTGGGGAGCCGGGTACCTCGTCGTGGCGCTGCTGGCGAGTGCCGCTCTCGTGCAGGTGCTCAAGCACGTGCTCGGCCGGGCGCGGCCGGAGGACATCCTGGTGATCGCGGACGTCGGGTCGTTCCCCTCCGGCCATGTCGCGAACGCGGCCACGGTGACGATCGCGCTGTGGATCATCCTGCCGCGGTGGTGGACGGCGACGCTCGCCGGATGCTGGATCGCGCTCATGGCGTTCGCGCGCACGTACGTGTCTGCGCATTGGCTCACGGACACGCTCGGCGGCGCGCTCATCGGATCGGGGGTCGCGCTGCTCGTCGCGGCGGCGTTCGCCCGCGGCCTGAGCGTCGAGCGGCGCGTCCACCGCACCCCTGGCCGCGCCGACGCGCGTCGCTAGGCTGAGCGCCATGAGCGCCGAGAAGGATCCCGCCGTCGAGGCCGCGGAGGCCGAACTCGCCCGCCTGCAGGCAGAGGCGGAGGTCGCCGAAGCGGCCCTGAACGCGGCACAGGCGAAGGCCCGGCTCGCGGCCGCGTGGGCCGCCGTGGCGCAGACCGAGGCGGGGGAGGCGGCCGACCCGGAGACGGCTCCCGCCGATCCCGAGCCCGGCGTCGAGAACGCCTCGTCCGCCGCCGGATCGGCCGGCGTCGAGGCCGCGGCGGATCGAACCGCGGCGCCGGCGTCCGCCGGCCCGGCGGGATCAGGCCCTCTGGATCAGGACGACGCGCGGGCGATCGCCGCGGCGTACGCGTTCGAGGGGGAGACCCTGGACATCGGCGCGCTCGTGAACGGCGACGCGGTGCCGGATGCGCAGATCCGGATCCCGCTCGGCATGCTGAACCGTCATGGTCTCGTGGCGGGAGCGACGGGGACGGGCAAGACCCGCACGCTGCAGGGGCTCGCCGAACAGCTGGCGGCGAAGGGCGTACCGGTGTTCGCGGCCGACATCAAGGGCGACCTGTCGGGCATGGCGACGCCGGGCGAGTCGAACGGCAGACTGCTCGCGCGCACCCGGGGGATCGGGCAGGACTGGGCGCCCGCCGCGGCGCCGGTCGAGTACTTCGCGCTCGGCGGCATCGGCAAGGGCGTGCCCGTGCGGGCGACCGTCACGGGCTTCGGGCCGCTGCTGCTGGCGAAGGTGCTCGGGCTGAACCACACGCAGGAGTCGAGCCTCGGACTCGTGTTCCACTACGCGGACAGGAACGGGCTGCCGCTCGTCGACCTCGAGGACCTGCGGTCGGTGCTGCTGTACCTCACGAGCGACGAGGGCAAGCCGGAGCTCAAGGCGCTGGGCGGGCTGTCCAGCGCGACGGCCGGTGTCATCCTGCGCGAGCTCATCACGTTCGCGGAGGGCGGGGCCGACGCGTTCTTCGGCGAGCCCGAGTTCGACGTGGCCGACTTCCTCCGGACGGCGCCCGATGGGCGCGGAATCGTGTCGCTGCTCGAGGTGCCGGGCATCGCGGACCGGCCTGAGCTGTTCTCGACGTTCCTGATGTACCTGCTGGCCGAGCTCTTCGAGACCCTGCCGGAGGTCGGCGACCCCGACAAGCCGGAGCTGGTGTTCTTCTTCGACGAGGCGCACCTGCTGTTCCGCGACGCATCCAAGGACTTCCTCTCCGCGATCACGCAGACCGTGCGGCTCATCCGGTCGAAGGGCGTGGGCGTGTTCTTTGTGACGCAGACGCCCAAGGACGTGCACGAGGACGTGCTGGCGCAGCTGGGATCGCGCGTGCAGCATCAGCTCCGCGCGTTCACGCCGGATGACGCGAAGGCGCTGCGGGCGACGGTCAGGACCTACCCGAAGTCCGGCTACGACCTCGAGCGCGTGCTGCAGGAGCTCGGCACGGGTGAGGCGATCGTCACGGTCATGAGCGAGAACGGCGCGCCCACGCCCGTCGCGTGGACGCGCCTGCGTGCGCCGCAGGGCCGCATGGAGCCGTCGCCCGATGCGCGCATCGACGCCGCGATCGCCGCCTCCCCGCTGCTGCCGAAGTACGGCGAGCGCGTGGATCGCGAGTCGGCGTACGAGATGCTGACCGCGAAGATGAACGCGGCCGAGGAGGCGCAGCGCCGGGCCGAGACCGAGGCCGAGCTCGCACGGCAGCAGGCCGAGATCGAGAAGGCGGACAAGGCGGCCGAGAAGGAGGCCCGGCAGGAGTACGAGCGGATCATCAGAAGGACCTCGGGCGCCGGACGCACGCGCACGTCCTCGCGCGCGGAGAAGTCGACGCTCGAGCGGGTGCTCGGCTCACGCACGACGCAGACGCTGCTGAACGGCGTGATCCGGGGCATGTTCGGCACCGGCCGTCGCTGAGCAGCGGGGCGCCTGGACGCGTGCGCCCCGCAGGAACCGGTCGACGATCCGCACCGCGGGGCCGCCCTCGAGCAGGATGCCGTGCCGAGCCTCCGGGACGACCACGAGCTCGGCGTCCGCGATGCGGTCATGAAGCAGGAGCGCGTGGTCGACCGGCACGATCTCGTCGGCGGCGCCGTGCACGATGAGCGTCGACGCGGCGATCGCGTGCAGGTCCTCCAGCGCGTCGTGCCGCCGGCTCGCGCGGAAGTGACGACCGCGCGCGTTCGGATCGCCGCTGATCGCCAGCAGATGCGAGAACCACGCGGGATGCCTGGTGAAGAACACCTCCGCGATGCGCGAGCGGTCGCCCGAGCGCAGCGCCGCGTCGATCTCGGGGGAGCGGGGCGACCCGTGAGGCTCGCCCGCCGACGTCGAGACCAGCACCAGCCTGTCCACGCGATCCGGCGCGTCGACCGCGAGCCACTGCGCGACGCGTCCGCCCATCGAGTGGCCGACGACGTGCGCCCGGGCGATGCCCTCCGCGTCGAGGATCGCGACGACATCCGTCGCGAACTGCCTCGTGTCGTAGCGATCGGCGGCTCCGAGCCCGCTTCGCCCCGTGCCGCGGTGGTCGAACACGATCAGCCGGTGCCCGGACTGCTCCGATGCGGACAGCAGCAGCTCGGCCGCGATGCGCCAGGAGGCGTGCTCGACCGCCTGGCCGGCGATCAGGATGACGGGATCACCGTCTCCGGCCGTCCAGTACGCGAGCGGCGTGCCGTCGGGCGCCGCGGCGTCGCCGCGCGTCCAGCGGGGATTCACAGACACCACGGGATGAGGAAGCTGAGCCGGCCGCTGTCGACCTGCTCGTCGCCGTCCCAGAGCGTCGCGGTGAGGCGCACCCCGCTGACCCGCCGCTCGAACGGGACCTCGACGAGGCCGTCGTCGTCGATCACGCCCTCGGCGTGCGACTCGAACTCCTCGCCGGGCCACGAGCGGAGCGTGATCGCGAACGCGGTCCCCGGCTCGCCCGACACTCCGAGCCTGACGGTGGGGTCGCCGGACGCGCAGAAGTGGCCGCGGTCGTCGAACCGCAGGGGCTGCGGTGCGGGCGTCGGCGCCGCCTCCGGCGCATCGGCCGGGGGCTGCTCGCTCGCCTCCGGCGTCGGCGCCGCGATCTGCTCCGGCGGGGGCGACGCGCTGACGTTCGGCGTGGGCGCAGGATCGGCCGCTTCAGGATCGGCGAGCAGCTTCTCGCGCAGATCCCACAGTTCGCTCAGGCGCTGCGACGCGACGATGCCCTCCGTGTCCTCGACGTAGCGCACCTCGAGCGTGACGTCGGCGACCGCCTGTGCGCGCGTGAGCGTGAACGCCAGCGACCCCGTGCCGTCCGCACCGAGCGTCGCGCGAGCCAGGGGCTCGTGAGAGGCGATCGCGACGGCGAGCGGCGCTCCGGCGGAGAATCCGCCGTCGCCGGACGGGTCGTCGCTCAGGGCGAAGACCTGCACCTCGCGGGACGGCTCGCCGGAGACGCCGATCGCGACGGCGCCGTCGGCGGTGCGCTCCGCCGAGGTCAGCGCGAGCGGAGCCGTGAGCTGCCGGAACGGCGAAGGCGCGTCGGGGGCCGTCGGCTGGACGGCGGGCGGAGGAAGGGGCGCGCGCGACGGCGGCGCCGACGGCGGCGCGCTCTGACTCGGGGTCGGCGTCGGCTCGTCGGTGCCGCGCGCGTCCACGAGTTCGGGGGACGCCTCGACCTCCGCAGCGGGCGGCGCGGCGTGAGTCCCGGCCTCACCGGGAGATGCCGGCGACGCGCCGCCGGGAAGCAGCCCGAGCGAGGCCGCGGCGACGGTTCCCGCGATGCCCAGCGCCGCCAGTCCGGCCGAGACGAGCCCGCCGACCGTCCAGCCGGATCCCGAGGAACCTGCGCCGGCCGAGCCCTGTCCGCCCCCGGTCGCGCCGATCGTGACGCCTCCGGCGACGACCGCGCCCTCGACCACCCCCGAGGGCATCGCCGCGAGTGCGACCGATGCGGCGTCGTCCCGCTGCAGCGCGGCGAGGTAGGAGGCGGTCGCCGAGACGCCGAGCGTGACCGGCAGCAGCACGAGGGCGAGCCGGCTTCCGACCTCCTGGGCCTCGCTCGCGACGATCGTGCAGCGCGCACATGCGCGCAGATGCCGGTCGAGGCGCTCGCGATTGCGGGCGCCGAGATTGCCGCGCGTGTGGGCACCGAGGTGCTCGATCGTCCACTGGCACTCCGAGCCGGCGTCGACGGCGTTCAGGTGCGCCTGGATCCACGCCTCGCGCAGCCCCTCGCGCGCGCGGAACGCCAGCTGGGCGACAGCGACGGGCTTCATCCCGAGCAGCGGCGCGACGTCGGCCGGTCCCCGCCGCTCGACCTCGGTGTACCAGAGGACCTCCTGCCAGCGGGCCGGCAGGCTGCGGAAAGCCGTGTGGGTGAGACTGCGGTCGAGGGCCGCGATCGTCGCGTCTTCCGTCGTCCCCGGGTCCACGAGCGCCTCCAGCTCGTCGAGTGCGGTGTCGCGCGAGGCGCGCCCCCAGCCGGCGGCCGTGTTGCGGATGGACGTGAAGAGGTACGCGCGGAAGGATCCGGTCGGTCCGCCGCCGCGCTGGATCGCCTGGAAGATGCGGGCGTACGCCTCCTGCACGAGGTCGTCCGCATCGATGCTCGTGGTGACGGATCGGGCGACGACGATCGCCGAGCGGTAGTGCCGTCGCCACAGCTCTCCGAACGCGTCGCGGTCGCCGGAGCGCGAGCGCAGCACGAGGTCGGCGTCGGGCGCCGCCTCGGAGACGTCGTGGGCGTCGTGGGTGGTCATATCGGTCGGATCGCAGGGTGCGGCGGTGATCTCGGGTGGCGACGCGATCCGCCGTCGAATCACGCCGCATCCATTGTCACCGGATGCCCGTGCCGCGGCCACCGCTCGGCCGCGCTTTCGGGAGATTCTGCGTTACGGCCCGTGTGCGAGAGGGGGAGAACCCGCGGCCCCGTCAGCGCAGCAGGCCGCCGAGGCCGAGGTCCACTCCGAGCAGACCGTCGTCGCCGCCGACGGACACTCCGACCTCGATGCCCGCGACGTCGGCGCCGACCTTCACGCCGTCGTCCACCCCGACCTCGACGTCCGCATCGACGCCTCCGACGCCCGCGCCCACCGAGACGCCGCCGCCGCCGGCCTGGACATCCGCCTTCACGGCGCCGCCGGCCACATCCGCGCCCACGTCGACGGAGCCGCCGCCGACCGTGACGTCGGCCTTGACCGCTCCTCCCGCGACGTCCGCGCCGACGGCCGCGCCACTGGAGCCGACCGACACGTCGACATGCGCGACCCCGGGGACCTCGACGCCCGCGCCGCCCTGACCCGCGGGAGCACCGCCCGCGGGAGCGGCCGGCTGGGCGGCCGGCGGCGTGGCGGCCTGCGTCGGACCCGGATCGGCGGCGCCGGGCTGCGTCGATGCGGGCTCGGTGGTCGTCGGAGGAACCGGATCCGTCGCGGAGTCGGAGACCGGCGCATCCGCGGCGGGGAAGTCGTCGGCCGCGGAGTCAACGCCCGCGGCATCAGGGAAGTCCGGGACGGCCGACGGATCGACGCGCGAGGACACCGGTCCGGTGGCGTCCTTCTCGGCGGGAAGCGACCCGCGCCCGTCGTCGTCGCTCTGCACCGTGACGGACGATCCGGGCTCGGTCGCGCTCGCGGGCGCGAGCGACGGCACCACCGTGACGGCGAGCAGCGCGCCCGCGACGCTCGCGGTCGTGACGCCCGCGCCGACGAGGCCGCTCAGTGAGAACACGCCGGCCGAAGCGGCACCGGCCGCGGCGCTCGACGCTGCTGCCGCTCCGGCGGCACCTGCCGTGCCGCCAGAGGCGGTCGCGCCCGCGCCGGAACCGGCGGCGAGCACCCCGCCGCCGACCGTGACGGCGCCCTCGATCACGGCCGAGGGCATCGCCGCGAGCGCGACGGCCGCGAGCTCGCCACGCGCGAGCGCTGCGAGGTAGGACGCGGCGGCGGGCACGCCGATGACCAGCGGCAGCACGACGAGGGCGAGGTGGCTGCCGACCTCGCGCGCCTCCGCGGCGACCATCTCGCAGCGCCCGCACTCCTGCAGGTGCGCCTCGACGCGGGACCGGTTGCGGGCGGCGAGGTTGCCACGGGCGTGCGCGCCCAGGTGATCGACGATCCAGCGGCACTCGGAGTCCTCGCCGAGGGTCGCGATGTGCGCCTGGATCCACGCCTCCCGCAGGCCCTCGCGCGCCCGGAACGCGAGCTGCTTGGCCGCGCCCGCCTTCATCCCGAGCAGCGGCGCCGCCTCCGCGGGACCGAGGCCCTCGACCTCGGTGTACCAGAGCACCTCCTGCCAGCGCGTGGGAAGACTGCGGAAGGCGCGGTGGGTGAGCCCGCGATCCAGCTCGGCGAGCCGTGCCTCCTCGGTCGAGGCGGGATCGGCCACGGTCTCGAGCTCGTCGATGGTCGACTCGCGGCGACTGCGCCCCCAGGACGCGGCCGTGTTGCGGATGGCCGTGAACAGGTAGGCGCGGAACGCGCCCGTGGGTCCGCCGCCCCGCCGGATCGCCTGGAAGATGCGGGTGTACGCCTCCTGCACGAGATCGTCCGGGTCGATGCTCGACGTGAGCGAGCGCGCGACGGTCACGCCCGCGGCGTAGTGGCGCTGCCAGAGCTCGGCGAAGGCATCGGCGTCGCCCGAGCGCGAGCGCAGGACCAGGTCGGCGTCGGCCGTGGTGTCGGCGGCGGGGGAATCGTGCACGTGGTCTCGCTTCGGGGGAGCGGCGGCGCTCGTGCGCAGTGCTTCGCCCGAACGCGGATGCGGGGGTGCGCATCCTTCTGACCCACATTGTTCACCGAGAACGGGCGATTGTCATAGGGTGCCCGGGGAGAATCACCCCCTGTTCCCATCGAGCGGGACGCCCGGCGAGTGCGGGTAGACTGAGGATGTCGCGACTGGCGTTGAGGTGGTGCACCACCGGGAAGCGACCGAGACGGCATTCGACCGCACGCCTGGGCCGATGCGAGATTCCCCATCCCGAACGTCGTCTGGAGATCGCATGACCGATCCGCTGTTCAACGCTCCGCTCGCCGAGGTCGACCCCGAGATCGCGCAGGTGCTGCAGCGCGAGCTCGATCGCCAGCGCGGGTACCTCGAGATGATCGCGTCCGAGAACTTCGTGCCCGTCTCGGTCCTCGAGTCGCAGGGCTCGGTGCTGACGAACAAGTACGCCGAGGGCTACCCCGGGCGCCGCTACTACGGCGGCTGCGAGGAGGTCGACGTCGCCGAGGAGCTCGCGATCGAGCGGGCCAAGGCGCTGTTCGGGGCCCGGTTCGCGAACGTCCAGCCGCACTCGGGCGCATCCGCCAACGCGGCCGTGCTGCACGCGATTGCGCGCCCCGGCGACACGATCCTCGGCCTGTCCCTCGACCACGGCGGTCACCTGACGCACGGCATGAAGATCAACTTCTCCGGCCGCCTGTACGACATCGTCGCCTACGGCGTGGACGCCGACACCTCCCTCGTCGACATGGACGAGGTGCGCCGCCTCGCGCTCGAGCACAAGCCGAAGGTCATCATCGCGGGCTGGTCGGCGTACCCCCGTCAGCTCGACTTCGCGGCGTTCCGCACGATCGCCGACGAGGTGGGCGCGCTGCTGTGGGTCGACATGGCGCACTTCGCCGGCCTCGTCGCCGCCGGCCTGCACCCGAGCCCCGTGCCGCACGCGCACGTCGTGTCGTCGACCGTGCACAAGACGATCGGCGGCCCGCGCTCGGGCTTCATCCTGACCAACGACGCCGAGATCGCGAAGAAGATCAACTCCGCCGTGTTCCCGGGCCAGCAGGGCGGCCCGCTCATGCACGTCATCGCGGCGAAGGCGACCGCGTTCAAGCTCGCGGCGACCGAGGCGTTCAAGGACCGTCAGGAGCGCACGCTGCGCGGCGCGCGCATCCTCGCCGAGCGCCTGTCGCAGGAGGACGTCGCCGACGCGGGCATCTCGATCCGCTCGGGCGGCACCGACGTGCACCTCGTGCTCGTGGATCTGCGCGACGCCGCGATCGACGGCAAGCAGGCCGAGGACCTGCTGCACGAGATCCGCATCACCGTGAACCGCAACTCGGTGCCCAACGACCCGCGTCCGCCGATGACGACCTCGGGCCTGCGCATCGGCACGCCCGCGCTCGCCACGCGGGGCTTCGGCGACGAGGAGTTCACCGAGGTGGCCGACGTGATCGCGTTGGCGCTGCAGCCGGGAGCGGACGTTCCCGCTCTGCGGGAGCGCGTCGCGCGCCTAGCGGACGCCTTCCCGCTGTACCCGGGTCTCTGACGGATAAGCTCCGGATCATGCCCGCAGAGAAGCTGGACGGAACCGCCACCGCGAAGGCGATCAAGGACGAACTGGCAGAGCGCGTCGCCGCGCTCAAGGAGAAGGGCGTCACGCCCGGCATCGCGACCGTGCTCGTCGGCGCGGATCCCGCATCGCAGCTGTATGTGGGGATGAAGCACAAGCAGTCCGAAGCGATCGGGATGAACTCGATCCAGCGCGAGCTTCCCGCGGACGCGACGCAGGAGCAGGTCGAGGCGCTGATCGACGACCTGAACGCCGACCCGTCCTGTCACGGGTACATCGTGCAGCTGCCGCTGCCGAAGCACCTCGACACCGACGCGATCCTCGAGCGCATCGATCCCGCCAAGGACGCCGACGGACTGCACCCGACCAACCTCGGGCGCCTGGTGCTGAACGTGAACGAGCCCATCACGACGCCGCTGCCGTGCACGCCGCGCGGCGTGATCGAGCTGCTCACGCGCAACGGATACGACCTGAAGGGCAAGCACGTCGTGGTCGTCGGCCGCGGCGTGACGATCGGCCGCCCGATGGGGCTGCTGCTCACGCGCCGCGACGTGAACGCGACCGTGACGCAGGTGCACACCGGCACGCCCGACATGGGCCCGTACCTGCGCCAGGCCGACGTGATCGTGGCCGGCGCGGGCGTGAAGCACCTGATCAGGGCCGAGGACGTCAAGCCCGGCGCGGCCGTGCTGGATGTCGGCGTGACGCGGGAGGCGGACCCCGAGACGGGGAAGTCGAAGGTCTACGGCGACGTGCATCCGGACGTCGCGGACGTCGCCGGATACCTCTCTCCGAACCCCGGCGGCGTCGGCCCCATGACGGTCGCGCTGCTGATGACCAACGTCGTCGAGGCCGCCGAGCGCTCCGTCGCCTGACGCGATCTCAGGAGATCCCGGCTTCTCAGGAGCGGATCGCGAGGCCCCGTCCTGAGGACGCGGGATCTCCTGAGAACCGGGCGTGGTCAGCCCGCCGGTCGCCCGCCCTGCGAGGCGCCGGCTGCGCTCACGCGTCGATGTGGCGGTCGAGGAACGCGAACACGGCCGTCTCGTCCACCCCGGGGAACTGGCCGCGCGGAAGCGGAGCGAAGATGTGCGTGTGCACGCGGGCGCTCGGCCAGGCCCGGCCCTTCCAGCGTGATGCCTGCGCGTCGGGGGCGCGCCGGCAGCAGCTCTCGTCGGGGCAGGTCGAGACCTCGCGGTTCTGGGTCTCGCGGCCGCGCCACCACTTCGCGTCGTCGAAGCGCACGCCCACCGTGATCGAGAAGCCGCCGCGATCGCTCGCGCCGGTCTGCGTCGAGCACCAGAACGTGCCGGTCGGGGTGTCGGTGTACTGGTAGTGCTCGGTCGTGCGGTTCTGCTGATCGAACGCGTCGCGCGCGGCGAACTTGCGGCACACGATCTGGCCCTCGACGGATCCGGTCACGTCCTCGGGCAGCGGCAGCCCGTCGTTCTCGTACACGCGCTCGATCTGCCCCGCCTCGCCCACGCGCAGGAAGTGCAGCGGCATGCCGAGGTGCTCGGTCATCAGGTTCGTCATGCGCATGGCGGCGGCCTCATGCGTGACGCCGAACGCGTCGCGGAAGTCCTCGACCGCGAGATTGCGGTCCTTCTTCGCCTGCTGCAGGAACGCCACCGAGTTCGCCTGCGGCATCAGGCAGCACGCGGCGTAGTAGTTGATCTCGAGGCGCTGCTGCAGGAAGTCGGCGTAGGACGTCGGCGGCTTGTGGCCGAGCAGGCGGTGCGCCATCGCCTGCAGCGCCATGGAGCGCAGGCCATGGCCGCCGGGGATCGATGCCGGCGGCAGGTAGATCCGGCCGTTCTCGAGGTCCGTGATCGAGCGCGTCGACGGCGGCAGGTCGTCGACGTAGATGAGCGAGAAGCCGAGCTGCTCGGCCATGATGCTCACCGTGCGGTGCGTGAGCGCGCCCTGAGTGTGCCCCGCCGCGCGCAGCTGCTTCTCGGCGAGCTGTTCGAGCTCGGGCAGGTAGTTGTGGCTGGCGCGCATGCGCAGGCGCAGCTCGGTGTTGGCGCGGCGCGCCTCCTCGGGCGTCGCGATCGCCTCGCTCTCCCTGCGCTGCAGCTCGCGGTGCAGGCCGAGGACGGACTCGATCGTCTCGTCGGAGAGCGTCTTCGTGACGCGGATGGGCGCGATCCCGAGACTGCGGAACACCGAGCTGGACTGCGCCTTCTCGAGCTCGATCTCGAGCGCGGCACGGCGGTTCGGCGGCTCGCCCGAGATCAGGTCGGTGACGGCCGTGTCGGTCGCCGCCGCGATCGCCTGCAGCAGCGACAGCTTCGGCTCGCGCTTGCCGTTCTCGATCAGGCTGAGCTGGCTGCCGGCCACGCCGACCGCCGCGCCGAGCTCGTCGAGCGTGAAGCCCTGCTGCAGCCGATAGTGCCGGATGCGGTGGCCGAGCGTCTTGAGCTCGATGCCCGTCTTCTGGTCGTCCCGGGGCGTCATTCCTTCATCGTATCTAAAGAATCAGCATTCTTTTGGTCCAGGTCGGGTGAAAACGGAGCGCCGGGAGAGTGATCCTGGTTAAGCCCCCCGCAACTCTCCCCTCGAGGGAAAGACGGATAGGAATCTGAGCATGGCCATCATCGAGAGCCCGACTGCCCGCGCGACCAGCCCCCTCGGGGACCACGGCGCCCAGCCGGCGATCGAGGGACCCGGCATGGCCGCCCTCGTGGCGTGGGTCGAGGAGATCGCGGCGCTGACGAAGCCGGATCGCATCCACTGGGTCGACGGATCCGCCGAGGAGCACGAGGCCCTGCTGGCACAGATGGTCGCGGACGGCACGCTCATCAAGCTCGACGAGGCGAAGCGTCCCGGCTCCTACCTCGCGCGCTCGGACGAGGGCGACGTCGCCCGCCTCGAGTCGCGCACCTTCATCTGCTCGGACAAGCAGGAGGACGCCGGCCCGACGAACAACTGGGCCGAGCCGGCCGAGATGCGCGCCACCCTGCGGCCGCTGTTCGAGGGATCCATGCGGGGACGCACGATGTTCGTCGTGCCGTTCTCGATGGGCAAGGTCGGCGGTCCGATCTCGCAGCTCGGCGTGCAGCTCACCGACAGCCCCTACGCCGTCGCGTCGATCGAAATCATGACGCGCGTCGGCCTCGAGGTCACGAAGCTCATCGCGCAGGGCACGCCCTGGGTCCGCACGGTCCACTCGGTGGGATCGCCGCTGCACCACGGCGATGACGACGTCGCCTGGCCGAGCAACGACGAGAAGTACATCGTGCACTTCCCGGACACGCTCGAGGTCTGGTCGTTCGGCTCGGGATACGGCGGCAACGCGATCCTGGCGAAGAAGTGCTACGCGCTGCGCATCGCGTCGGTGATCGGCCGTGACCAGGGCTGGATGGCCGAGCACATGCTGCTCATCCGGGTGATCGACCCGCAGGGCAGGGCGTACCACGTGGCGGCGGCGTTCCCGTCCGCCTGCGGCAAGACCAACCTCGCGATGCTGCGCCCGACGATCCCCGGCTGGAAGGTCGAGACGCTCGGCGACGACATCACGTGGATCCGTCCCGGCGCGGACGGCCGCCTCTACGCCATCAATCCCGAGGCCGGGTTCTTCGGCGTCGCGCCCGGCACTGGCGAGTCGACGAACGTCACGGCCGTCGAGACGCTGTGGGGCAACGTCCTGTTCACGAACGTCGCGCTCACGGACGACGGCGACGTGTGGTGGGAGGGGCTGACGGACGAGGCGCCCGCGCACCTGATCGACTGGCGCGGCGAGGACTGGACGCCCGACGCCGGCCGCCCCGCCGCGCACCCCAACTCGCGCTTCACCGTCTCGGCCGCCCAGGCGCCGTCGATCGCGGACGACTGGGAGGAGGCCGTACCGCTCGACGTGATCCTGTTCGGCGGACGCCGCGCATCGAACGTGCCCCTCGTGGTCGAGGCGTTCGACTGGGAGCACGGTGTGTTCCTGGGCTCGAACATCTCGTCCGAGCGCACCGCCGCGGCCGAGGGCAGGGTCGGCGAGCTGCGACGCGACCCGTTCGCCATGATGCCGTTCTGCGGCTACAACATGGCCGACTACTTCGCCCACTGGCTCGAGATGGGCGGCCTCGCCTCCGAGCTGCCGAAGGTGTACCAGGTCAACTGGTTCCGCCGCGGCGCGGACGGTCGCTTCCTGTGGCCCGGCTTCGGCGACAACTCCCGCGTGATCGACTGGATCGTCCGCCGCCTGCAGGGCGAGGCGGAGGCCGTCGAGACGCCGATCGGCCTCGTGCCCGCTCCGGGATCCCTGAACCTCTCCGGGCTCGACGTCCCGCAGCAGGATCTCGACGAGCTGTTCGCGATCGACGCCGACGCATGGCTCGAGGAAGCCGATCTGACCGAGGAGTTCTACGCCCTCTTCGGGGAGCGGACGCCGGTGCAGCTGCGGGAGCAGCTGGGCGCACTCCGCACCCGCCTCCAGGCTGCGAAGGGCTGACCGCACACGGTCCTTCGCCGCGAACGATCCGGACCCGGCGCCGCACACGCCCCGGATCAGACGCACCACAAACGGCCCGCCCCTCTTCCGATCCGGGGGCGGGCCGTTTTCCTTCTGACGTCTGGCAGGGTGATCAGGTGGCAAACTCGCCGTCCGGGGAATCCGTCGCGGAACGCATCGTGCGGGTGCTCGAGACGTTCGATGCCGATCGCTCGGTGCAGACCGTGTCGCAGATCGCGCGCCGCGCGGAGCTGCCCGTCTCGACCGCGCACCGCCTCGTGACCGAGCTCGTCGCGACCGGACTGCTCGACCGCGACGGCGACGGGCGGCTGCACCTCGGGATGCACCTGTGGGAGGTCGCCCAGCGCGGGTCCCGCGCGCTGCGGCTGCGCCAGGTCGCGCTGCCGCACATGGAGCGCGTGCAGGCGCGCGTGGGCGAGCACACGCAGCTCGCCGTCCTCGAGCAGGGGGAGGCGCTGTTCCTCGAGCGCCTGTCCGATCCGGATGCCGTCTCCAACATCACGCGCATCGCCGGGCGCCTGCCGCTGCACGCGTCGTCGTCCGGGCTCGTCCTGCTCGCCTTCGCCGAAGAGGCCGTCCAGGAGCGTGTGCTGTCGGCGCCCCTCGAGGCGGTGTCGGCGGCGACCGTGACGGATCCGGACGACCTGCGCGCCATGCTCGCGCGGATCCGCCGGGAGGGGATCGTCGTCGCCCACGGTTTCGTCGAGCCGGTGTCGACCGGCATCGCCGTCCCGATCCGCCAGCGCGGCCGCGTGATCGCGGCGCTGTCGGTGATCCTGCCGCGCGATGCCCCGAGCGCGGGCGCCGCCGACGAGCTGCGCCGCGCCGCCGCGGCGATCGCGCGCGGGCTCGACGCACCGGTCGGCTGAGCTTCCCGTTCAACGGGCAACCGCTGGTGCGCGCTCCGAGCCCCAGCGAGACTCGGGAGGGACCCGGCAGCGGTGCCGGGTGAGCCGTCGAAGGAGATGACATGACCGAACGCACCGCCGTCGCGATCGTGGGAGCGGGGCCCGCCGGCCTGCTGCTGTCGCACCTGCTGGATCGGGCGGGCATCGCGTCGATCGTGATCGAGTCGCGCTCGCGCGAGGAGGTCGAGACGACGATCCGCGCCGGGATCCTCGAGCAGGGCACCGTGGAGATCCTGCGGGAGACGGGCGCCTCCGACCGTGTGACGACGACCGGCAGCCGGCATGACGGCATCGAGCTGCGGTTCGAGGGTGAGGGGCACCGCATCGACTTCGCGGCCTCGGTCGGGCGCGGCGTGTGGCTCTACCCGCAGCACGAGGTCCTCAAGGACCTGATCGCGGCACGGACCGCGGCCGGTCAGGATCTGCGGTTCGGCGTGCGCGCGGTGGCGGTGGAGGACGCCGAGACCGAACGGCCGCGCGTGATCGCGACGGGCCCGGACGGCGAGCGGATCGAGATCGAGGCGGACGTCGTCGTCGGATCGGACGGATCGCGCGGCGTGACGCGCGAGACCGTGACCGGATCGCACGGCGGCTTCTACCGCGAGTACCCGTTCGCGTGGTTCGGAGTGCTGTGCGAGGCACCGCCGTCGGCGGAGGAGCTGATCTACAGCAACTCGCCGGACGGCTTCGCGCTGATCAGCCAGCGCAGCGCCACCGTGCAGCGGATGTACTTCCAGTGCGACCCGGATGAGGACCCGGAGCGGTTCTCGGAGCGCGAGCTGTGGGACATCCTGCAGGCGCGCGTGCCCGGCACGACGCTCAACGAGGGGCCGATCTTCCAGCGCGACGTGCTGCGGTTCCGCAGCTTCGTCGCGCACCGGCTGCGCCGGGGCCGGGTCGTGCTCGTCGGCGACGCCGCGCACACCGTGCCGCCCACCGGCGCGAAGGGCATGAACCTCGCGGTCGCCGACGTCGTGCTGCTCGCCGACGCGCTCCGCGCCCTCCTGCACGAGCGGGACGAGCGGCTGCTCGACGCCTACCCCGAGCGCGCGCTCGCGCGGATCTGGAAGGCGCAGCACTTCTCGTGGTGGATGACGAGCATGCTGCACGTCGCGCCCGACGCGAGCGACTTCGATCGCCGGCGTCAGGTCGGGGAGCTCCGCTCTGTGGTCGAGTCGGAGCACGGCCGGGCGTACCTCGCCGAGGCCTACACCGGCTGGCCGCTCGCGCGCTGAGCCGGCCGTGCTGGGTCGACCGCGGCGCTCGAGCGCCGAGTCAGCCCGCGCGGCGCTCGCGCGCCCGGCCGACGGCGGCGGCCGCGAGCCCGAGCAGCACGGCTCCCGTCATGCCGGCGGTGACCGGGATGGCGGTGTCGTCGCCCCACAGCCCGCCGAAGGGCGACGCGACCGCGCCGAGCGAGAACTGGAACAGCCCGAGCGTGGCCGAGCCGGCGCCCGCCGCGAACGCCGCGCGGCCGAGCGTGAGAGCGGAGGCGTCCGACATCGTGCCCGCGCACCCCGCCGCGAACACGCACACGAGCGGCACCCAGGTCGCCAGCCCGAGGGCATCGGTCAGCGCCAGCACCAGCAGCGCGCCCGCGGCAGCCAGCGACACCAGCTGCGCGATCCGCAGCGCGCCGGCGGCTCCCCGCCACCGCACCACCCTGGCGTTCCACCATGCCCCGAGCACGAACGAGACGGATCCCGCGGCGAACGTCAGCGAGTACACGAGCGCGGACGCGCCGAAGACGTTCTGCACGACGAACGACGACGATCCGATGTACAGGATCAGCGCCCCGTACCCGAGGGCGAACGCCAGCGCATAGCCCACGAACGCGCCGTCGCGCACCAGCCTCCACAGGCTGCCGACGAGCGCGCCCACGCGGGCGGGATGGCGGCGCTCGGGCGGCAGCGACTCGGGGATCGCGAGCAGCGTCACGACGAGCATCGCGACGGAGACGACCGCGAGGCCGGCGAGCGCCGCGCGCCATCCGCCCCACGAGCTCAGGAGCGCGCCGAGCGGGCTGCCGACGACGGGGCCGATCCCCATGGTCGCGATCAGGATGCTGATGCCGCGCGCCGCCCGCTCACCCGTCGCGAGATCGGCGACGATCGCCCGCGCGAGCGCCGCGCCCGCCGCACCGCTGAGGCCCTGCACGAGCCGCAGCGCCACGACCCACTCGAGCGTCGGCGCCGCGGCGGCCGCGAAGCCCGAGATCGCGAACACGGAGAACGCCGCCAGCAGCGTGCGACGCCGTCCGAGCGCGTCCGAGATCGTGCCGATGCCGAACTGCCCGACGGCCGATCCGATCAGGTAGGCCGTGAGCGTGAGCTGCACGGCCGCCGCCGTCGCGCCGAAGTCCTCCTGGATCGAGGGGAACGCGGGCAGGTACAGGTCGGTCGACAGCGCGCCGGCCATGCCGACGAAGCCCAGCGCGGCGAGGCGGCCGCGGGTGAGCTCGTCGCGGGCGCCCGTCGCCGCCTCAGCCGACGCGCGCCTCATCCGGCCGGAACCCGCGCTTGGCGAGCTGGATCTGCTCGTACACGTGGTGCCGCAGCTCGGTGAAGCGCGGCAGCGCGCGCGTCTCGAGCTGGTCGCGCTGATCCGGCAGGTCGATCACGAGGTCCTCCTGCACCACCGTGGGGGAGGAGGACAGGATGATCACGCGCGATCCGAGGTAGACGGACTCGTCGATGTCGTGCGTGACGAACAGCACCGTGACGCCGAGGCGCTCGCGGATCGATCGCACCAGGTCCTCGAGGTCCGCGCGCGTCTGCGCGTCGACGGCCGCGAACGGCTCGTCCATCAGCAGCACCTCCGGCTGGTAGGCGATCGCCCGCGCGATCGCGACGCGCTGCTGCATGCCGCCCGACAGCTGCCACGGGTAGGACTTCGGAACGTGCGCGAGTCCCACGCTCTCGAGCGCCTCGGCCACGAGCTCGGCGCGCCTGGCCTTCGGGACGCCGGCGTTCTTCAGCGGCAGCTCGACGTTGTCGGCGACGCGCAGCCAGGGGAACAGCGAGCGGCCGTACTCCTGGAACACGACGGCCATCTTCTTCGGCGGGCCCGTGACGCGCTTGCCGTCCAGCAGCACCTCGCCGCTGGTGGGCTCGAGCAGGCCCGCGATGCACTTCAGCAGCGTGGTCTTGCCCGACCCGGAGGGGCCGACCAGGCACGTGAGCTCGTTGCGTCCGAGGTCGAACGTCAGGTCGCGCACCGCCTCGATGTCGCCGCCGTCGGTGCGGTAGACCTTCTTCAGCCCGCGCACCGAGAGCAGCGTCTGCTCGGGGGAAGGGTGCGGCCGTGGCCGACGGCGGCCGAGGCGGCGGTGTTCTCAGGAGGCATTCTGGAGATCCTTCAGTCCGTGGTACCAGCGCAGGATGCGGCGTTCGACGAGCTTGAACAGCAGCGAGACCGCGAAGCCGAGCAGCCCCAGCAGCAGGATGCCGCTCCACATCTGCGGAACCGCGAAGCTGCGCTGCAGCTGGATGATCGAGAAGCCGAGGCCCGAGGACGCGTAGAGCATCTCGCTGATGACCATCAGGATGATGCCGATCGGCAGGCTCTGCCGCACGCCCGCCAGGATCTGCGGCGCCGCGGAGGGGAGGACCTGATAGCGCACGCGGCTCAGCCCGTGGATGCCGTACGAGCGGCTCGTCTCGGTCTGCACCTCGTCGGCCGCGCGCACGCCCTCGATCGTGTTGAGGATCACGGGCCAGATCGCGCCGAACGCGATCACGGCGATCCGCATGTCGTCGCCGATCCCGATCACGAGCGCGAAGATCGGAATCAGCACGGGCGGCGGGATGGCGCGGAAGAACTCGAACACCGGCTCGGTGAACGCGCGCAGCCCGCGGTTCAGGCCCACGCCGAGCCCGATCAGCATGCCGAGCACGATCGCGATCGCCGTGCCGGCGACGAAGCGCCCGAGGCTCGGCAGCACGTCGGTGAAGAACCGGTCGCCGATCCAGACCTCGAAGAACTGGGTCACGAGCGGCACGGGCTTCGGCACGAAGATGCTCGTCGCTCCGAGCGACGCGATCCACCAGATCGCGATGAGGATCAGCGGCAGCCCGAGCGCGTAGGCGAGGGCGATCAGCGACCGGCGCATCAGGCGTCCCCTCGCACGGACTGGTGCCACGCCAGCAGGCGGCGCTCCGCCGCGCGCACGCCGAGGTTGATCACGACGCCGAGCAGCCCGGTCAGCAGCACCAGCGCGTAGGTCGAGGCGTACAGGCCGGCGTCCTTCGCGAGTCCCGCCTGCTTGCCCACGCCCGGCGTGCCGATCACGAGCTCGGCCGTGACCGCGAGGATGAGCGCGACGGCCGCGGCGAGGCGGATGCCGGTGAGCAGATACGGGAGCATCGTCGGGAACACCACGTCGCGCACGCGCTGCCACCACGTGAAGCCGTAGCTGCGTGCCGTGCTCATCGCGACCGCGTCGACGTCGGCGACGCCGTAGAGCACCTGGATGAAGATCTGCCAGAACGCGCCGTACGTGATGATCAGCAGGCTCTGCTGCAGCGGCACGGCGAACGCGAGCACGGCCAGCGGGATGAGCGCGACGGACGGGATGGGGCGCAGGAACTCGACCGTCGAGCGCGTGGCGCGCGACAGGAACGGAGAGAGCCCGATCACGACGCCCAGCGGCACGGCGAGCGCGAGCGCGAGGAGGATGCCGAGCGCCCACGACCCCAGCGTCTGGCCCACCGCGACCCAGGTGCCCGTCAGCCCGGCGTTCGCGCCGAACGTGACGAGCACCTCGGACGCCGGCGGCAGGTACGTCGGGTTGACGATGCCGGTGCGGGAGGCGAGCTCCCAGATCAGCAGGAACGTCAGGATGCCGGCGAGCCCGAGGAGCAGGCGACGGGGTCGGAACCGCCGCCGCCTGCGCCGGGCCTGCGCCACCGCGACCGTGCGCGTGATCGTGTCGTGGGGGGCGAGGGAGGTCATCGGGTGGGGCCTGGAGGTGTCGATCGAGGCGGTGCGGTCAGTCGAGGATGACCGTGTCGAGGTCGGGCGCGCTCTCGAGGAAGGCGAACTTCTGTGCGAGGTCGCTGAGGTCCGAGATGAGCTGCGGGTCGAGCTCGGCGTCCAGGCGCTCGAGGCGCAGGTTCGCGGCCGCGGCCTCGGGCATGCCCGTGAACTCGGCGATGGTCTGACCGAAGCCCTCGCGGTCGTCCGTGGCCGCGGCGAGCGTGTCGGCGACCGCGCCGCGCCAGGCCTCGACGAGCTCGGTGTCCTCGGCGACAGCGCCCGATGTGAAGGTCACCATGGTGGGCAGACCGGGGATCGCCTCCTGGTTCGGGTGGCCCACGACCGTGTACTTGTCGGGGTCGGCGACCGCCATCGACAGGAACGGCTCGGGGATCCAGACCGCGTCGACGTTCCCGCCGTCGAGCTGGGCGAGCGCATCCGGGAAGGCGACCTCGATGTACTCGACCGCGGCCGGGTCGCCGCCGTCCCGCTCGACGGCCTCGCCGATCGTCAGGTCGCCCTGCGTCTTGACGGCGTTGACGGACACCTTCTTGCCCTCGAGGTCGGCCCACGACTCGATGCCCTCGCCGGCGCGGGCGACGACCGCGTTGATGTCCTCGCCCTCGTCGAGGGAGAACGAGTAGCCCGATGCGATGCGGACGTCCACGCCCTGGCTGGCGGCGGTGAGCACCGACAGCGGGTTGCCGACACCGAAGTGGTACTGACCGGTCGAGACCGCGGGGAGCATCGCGGCGCCGCCCTGGGCCATCTGGACCGTGACGTCGAGGCCGTGCTCCTCGAAGATCCCCTCGTCGATGCCGTACTGCACCGCGGCCGCGGGCGCGATCGCGAGCAGACCGACCGTGATGGGCGTGAGCTCACCGCCGCCGCCGCCTTCGGCCGGGGCGGTCTCGGTCTCGGCGGGGCCGCTCGGGGAGCCGGAGCTGCACGCGGCGAGAGACAGGATGCCGACCGCGGTGAGCGCGACGGCGGAGAACAGGCGGGTACGGGTCATGGTGCTCAGTGACTCCTTCGTGACTGAGGCCGCCGGGTGCGGCTTGCTTCAGTGAACACGGAATCGTTGAGGGAGTCAATGGTTGCCAATCTCACCGAGCAGGTGCAGACTACCGATGAATATCATCCCGCATGATACTTTCGGGTTGCACGACGTCGTGCGCTCAGCCCTCACAAGGATGTGGAGACCGCAATGAAGCTCAGCAATCTCGCGCTGGCGGCGTCCGCCGCCCTGTCCGTGCTGCTCCTCGCGTCGTGCTCGTCGGGCACGACGGCGCCGGAGCAGGCGGGAGGCGGCGACGCCGACACGCAGGCCCCGGCCTATGAACTGCTGCCCCAGGAGATCAAGGACAAAGGCGTCATCACCGTCGCCGGTGACACGCACCCGCCGTACCGCACGATCGAGGAGGGCGGGAAGATCACCGGCATCGACCCCGACATCCAGGCGGCGCTGTCGGAACAGCTCGGCGTTCCGTTCGAGATCAGCACGTCCTCGGGCCTGGACGCCATGCTCTCGGGCATGCTCTCCGGTCGCTACGACGCCTTCAACGGGCCCGTCCGCACGTCCGAGGAGCGCGAGGCGGACTTCGACGCGGTCGTCTGGATGACGACGCGGACGTCATACGTCTATCTGGCGGAGCGCGCGGACGAACTCAGCGACCCCGAGTCGCTGTGCGGGGCGCGTGTCGCCGGCGTGACGGGATCGGTGACCGAGAGCCAGCTCGAACGCTACGCGGAGTGGTGCTCCCAGGAGGGACTCGAGGCGCCGGAGTTCGTCGGGCTCGAGGACACGAACTCCACGTATCTCGCGGTGAACTCCGACCGGGCGGACTACGCCGGCACCACGCAGACCGCGGCCAAGGATCTGCAGGTCGCCGAACCGGACACGTACGAGTACATCGTGCAGTCGGACGAGCAGGGGGCGGGCATCGACCAGCTGGCGATGTTCATGCCGAAGGACAACGAGCTCGCCCCGGCGATGCTCGCGGCGTTCCAGGGCATCTTCGACAACGGCGAGTACGAGCGGATCATGACGCAGTGGGAGCTCACCGACGTCATGGTCGAAGAGCCCGTCCTGAACCCGATGACCGCGGGATGAGCGCCGCGCTGCTGATGACCACCGTCCAGAACCCGCCCGCCACGGTCGACGTGGCCACCGCCCGCGCCCGCGTCCGCCCCGCGCGGATCGCAGGCGGAGCGATCCTGCTGCTCGTCGTGCTGGCCGTGCTGTGGTTCCTGATCACCAACGAGCGCTTCGAGTGGAACGTCGTCGCGGAGTACCTGTTCAACCCCGGCGTCCTCGTCGGCCTCGGCATGAGCCTCCTCCTCACCGCCGTCGGAATGGTGCTCGGCTCCGTGCTCGGCACCGTGCTTGCGGCCGGGCAGCTGTCCGACTTCTGGCCGGTCAGGGCCGCGAGCGTCGCGTTCGTCGGGGTCTTCCGCGGCATCCCCCCACTCGTCCAGCTCATCTTCTGGTTCAACCTCGCCTATCTGCTGCCGCGGATCTCGATCGGCGTGCCGTTCGGGCCCGAGCTGTTCAGCTGGTCGACGAACGACCTCATCACGCCCCTCACGGCGGCGATCATCGGACTCTCGCTGCATGAGGCGGCCTACATGGCGGAGATCATCCGCGCGGGCATGCTGTCGGTGGAGCAGGGTCAGCGAGACGCCGCCGCGGCCATGGGGCTCAGCCGCTGGCACACGTTCAGCCGCATCGTGCTGCCGCAGGCCATGCGCGTGATCATCCCTCCCACCGGCTCGCAGGTCATCGCGCTGCTGAAGGGCACGTCGCTCGTGAGCGTCATCGCGATGGGCGATCTCCTCCACGCCGTGCAGGTGATCTACAACCGCACCTACGAGGTCGTGCCGATGCTGATCGTGGCGGTGATCTGGTACCTGGTGGTCGTGACGGTCCTGACCGTCGTGCAGCGTCGGGTCGAGGACCACTTCGGCCGTGGAAGCACCCGTGTGGCCGCCCGCCGGCCCGCCCGCCGCGCAAAGGAGGCGCTGTCATGACCGGCGAGACGTCCGGACTGATCGTCACCCCCGAGGTGGTCGACGAGGTGCCCGTGCTGGAGGTCGCGAACATCGTGAAGCGATTCGGCGACACGACGGCCCTCGACGGCGCGAGCCTGAAGGTGTACGAGGGCGAGGTCGTCGCCATCCTGGGCCCCTCCGGATCCGGCAAGTCCACCCTGGTGCGCTGCGTCGACCAGCTCGAGGCGATCGACGGCGGCGCCATGTTCCTCGACGGCGAGCTGCTCGGCTACGAGCGGATCCGGGGACACCTGCGTCCCCTGACGGACGCCGGACGCAGGCGCCAGCGTCGACGCATGAGCATGGTCTTCCAGCAGTTCAACCTCTTCCCGCACTGGACCGTGCTGCGCAACATCACCGAGGCGCCCATGACGGTGCACGGCATCCCGGAGCGCGAGGCGCGCGCCCGGGCGATGGAGCTGCTGGAGCGCGTGGGACTGTCGGACAAGGCGAACGCCTATCCGCGGCATCTCTCGGGCGGCCAGCAGCAGCGCGTCGCGATCGCGCGCGGCGTCGCCGTCGATCCGCGCATCCTGCTGTTCGACGAGCCGACGAGCGCCCTGGATCCCGAGCTGGTGGATGAGGTGCTGCAGACCATGAAGCAGCTCGCGTCGACGGGCCGGACCATGGTGGTGGTGACGCACGAGCTGGAGTTCGCGCGCAACGTCGCCGACCGGTGCGTCTTCATGGCCGACGGCAAGGTCATCGAGGATCGGCCCGCCGACGAGTTCTTCCGTGACCCGCGGTCCGCGCGGCTGCGTGCCTTCCTCGCCCGGTCGGGACGGTCGCCGGTCGAGGTCGAGGGATGACGCGGGTTCTGGCGACGGGAGATCTCGTCCTCGAGCGGTCCGACAGTGCGCCGCTGCTCGCGGCGGCCGTGCCCGTGCTGGCGCAGGCGGACGTGCTGATCGGTCAGCTCGAGGTGCCGCATACGCACGCGACGGTGTCGATGTCGACGGATGTGCCCGCGCTTCCCGCGCCGCCGAGCGCGCTGGACGGGGTCGCGGCCGCGGGGTTCGACGTGCTCACCCTCGCGGGGAACCACGTGTTCGACTTCGGCGGGGAGGGGATCGCCGACACCCGAGCCCACTGCCTTGCACGCGGCATCGCGGTGGTCGGCGCCGGAGCGAACCTCGAGGAGGCATGGCGGCCCGCCGTTCTCGAGCCGCACGGGCGCCGCATCGTCGTCCTGAGCGTGAACTGCGTGGGGCCGCGCGAGTCCTGGGCCGGCACGGACAAGCCGGGCTGCGCGTACGTCGAGGTGATGACGCACTACGAGCCGCGCGGCGCCAATCCCGGCGGACCGCCGCGGATCCACACGTTCGCCGAGCCGCGCAGTCTGCAGCGGATGGCCGATGAGATCGCACGGCACACAGCCGAGGACTCCTCCGTGATCGTCGCGCTCCACAAAGGCCTCGTCCATCAGCCCGTGGACATCGCGGCATACGAGCACGACGTCGCGCAGGCCGCGGTCGACGCCGGCGCAGCCGCCGTCATCGCGCACCATGCGCACATCCTGAAGGGCGTCGAGGTGTACCGCGGCCGTCCCATCTTCCACGGCCTCGGCAACTTCGCCACCGTGACCTCGGCGCTGTCGGGAGCGGACGACGACGTTCCGGAGCGGCGCGCGTGGGCGCGGGAACGCCGCAGGCTGTTCGGATTCGATCCCGACCCCGCCATGCCGCAGTATCCGTTCCATCCCGACAGCCGCAACACCGCGATCGCGATGCTCGACATCGACGACGCGGGAGGCGTGCGCGCCGGTCTCATCCCGTGCTGGATCGACGACGACGCACGGCCCGTCCCGCTGACGCGCTCCGAGGGCGGCGAGCGCATCGCGGGCTACATCCGCGACATCACTCGCGAGGCGGGTCTGACGACCGCGTTCGACTGGGACGACGACCGCCTCACCATCTGCCTCGAGGAGGGCATGAGATGACAACCGCACCGCTCGCGGGCAAGACCGTGATCGACCTGACCACCGCGCTGGCGGGGCCGTACGCGACGCTGCTGCTGGCGGGCCTCGGCGCGCGCGTCATCAAGGTGGAGAACCCCTCGCGCGGAGGGGATTCCTCCCGGAACAACTCGCCGTACGTCACCGCGGACGGTCTGAGTCTGCGCCGCACCTCGCCCGAGGACATGTCCGTGTCGATGATGCTGCGCGGCCGCGGCAAGGAGTCGATCACGCTCAACCTCAAGCACCCCGAGAGCCGTGAGGTCCTGTTCGACCTCATACGCGAGGCGGACATCGTGGTGGAGAACTACAGTGCGGGAGTGACCCGCCGTCTGGGAATCGACTACGCGTCCGTGCGCGGGCTGAACCAGAAGCTCGTCTACACCTCGATCAGCGGATTCGGCGCCACCGGCGACCACGGCGACCGCAAGGCGATGGACACGATCATCCAGGCGCTCAGCGGGGTCATGACCACCGCGGGCGAGCCGGGTGATCCGCCCGTGCGCTTCGGCCTTCCGGTCGGCGATCTCGTCGCTCCGCTGTTCGCCGTGATCGGGACACTCGCCGCGACCCTGCACGCCGAGCGGACCGGCGAGGGACAGCACGTGGACGTGTCGATGCTCGGCGCCTTGACGTCTCTCGTCGCGTGCGAGCCGTTCGACGCGCTCGAGTCCGTCGGCTTCCCGCTGCGGACCGGCGCATACGTGCCGCGCCTGGCGCCCTTCGGCACGTTCCGCGCCGTCGACGGATGGTTCGCCATCTGCGCGCCGACCGATCAGTTCGCGGCCGGCGTGCTGCGCGCGATCGGGCGCGAGGATCTGCTCGCGTCCTCCGACTTCGGCACCCGCGATGCCCGTGTGGCGAACGCCGACAGGCTCCACGCGCTGATCGCCGGGTGGGCGGCGGAGCGGGCGCTGAGCGAGGTGCTCGGCGAACTCGACAGGCACGGGGCACCCGCCGCTCCCGTGCGTTCGACCGCCGAGGCCGTGCGCGATCCGCAGGTGACCGCGCGTGCGGAGGTGGTTCCGCTCGTCCACCCCACGTTCGGGCGCTTCGACGGGCTGTACGGCGCCGGCCTGCCGGTGGTCTTCTCCGCGAGCGAGGTCGACCTCTCGCGCCCCGCGCCCAACCTGGGCGAGCACACCGAGACGGTGCTGCGCGCCGCGGGGTATGACGATCGGCGGATCGCGCAGCTGCGCAGGGATGGCGTGCTGTGACGGTGGGCGCACCGGATCTCGGCGCACCGCGCATCGGCGTGGTCGGAGCCGATCTTCCGCGTCAGCTGGTCCTCGCAGCGGGCGCGACGCCGGTGCGGATCCTCGGATCGTGGTCGGGGCCGGTCTCCGACGAGGCGGCACAGCTGCCCGGTGCGGTCGACGCGGTGGCCGCCCGCATCCTCGATGCCCTGCTCCGGGGCGCACACGACGATCTGGCCGGGCTTGTCGTCTGCAACGATTCGACAGCTCATCTGCGGGTCTTCTACGTGCTGCGGATCCTCGCCGAGCGCGGGCGGGTGCGCTACCCGGTGCATCTGCTGGACGCCCCTCGCGGCGGCGGCGCGCCGCGCGACCGTTTCGTCGCGCGCCAGTACCAGCGCCTGGCCGCGTTCTGCACCTCGCTCACCGGAGCCGCCCCCGACGCCGCCGGCCTTCGCGATGCGGCCGAGAGGGAACTCCGCCTGGGCGAGGCACTGCAGCGCCTCCGCCGCCGGCGCCGGTCCGGGCGGTGCTCCGGCCCGACGGCGCTGGCCGCGTATCGGGCGGCCGCGACGCTTCCTCCCGGTGAAGCGGTGGCGATCGTGGACGCGGCCGACCATCCCGCGCGGGGAAGACCCGTGTTCGTCACCGGCAGTGCGCATCCGGATGAGACGGCGTACGAGGCGATCGAGACGGTGGGGCTCACCGTGGTCGGCGAGGACCACGACACCGGCGACAGCGCATGGATCGGCGATGCCGTGGCGGCCGACGATCTCGAGGCGGCGACCCGGCTGCTGGCAGGCCGGCACGCCGGCCGCGCGCCGCTCGCCGCGCGCTCCCTCACGGCGGAGCGGATCGCGCACCTCGAGCGCGGTCTGGACGCGTCCGGCGCGACCGGCGTGATCGCGCTGGTGCGCGAGCTCGACGACGCTCCCGCATGGGATGCCGCGGCGCAGAGGCGGCTCGTCGAGGGGCGGGGGATGCCCTTCCAGGCGCGCGTCAGGGTGAGGCCCGGTGATATCGCCGGCGCAGCCCACGAGACGGCGACCGCGCTCGCGCAGGCGCTGGGGCGGGGAGAGCACGCATGAGCGAGCGGCTGGCGGCGGCCGTCGCCGCGACGCGGTACCAGAAGGACTGGTTCGCGCGGATGGCGGCCCGCGCCCGGGCCGGCGAGCAGATCGCGATCGTCAACGCGGATGTGCCCCACGAGATCCTGCGCGCGCTCGAGATCCCCTACGTGGTGACGCAGTGGTGGTCTTCCATCATCGCCGCCAAGCAGGTGGGACCGGCCGCGATGGAGCGGGTCGCGGCGCGGGGGCTGCCCGACTTCAGCCTGCAGTACGACGCGATGCCGCTCGGGGAGCAGGAGCTTCCCGAGCACATGCGGCCGTGGGGCGGGTTGCCGGCACCCGCCTTCGCGATCGCCGAACGCAGTGGCGACGTCACGCAGAAGATCTTCGAGCAGTGGGGCGAGCGCCCCGGCACGGAGACCTTCCTGCTGTCGCGGACCGCCGCCGACCCCGTCCCTCCGCGGTGGTGGGAGCTCGTCTCGCACGAGTGGGAGACGGCGTTCGGCTCCGATCGGCTCGATCTGCTCCAGGACGAGATCGAGGAGCTGACCTCGTGGCTCGAAGACCGGACAGGGCGACGGCTCGATCGGGGACGACTCGCGGAGATCATGCGCCTCGGCAACGAGCATGCGGAGTGGAACCGCCGCACGCGCGACCTCGTGGCAGCAGCCCGGCCGACGCCGGTCAGCGTGAACGACACGATGCCCGCGGTCATGGTGCCGCAGTGGCATCGCGGTACGCAGTGGGCTGTGGATGCGGCGCGCGCGCTCCACGACGAGGTGGCCGAGCGCGTGGCCCGCGGCCACGCCGTGTGCCCGGCGGAACGACGGCGCCTGATGTGGATCGGACGCGGCCTGTGGTCGGATCTGGCGATGTACCAGCGTTTCCAGGAGGAGTTCGGCGCCGTCTTCGTCTGGTCGATGTACCTCGCGATCGCCGCCGACGGGTACCGCCGATACGGGGAGGATCCCGTCCGAACGCTCGCCGCTCGTTTCGTGGGGATCACCGACCAGCTCTACGTGCCGCCGTGGTCATCCGACTGGTACCTCGCGGAGGCGCTCAGCCACGACGTCGACGGCGTCGTTCACCTCGTCGCGGATGACACCCCCGGGGGCGTGTTCATCACCGAGGCCCTCGAGGCCGCGGGAATCCCGGTGCTGGAGATCCGCGCGAACAACGCCGACGCGCGATCCACCGGGGCCGCGCGCATCCCCGAGCGCATCGCCGACTTCCTCCGCACCCGCGTGCCCGCCCGCAGCTGAGGGCGCGGATGGGCGTGTTCGAGCCGCTGCGGCAGCGCAGCTTCTCCCTGTACTTCGCCGGTCAGGTCGTCTCGAACGTGGGCACCTGGTTCCAGAACCTCGCGCTGCAGCTCGTCGTGCTCGCGGCCACCGGCAGCGCACAGACCCTCAGCGGCGTGACGATCGCGCAGTTCCTGCCCATCCTCGTGTTCGGCGTCCTGGCGGGCCGCCTCGCCGACCGTGTGCGCCCGCGCACGATCCTGCTGTTCACCTCGGGGCTCGCGGCGGCGACGACTGCCGTGCTCGCGCTCGTCGTCGCGGCGGCGGAGCCCGATATCCGCATCCTCTATGCGCTCGTCGCGGTACTGGGCACGGTGCAGGCGTTCGAGCGGATCGCCGGTCAGGCGATCATCTTCGAACTCGTCGGGCCGACGGCGCTCTCGCGCGCCGTGTCCATCAGCACCATCGCTCTCGCGGCGGCCCGCTCGATCGGTCCGGGACTGGCGGGAATCGCCTTCCAGCAGCTCGGGGCGCCGGCGTGCATGCTGCTGAACGCCGCTTCCTTCATCGCGGTGGGGGTCTCGCTGCTGCTGATCCGACCGGCGAGCCTGCACGAACGTGCTCGGCGATCGGAGAGCGCGCCGGTGCGCACGACCGACCTGCTGCGCCAGCGGGCTGTGTCGACGCTGCTGATCGCGAACGTCGTGATCGCCCTGTTCGCCATGAACTTCGGCCTGGTGCTCACGGCGACCGTCGACCTGTCCTACGGGGGCGATGCGACAGCGGTCGGTGCGGCGCACGCCCTCAACGCTGTCGGAGCGATCGTCGGCGGCGGCATCGCGGCGGCCCTGCCGCGCGTGGGCGTACGCTCCCTCATCCCGGCCGCCGCCGCCTTCGGGGGCGCGCTGCTGGTGAACGCCGCCGCGCCCACGCTCGCCCTGTTCCTGTGGGCGGGGCCGCTGCTCGGTCTCGCGATCGGCTACTACCAGGGCGTGTTGAACGCCGCCGCGCAGTCCGCCGTGGCGCCCGAGGCGATCGGTCGCCTGATGTCGCTCGTCACGCTCGGCAACTACGGCATGGTGCCGTTCGGCGCGCTGCTGATGGGCTGGGTGATCGACGCGTCGTCGGGAAGGGTGTCGTTGATGATCGGGGGCGTCGCGGCTCTCGCCTGCGCACTGCTCGTCGCCCTGAGGGCGCCGCGCCCCTGAGGGTCATTCCTCGGTCTTCGGCTCCGACGATGCGGCGCGCAGCCGGGCCCGCGCCAGCCGGGACGGGATGTGGCGCGGTCTGATCGCCGACTGCCGACGCGCGATCGCCACGGCCTCCGCCTCGTCGTCGCCGAAGTATCCGCCGGCGAGGGCGACCGCGCTGCGGTCGAGCGCGTCCGAGAGCGACCCGTGCAGCTCGGCGCCGATGATCGTGAACAGGCGCTCCTCGTGCGCGCGCAGCTCGGCGTGGCACTGTTCGAGCACGTTCCACCCCGCCTCGGTCAGACTCACGAGGCGGATCCGCCGGTTCGACGGGTGCGCGCCGCGCTCGACGAGTCCGGCGTCGATGAGCTCGTTGGAGACGGTGTGGGCGGCCTGCGCGCTCACGAAGGTCCGGCGGGACAGCTGCGCATTCGACAGCGGCAGCCCCTCGCCGAGCACCTGCAGCACGAAGAACTGCGACAGAGTCACGCCGTGGGCGAGCGCCGTGTTCTCGGCGAAGCGGTTCAGTGCTCGGGCGAGGCGGTACGCCGTGTAGTTGAGCCGAGCCGTCGCCGGTTCGCCTCGCGGATCCCGCGAAATCTCATCCACTTTGAGACTGTATCAAGCACCCGCGGTCACGGGTCGTCGCGTCATTTGACGGCGATTGTTCCGGTCGTCATGATCGATGTCATGCGCGACGACGATGTCCGAGATCCGGGGAGCCCCGACGCCGGCGTCGTCGCAGGGCTGTACTGGGGCGTCCGCGACAGCTTCGTCCGCTACGTCCTGATGAACCCGGACGGCGGGGTCTACGGCGATGACGGCGTCGAGACGGACGGGGACGCGACGTTCCGGTTCCCCCTGAGGCGCGCCTCGCATTCCGGTGGGCGGTGGCGGATCGAGTTCGGCGGCGAGCTGAGCTTCGTCGCGCACGCCGGGCTGCTTGCCGTGCGCATCTCGCGGCCTGTGGTGGAGATCGGACGCGACCAGGGCGCGCTGTCGGTCTCCTTCGGCGAAGAGCGCGCGATCATCGCGCGCCTGGCCCCCGCCGAGGCTGCGCTCATCGACGGTGGCTGGGTGGTCTTCCCGCCGCTTCCCGCCGAGCTCACGGCGGCGGGTGTCGGGCTCTTCGGGGACGTCTATTCTGCAGGGGAACCGCTCGACCCGCTGCGCATCGCCCTGCCGGCCGACGTGCCCGGGGCGATCGGCGCGGCGCGCGCCGCGGGTGGCGCCGCGTGAGTGGCGCAGTCCGAGGCCGATCCAGCAGGATCGACGACATGGATTTCGACCAGCCCCACGCGCGCAGTCGCCGGCTGCCGCGACCGCATTCCGGTGGTGGCCCGCAGCACCTGCTCATCACGCTGCTCGGCGACTACTGGTTCGCGCGCGAGGAGCTGCTTCCTTCGGCAGCCCTCGTCGAGCTGCTGGGCGAGTTCGGAGCGAACGAGAACGCGTCCCGGCAGGGCATGCGGCGGCTGACCCAACGCGGACTGCTCGAGCAGGGGAAGCAGGGCCGCACGACGTCGTACGGCATCCCGCGCGGGATCGTCGCCAATCAGCGCCTGCGGCTCGCGCGCGCCCTGACGTTCGGTGCCGACTTCGCGGACTGGGACGGCCGGTGGACGGTGGTGTCGTTCTCGATCCCGGAGTCGGATCGCGACGTTCGACGAGTGCTCCGCAACGGCCTGCGCAACATGGCGTTCGGTGATCTGCAGGATGGCGTGTGGATCACTCCGCATGATCGCGAGGATGAGGCCGTGGCGCTGCTGGACGAGCTCGCCGTCGGGGAGGGGCATGTCATGCATGCCGCGTGGCATCTGCGCGCGGGCGACCCCGCGGCGATCCAGCGTGCCTTCGGGCTCGATGAGCTCGCGGCGAGCTACGAAGCGTTCATCGAGGAGTACGAGCCGCTGCGCGCGTGGGTGGGTGGCACCGTCGAGCCGCGTGAGGCGCTCGTGCGGCGCACCAAGCTCACGAACGACTGGCTCGCGTTCCGGCTCGAGGATCCCGAGCTCCCGGCCGAACTGCTGCCCGGGGAATGGCCGCGCCCACGGGCCCGTGAGCTGTTCCTCGAACTGTACGACAGTCTCGGGCCGGCGGCCGCACGGCACGTGCGACAGGTCATCGCGCGCTACGACGAGCCGCTGTCGCGCATCGCGAGCCACAACGCGATCCCCCGGTTCGGGGATGCCCTCACTCCGGAGCTGGCGCGCGCGGCGGATGAAGACCGTCGTCGCGGGCTGCGGCGTCCCTGATCCTCGCATGTCGAAGGCGCTCTCGATGGGTGATTCGCGTGCGCAAAAGGTTGACACGAGTTGTGACGCGCGGAAGGCTGGACGTCAGCAATCATCCCGATCACCTCTCGACAATGGAGTCACGATATGAGGCGAACCCTTTCCACTCTCGCGATCATCGCCGCGACCGGCGTCGCGCTCGCCGGCTGCGCGTCCGATGAGCCCGCCGCCGAGGGCGGCGACACCGGAGACGCCGCCCTCGACGAGCTGGTCTCCGCGGCTCAGGAGGAGGGGTCGCTGATCTTCTATCTCACGCCGCCCGAGGACACCGCGCGTGAGCTCGCCGACGCCTTCGCCGAGAAGTACGGGGTCGAGGCGGAGTTCGTGCGCATGACGGGCGGCGAGCTCGCAGCCCGTTACAGCGCGGAGGTCGAGGCGGGGGCGCCCGCGGCGGACCTCGTCATGCCGAGCTACGACGCGTTCGTCGATCAGGGCCTCGACGAGGGCTGGCTCATCGGGATGGACGAGGCGGACATCCCCGGCTATGAGGATTACCCGGCGGACGGCGTGCTCGCCGACGGTGCGGTGCCCGTCGTGCAGTTCGCGCCGAGTGGACTGTCCTGGAACACGGATGCCCTGGGAGACCTGCCCGTTCCGGACTCGTTCGACGACCTCGCCGATCCGGCATACAAGGACAAGCTGCTGCTGACAGACCCGTCCTCGTCGCAGGCGTACATCCAGTTCTGGAGCATGGTCGCAGACGCCTACGGCATGGAGACCGTCGAGGCGATCGCCGACAACGCGGTGCGACTGTACAACTCGGTCGTGCCGATGACCGAGGCGCTCGCCGCGGGTGAGGGCGCGGTCACCGGCCCGAACGTGGGTCAGGTCGTCGCGGGTGCGGCGGCGAGCGGCGCCCCCGTTGAGTTCGCCGTGCCGGACGTCACGAACGGCCCGGAGATCGTCATGTCCATCTCCGCCGACGCCCAGAGTCCGAACGCCGCGCGCCTGTTCGCGCACTTCGTGCTCTCCGAGGAGGGGCAGGACATCCTCAATGCGGCGCCAGGGAACATCTCGGCCTACAGCTTCGATGAGATGCCCGCCGAGTATGTGCGCGTGGACCGCGACGCCGCCCTGGAGAACGAGCAGGCGATCCTCGACGCCTTCGGTCTCTGAGCGCGACAAGGGGCGGGCGGATCGTGATCCGCCCGCCCCTTGTCGCGCGTCCCGCCGCCGTCGTCGACCCGCGATCCTCCCCGTCGACGGACGGTGGTCACCGCATGCGAGGACGGCTGCCTCTTCCCCGGCCCCGCCTCACGCTCGCACGAAGTCGAGGGGCACCGAGCGTGTGCCCCACTCGGCCCAGATCGCCATCTCGGGCTCACCGGCCAGCGTCCACTCGCTCGTCCTCGCCAGCGCCTCCTCGAGGGTGATCCGCATCATCATGCGCGCGAGCGGGGCGCCGGGGCAGCTGTGCGTGCCGCGGCCGAAGGCGATGTGCTTGCCGATGTTGGGCCGGTTCAGGATGAACCTCTCGCCGTCGGGGAACACCCGCTCGTCGCGGTTGGCCGACGTGTACACGAGCGCGATGGGATCGTCCTCCCGGATGCGCTGCCCACCGAGCACCACGTCACGCCTCGCCGTGCGGGCCATGCCGCGGTACGGCGAATACAGCCGCAGCATCTCCTCCACAGCGGCGGGGATGAGGGTCGGGTCGGCACGCAGTGTGCGCTGGAGCTCCGGGTCGCGGCTGAGGTGCACGAACATGTTGCCGGTGAACACGCTCGGGGCGACCATGCCGGTCACGATGAGCTGGCGCACGCAGCCGAGGATCATGGCGGCGGGCAGCGGCTCGCCGTCGTGACGTGCGGCGAGCAGTCCGGCGGTGAGGTCCTCCTCAGGGTCGTAGTCACCGGCGACGCGCTCGTCGATGATGCCCTGTGCGATCGCGTACAGCTCACCGCTGAGTGACTTGACCGTCTCGTGGTCGAGCACCTGGATGGCGTCGACGTACGTGCCGCTCACCTGCTTGATCAGCTCCGAGGTCGCCACGTCCAGATTGAAGAACTCGGCGAAGACGAACGCGGGGAAGCGATGGGCGTACTGCTTGCAGACGTCGATCGCGCGCTCCTCGAGCAGCGGCGCCAGAAGGGAGACGGCGGCGTCTCGGACGTGCGGCTCGAGGGCGCGCATGCGCGGCGGCGTGAAGAATCGATTGATCACCCTGCGGTACTCGGTATGCTCCGGCGGATCCAGATGGAGCGGGGGACGCACACCGGTGAACGCGAACTTCGGAATGGCATTCTGCTTGCGGGTCGTGAAGTTCTCGATGTCGGTGATCACCGAGAGCACCTCGTCGTATCCGATCGCCGCCCAGAAGCCCTCGTACTCCTGGCTGCGTGCGATGCCGCCGTGGCGCGCGCGCAGCCGGTGGAACTCCTCGTGCGCGCTCGTGAAGGTCTCACCGGGTCGCACCGGATCGAAGTCGTCCGCGTCTCGGCGGCCGATCGTCGGAGCCGCGCTCATGCGGGCTCCCCGTCCGCGATCGGAAGCACGCGCACGCGAGCGGCGGCCACGGAGACGGTGATGTCGTCCCCCTCGACATGGTCTGCGGCACCCAGTGTGGTGACGCGGATGCGCTGATCGGTGCCACCGAGGCGGACGACAGTTTCGGTCGTCGCGCCGAGGAACAGCACGCGCTCGACGATGCCGCCCCAGGCGTTGCCCTCACCCGCGGTCCCGAGCCGGCAGTACTCCGGGCGGAAGCTCGCGACGACCTCGTCGCCCGGTCCGATTCCCTCGGCGGCGGCGACGCCGACAGCCTCGCCCGCCGGCGTGTCGAGCACGAGCGCGCCACCGTCGACCGCCCGCACCGTCGCGGGGATCTCGTTCGTGGTGCCGATGAAGTTCGCCACGTAGCGGCTCGTCGGCTCGGAGTAGATCCGGGCCGGAGCGTCGAGCTGGCGCACCTTGCCGCCGCCCATGACGGCCACGCGGTGGGCGAGTTCCATCGCCTCGTGCTGGTCATGCGTGACATAGATGGCGGCGAACCCCAGCGAGCGCTGCATGTCGAGCAGTTCGCGTCGCAGGGACTCCCGGACCTTCGCGTCGACGTTCGAGAGCGGCTCGTCGAAGAGCACGAGGTCGCCGCCGTCGACGAGCGCGCGTGCCAGGGCGACGCGCTGCTGCTGCCCGCCCGACATCTGCCCGGGGTACTGCCCGCCGAGCTCGCCGATGCCGACGAGTCGCATCACGTCGTGCACCTTCTCCGCGACCTCGCTCTTCGATAGGCGCCGGCCGCGGCTGCGCAGGGGGTAGGCGATGTTGTCGAACACGGTCAGGTGCGGCCACAGTGCGTACGACTGGAAGATCATGCTCAGATGCCGCTTCTCCGGCGGGAGCTCGATGCGGCGGGCGGCGTCGAAGACCCTGCCGCCGTGGATGTCGATCGTCCCCTCGTCCGCGCGCTCGAGACCGGCGATCGTGCGCAGCAACGTCGTCTTGCCGCACCCGGAGGGCCCGAGCAGCACGACGAACTCGCCCGGCAGCACGTCCAGGGAGACGCCGTCGATCGCGTTCGCGACGGATCCGTCTGCTCGGCGAAATCGCTTGGCGACGCCACGCAAGCTCACGACGGGCGCGACCTCGCCGGGGTGCGTGGAGCCGGAGAGGTCGGCCGGCGCCGTCGTCGTGTGGGTGTTCAGTGACATGTCAGCTGCCTCCGAGGCTCTGGTTGCTCCAGCGGGCGAGTCGTCGGGAGACGACGAGCACCGCGATGACGATGACGGCGCTCACGAGCGTCAGGAAGGTCGAGATCGCGGCGAGTTCGGCGTACGACCCGTTCTGATAGATCTCGAGGATGCGGAAGCCGATCACGTTGTTGCGGGTCCCGGCAAGGATCGCGGATGCGGTCAGATCGCCGATCATCCGGACGAAGAGCATCGCCCAGCCGAGGATCAGGGCGGGCATCATCAGCGGCAGGTATATCCGCAGCACGGTTCGGGTTTCGCCGGAGCCCGCGACGCGAGCGGCCTCCGGCAGCTCCTTGCCGATCTGCGCCACGGCCGTGTCGGCGCTCACCGAGGCCTGCGGGATGTAGAGCGCGAGGTAGGCCCCCACCATGATGACCGCGGTGCCACCCAGGCTGAACGGGGGCCCGGCGAAGGCGAGGACGAAGCCGACGGCGATGACGAGGTGCGAGAGCATCGCCGGGAACTTGATCGCGCCGTCGATGACCCGCGCGAGGCGACTGCGGGAGCGGATGATCCAGAGCGACGCGAACGCCACTGCCGCGATGCCGACGAGCGACCCGACGAGGCCGAAGGTCAGGCTGTTGGTGAGCGCCCTGCGTGTGGAGCGGTCCTCGAGGAGCGTGGAGAAGAAGGCGTCGAGGCGCAGACCCGACCAGTTGATGTCGAGCGTCCAGAACCCGTTCAGGGACACGATCAGAAGGGCCAGCAGCGGCGCGACGGTCGTCACGAAGATGTACATCAGAACCGCGGCCCTCACCCAGGGCCGCGCTCGTCCGAGCCGGATCCGGCTGGCGCGCTGTCCCTTGCCGCCGATCGTGGCGAACCTCCCACGCGCCAGCGTGCGGGACTGCAGCAGCCAGAACACGGCGACGAACGCGACGAGGATCAGGCTGAGTCCGATGGCGGCGCCGGTCTCTGCCGGGAAGGTGAAGTTGAGCAGGTGCACGATACGCGTCGAGAGGATGGGAATGTCGGCGCCGCGCCCGATGACGCTGGGGATCGAGAACAGGCCGAAGCTGCTCATCAGGATGAGCATGGTGCCGCCGAGCAGGCTCGGCAGCATGGCCGGCAGCGTGACGGTGCGGAGCGTGCGCAGCAGCGACGAGCCGCTCACCCGACTCTGCTCCTCGAGCGAGGGATCCATGTTCCGCAGCCCGGACGTGCACATCATGAACGCGTACGGCACCGCGTAGATGGTGTAGACGAGGATCAGCCCGTACCAGCTGTAGATGTCGAGCGGGCCCTGTTCGAGGTCCACGCCGAACACTCCCAGCAGCCAGCGCAGCATGCCGTTCAGGAAGCCGGCCGTGGGCGCCATGAGCAGCACCCAGCCGACCGATCCGGCGATCGGGGCAGCATGAACGGCAGCAGCGGCATCGCCTCGGTGACGAGGCCCATGCCGGCATCCGTGCGCTCATTGACCCAGGCGAGCACGGCGCCGATCACCAGTGCGAACACCGTGCTCACCGCGACGACGATGAGCGTGTTGCGCACGAGACCCGGGACGTCCTCCCTCGCCAGGGCATCGAGTATTCCGCTGCCTTCGCCGATCGCGCCGATCCCGACCGCCACGAGAGGCACGACGCCGAGCAGGCCCATCCCGACGGCCAGCGCGATGCTCGCCGCGGTGAGCGGCGTCGGCCGGCTTCGCGTCGGTCGCAGCGGCACCGCGCTCATCGGGATCGTCGCGTCGGTGGGCGGTGGCGCGGGGGAGGGTGACAGCGTCGTCGAGGTCATGATTCCCGTCTTCGTCGAGGGGTATGCCGTACATGAAAGCTAACGAGCGGTCATGAGAGTGTCAACTGTTGCTCGTCGTCGCCGTGACCCGTACGGGCACCGAGGTGTGTCCGATCTCCGGCATCCGTGCGTGCTGGAACGGGCCTTGCGCGGTGAAGGATGTCGTCGCTGCAAGGAGCTCCTCGACGGCGATGCGCAGGGCCATACGGGCGAGCGGCATCCCCACGCATCGGTGGCGGCCTCGGCCGAAACCGAGGTGGTGGGCGATGTTGGGTCGGTCGAGCATGAACCTGTCGGGATCGGGGAACTCCTGCGGGTCGCGGTTCGCCGCGGCGTACACGAGCGTCACGGGCACACCCGGAGGAATCGCGCGCCCATGCAGCTCGATGGGGTGGGACACGGTGCGGGCGAAGCCGCGGTACGGCGTATAGAGGCGCACGAACTCCTCGACCGCGGCGGGAATGAGGGCCGGATCGGCGCGAAGCCGGTGTTGCAGCTTCGGGTCGTCCGAGAGATGGCGCAGCATCGAGCCGAGCAGGATCGGTGGTGCGACCATGCCGACGACGAGACTCTGCCGCAGGCAGCCGACCAGGTGCTCCTCCGGCAGCGGCTCGCCGTCCAGCCGCTCGGCGAGCAGCGAGCTCGCCGGATCGAGTTCGACATCCATGGGGGTCCGTCGGCGCCGGGCCACGAGGGCGCGCGCGATGTCGTACATCCGCTCGCTCATCTCCGTCACGGTCGATGCGTCCTGCAGTCGCCAGGCGGTGACCCAGCGGAAGGAGGTCTCGGCGAGCAGCGGCGCCGTGTCGGGCTCGAGGTTCAGCCACTCGGTCGTCACCCAGGCGGGGAAGTGCACGCCGAAGCCCGTGGCGATGTCGCCCTCTCCAGCCTCGAGCAGAGGTCGCAGACACTCGCGAGCGTGCCTGCGCAGCGGAGTCTCGAGGCGCTCCAGCCGGGCACGCTGCAGTGTGCGATCCAGGGCGCGACGGTACGGAGTGTGCGCGGGGGCGTCGAAGTTCAAGGGCGGGCGGCGCAGGCCGCGCGGGTCGCTCGGCACGACCGCGCGGACCGACGATATGAAGGTCTGCGGGCTGGATGCCGCGTCGCGCACGTCCTGAAAGCGGGTCAGGGCGTAGAAGCCGCCGTAGGCGGAGGAGTACGCGACGGGACACTCCTCCCGCAGGCGGGCGTACATCCGATGAGATTCCTCGGGGTCGTCCGTCTCGGTCGGGTCGAAGTCGTCCCGCATGCTGGCTCCCGCCTCGTGTCGCCGCCATTGGCCACATTCAGCGTGTCGGGCGTCCCTGAGTCTGTCAACTATCCGAGCGTTCGGGGTCGAGCGTCTCTCGGCCCGAAGTGGCGCCCCTGCCGTGTGGGCGGGCCTCAGTCCGGGAAGGCGAGCCGGAACAGCAGATCGCGCAGCGTCGTCTGCTCGCCGGGGTCGAGGACCGACAGGATGTCGCTCTCGGCGGCGGCGACCGCGGCCTCGGCGCGGGCGTGAATTCGGCGGCCCTCGGGCGTCGCCACCACGACCTTCGCGCGCCTGTCGTTCGGATCGGGCTCGCGTGCGACGAGCTCACGCTGCTGCAGGTCGTCGACGAGGGCGACGACCTGGCTGGGGTCGAGGCGGAGGTATTCGGCGATGTCGCGCTGGGAGAGGCGCGCCTCGGAGACGGCCAGCGCGAGGACCGTGTAGGACCGCACCCGCAGGCCGTGCTCCCCGAGCGCGGCGTGCGCGGCGGTGAGCGAGTTGGCATTGGCTCGGGCCAGGAGGAAGGCGGTATCGCTCAGCAGTGGCCCTCCGGTGCGCAGGTCGCTCGTCATGACCCGACTCTAACAATATGGACGGAATCAATCGTTGACATTCTCAAGGATTTGCGATTGCCTGGTCCTCGATCGAAGGAGATGCACATGACGCTCACCGGCAAAGTCGCCATCGTCACCGGATCGGGTCGCGGGCTCGGTCTCGCGTACGCGCAGGAACTCGCCCGGCAGGGGGCGTCCGTCGTCGTCAACGACGTGGACGAGGCCACGGCCGTCGCGGCTGTCGACTCGATCACGCAGGCCGGCGGCACCGCCACCGCGGTCGTCGCGCCGGTCGGTCCGACGCAGACAGCGACACAGCTCGTCGACGCCGCGTTCGACACGTACGGGCGACTCGACATCGTGGTCACGAACGCGGGCGTGCTGCGCGACACCGTGCTGTGGAAGATGAGCGACGAAGACTTCGACACGGTCATCGGCGTCCACCTGCGCGGCACCTTCACGGTCGTCCGCGAGGCCGCCATCCGCCTCCGCGAACAGGGCCAGGGCGGCCGGATCATCACGATCGGCTCGCCCACGGGACAGCGCGGCAACTTCGGTCAGACCAACTACGCCGCCGCCAAGGCCGGGATCGTCGGCATGGTGCGCACCTGGGCGCTCGAGCTCAAGAAGGCGGGAATCACGGTGAACACGGTCATCCCGGTCGCCGCCACCGCCATGACCGCGACCGTGCCCTACTTCGCCGCGGCCGTCGAGGCCGAGGAGAAGGGCGAGCCGATGCCGGCGTTCTTCCGCCATGACCTCGGCTTCGGCACCGCCTCCGACGTCGCGGGCCTCGTCGCCTACCTCGCCTCCGACTCCGCGGCCGGTGTCACGGGCCAGGCCATCGGCGTGGGCGGCGACCGCCTGCAGCTGTGGTCGCACCCCGAGCCCGTCTCGACGGCATACCGCGAGGGGGGCTGGACCTACGACGCGCTCGTGGAGTCGTTCGAGGCCGAGGCGGGCGACCTGCAGTCGGTAGGAGAGACGTTCCCGCCGCTTCCCGAGGACCTGAAGCGGGGCTGACGGTCGTGACCCGCTACGAGCCGGCGATCGACCTCGCGCAGATCGAGGCCATCGACACGCACGTGCACATCGAGGTCGATGCGCACGGGCACTCGTCGCTGCCGGCCGATCTGCAGGAGGCCGCGAGCCGCTACTTCCGCACCGACGGCCCGCGTCCGGACCTCGACGCGATCGCCGAGTACTACCGCGAGCGCCGGATGGCGGCGGTCGTCTTCACGGTGGATGCGACGACGAACCTCGGCCAGGCGCCGATCTCGAGCACCGACATCGCCGAGGGGGCTGCGCGCAACAACGACGTCCTGATCCCGTACGGCTCGGTCGATCCGCTCCGCTCGGACGCGCTCGACGCGACCCGCCGGCTGCTCGAGGAGAGCGGGGTGCGCGGTTTCAAGTTCCACCCCACCGTGCAGGGCTTCTCGCCCGACGACGAGCGCTTCTTCCCGCTCTACGCCGCGCTGGAGGAGGCGGGCGTGCCCGCGCTGTTCCACACGGGCCAGACGGGGATCGGCGCGGGCATGCCGGGCGGCCGCGGACTGCGCCTCGCGCTGTCGAATCCCATGCTGCTCGACGGCGTGGCGGCATCGTTCCCCGGGCTGCAGATCGTGATGGCGCATCCGTCCGTGCCGTGGCAGGACGAGGCGCTCTCGGTCGCGACCCACAAGCACTCGACGTGGATCGACCTGTCCGGCTGGAGCCCCAAGTACTTCCCGGCCGAGCTCGTGCGCTACGCCAACACGGTGCTGAAGGACCGGATCCTGTTCGGATCCGACTTTCCGCTGCTGACGCCGGACCGGTGGATCCGCGACGCCGAGGCGGCGCAGACGTTCAAGCCCGAGGTGCTGCCGGGGATCATGAAGCACAATGCCGCGCGCCTGCTGGGACTGACATGACCGGCCCCGAACCGGACGTCGTGCTGGATCGCTACGGCTTCGTCGATCGCCACCTGAGCGACGCCGCCCGCTCGGTGTTCTCGGGCCTGGCGGGCACGCTCGCCCGCGACGTCGTGCCGCTCATGGCCGACGCATGGGAGCGGGCCGTGATGCCGGATGCGGTGCTCGACGCGCTCGTCCCGCTGCGGCTCATGGACCCCGACGGCGTGACGCCGGGCGAGGCCGACTCGAGCATGTTCTCGGGTTTCCGCTGCTTCACCCTCGCGCGCGCCGACGTGTCGGTCGCAACGCTGTACACGGCGCAGGCGGGCCTGTTCCGCACCACGATCCGGTTCGGCGGCTCCGCGGAGCAGGCGGCGCAGTGGGATCGCCTCGTGAGGTCCTTCGCGATGCGTGGCGTGTTCTGCCTGACCGAGCCGGAGCACGGCTCGGACATCGCCGGCGGTCTCGCGACCCGCGCTCGCCGCGAGGGCGACGACTGGATCATCGACGGCGAGAAGCGCTGGATCGGCGCGGCCGACCGCGCCGACGTCCTCGCGGTGTTCGCGCGCGACGAGGCCGACGGGCAGGTCAAGGGCTTCCTCGTCGACCGCGAGGCCGAGGGCGTGGATGTCGGCCTCATCTCCGGCAAGGTCTCGCTGCGGCCCGTGCAGAACGCGCACATCACGCTGCGCGGCGTGCGCGTGAAAGAGGAGCGGCGCCTGCACGGCGTGAACTCGTGGCGCGACGTCGCGGCGCTTCTGCGGCGCATGCGCTCGGACGTCGCGTGGCTCGCGACCGGTCTGCAGGCGGGCGCCCTCGACGCCGCCGTCCGGTACACGACGCAGCGCGCGCAATTCGGCCGCCCGCTCGGCGGCTTCCAGCTCGTGCAGGAGAAGCTCGCCCGCATGCTCGGCAACGTCACCTCATCGCTCGCGCTCGCCGTGTCACTCTCGGCGAACCAGGACGCCGGCGTCTGGAGCGACGAGAACTCGGCGCTGGCGAAGATGGTCACCGCCGAGCGCGCCCGCGAGACGGCCGCGCTGGCACGCGAGGTGCTGGGCGGCAACGGACTGCTGCTCGAGCACGACGCCGCCCGCTTCTTCGCCGACGCGGAGGCCGTCTACTCGTACGAGGGAACGCACGAGATCAACGCCCTCATCGTCGGACGCTCGCTTACGGGCGCATCCGCTTTCGTCTGAACGCCATCCCCAGGAGGAGAACATGCCCACGACCGCCACCTTCGATGAGCTCACCTCGCTCGCCGGCCGCGACCTCGGCTGGACCGAGTGGGCCGAGATCGCGCAGGACCGGGTGAACACCTTCGCCGACGCTGTCGACGACCACCAGTGGATCCACACCGATCCCGAGCGCGCGAAGGACGGCCCCTTCGGCGGCGCGATCGCGCACGGCTTCCTCACGCTCTCGCTCGCCACGCGGTTCTGGAGCGAGCTGCTGGAGACCGAGGGCGTCACGACGAAGGTGAACTACGGCCTCGACAAGGTGCGCTTCATCTCGCCCGTGCCCGTCGGGTCCCGCGTCCGGATGAACGCCGTGATCGCGGAGGTCGAGGAGGTCAAGGGCGGCGGCGTGCAGTTCACCGTCGACCAGACGTTCGAGATCGAGGGCTCCGAGCGCCCCGCGGTCGTCGCCCGAGGGCTGTACCGCTTCTACCGCTGACACCGCGGCCGTCCTCCGGTCCGCCTCAACGACGAGGAACGACATGACCTACCCGGGAATCGGATCCTGGCCATCCATCCGCCGCCTGCGCACGCCGGACAAGACGGCGCTGGTCTTCGGCGAGACGCGCCTGACGTATCGCGAGTTCGCCGATGCCGCCGACCGGATCGCGTCGATGCTCACCGTGATGGGCGTGGGCAAGGGCGACGCCGTGGCGTACATCGGCGAGAACAGCCCCGCGTTCCTGATGACGCTGTTCGGCGCCACCCGGATCGGCGCCGTGTTCGTGCCGGTCAACACGCGACTCGCGCCGCCCGAGGTGACGCACGTGCTCACCGACAGCGGCGCGCGCGTGCTGATCTACGACACGGAGCTGTACGACAAGGTCGCCCCCGGGATCGAGGCGGCGGGCGTTGCGCACGTCATCCCGACCGGCGAGGGCGACGGGGTCGATCCCGGTCTCGACCGGCTCGCGGCGGTGGCGACCCAAGCGCCCCCGGCCGTCGACGTGACGCCGGACGACCCGGCCGTGTACATGTACACGTCGGGGACGACGGGGCGGTCGAAGGGCGCCGCGCTCACGCACGAGAACCTCACGTTCGTCGCGCTGAACTGCGTGCTCGACTACGACCTGCTCTCGAATGAGGTCGCCCTGCTGATCTCGCCCCTCTTCCACGCGGCGGCGCTCGGCATGGGCGCGCTGCCGATCGTGCTCAAGGGCGCGACGATGGTGCTCGAGAAGGGGTTCGAGCCGGGACGCGCACTGGCGCTCATCCAGCGCCACGGCATCACGATGCTGAGCGGCGTCCCCACGACCTACCAGCTCATGGCCGACCACCCCGACTGGGCGTCGACCGAGCTGTCGACGCTGCGCCGGCTGACGTGCGGCGGATCGGCCGTTCCCACGCGCATCCTCGACGTGTACGAGGAGCGCGGGCTGCACTTCACCCAGGGGTACGGCATGACGGAGACCTCGCCCGGCCACACCGCGCTGCCTGCGGACCGCACGCGCGAGAAGCAGGGCAGCGTCGGGCTGCCGCACTTCTTCTCGAGCGTGCGCATCGCGGGCGAGGACGGCGCGCTGCTGCCGCCCGGCGAGGTGGGGGAGATCGAGGTGCTCGGCCCGAACGTGTTCCCCGGCTACCTGCACCTGCCCGAGGCGAACGCGCAGTCGTTCCGCCCCGACGGCTGGTTCCGCACCGGCGACATGGGCTACCTCGACGAGGAGGGCTACCTGTTCATCTCGGACCGCCTGAAGGACATGATCATCTCGGGCGGCGAGAACATCTATCCCGCCGAGGTCGAGAACCACCTGTTCGACATCGGCGGCGTCACGGGCGCCGCCGTGATCGGCGTGCCGGACGAGAAGTGGGGCGAGGTCGGCTGGGCCGTACTGACCGTGCGCGACGGCGCCGAGGTCACGACCCAGACGGTGCAGGATCACCTGACCGGCCGGATCGCGCGCTACAAGATCCCCAAGAACGTCGTGATCGTCGACGAGCTGCCGCGCACCGCCTCCGGCAAGGTCCGCAAGGCCGATCTGCGCGCGCGCTTCGCCGGGCGCCCGGAGATCGTGCACCCGACCGGCACCGCCATCCCGTGGCAGACGGAGACGATCCGCACGGCGTCGAGGGGCCGCTGACCCGAGGCGGCCTCCTTCCAGCTCGCCCGCAACGGTGCGGGTGTGAACCCTCGACGAGGAGGAGTCATGAAGAGAAGGAACAGGGCGTCCATCGCCCTGGCGGCTGCGGCCGCACTGCTGCTGGCGACGCCGCTGGCGGCTGTGGCGCACGGCGGGCACGGCGGGCACGGCGATCCCGACCGCGCCCGGCCGGGCACCCTGCGCGAATGCGAGACCCTCACGGGCTTCGGGTTCGAGCAGACGACCGTCACGCTCGTCCGGCGGGTTCCCGCCGGGGAGGTGACCCACGCTGGCGTGCCCGTGGGCGAGCACTGCCTCGTGCAGGGCCGCATGAACGAGCGCACGAGCCCGGTCGACGGACAGGACTACGCGATCGGCTTCGAGATGCGTCTGCCCGTGAAGTGGGCCGGACGCTTCCTGCACCAGGGCAACGGCGGCATGGACGGCAGCGTCTCACCCGCCGTCGGGTCGTTCACCGGCGGCCAGCTGCGCAACGGCCTTCAGCAGGGGTTCGCGATCCTCAGCTCGGACGCCGGCCACTCCGGGGCGCAGAATCCGCTGTTCGGCCTGGATCCGCAGGCGCGGCTCGACTACGGATACCAGGCCGTCGGCACGCTCACGCCGATGGCCAAGGCGCTCGTCACGGCGGCCTACGGACGCGCCGCCGACACGTCGTACTTCGCGGGCGGCTCGAACGGCGGACGCCACACCATGGTCGCCGCCGCGCGGTACGCCGACGAGTACGACGGCTTCCTCGCGATCGCGCCGGGATTCAACCTGCCGCAGGCCGCCGTCGCACAGGTGTGGGGCGCGCAGCAATGGAACACGGTGGCGACCACGCCGGGCGACCTGAAGACCGCCTTCACGGCGGCGGAGCGTCGCACCGTCGCGAACGCGATCCTCGCTCGCTGCGACGGCCTCGACAGGCTCACGGACGGCATGGTGCAGGACAGCGCAGCCTGCCAGCGGGCCTTCGACGTCAAGCGCCACGTGCCCACCTGCGCGGACGAGCGTGATGGCACGTGCCTCACCCCCGCGCAGAAGCGCGTGATCCAGACGGTGTTCGCCGGGGCGAAGACGTCCAGTGGGAAGCGCATCTACGCATCCTTCCCGTTCGATGCGGGCATCGCGAACAGCGACTGGGCCACGTGGGAGCTGACGCTCAGCGCGCTGCTGGATCCCATGGCGGTGGGCTTCGTGTTCTCCTCGACGCCGGAGAGCCCCGGCATCCTCGCGAACATCGGCCAGTACGCGCTGTCGATGGACATCGACGCCAAGGCGAAGGACATCTACCGCTCTGGCGGCATCTACACCGAGAGTGCGATGCAGTTCATGACGCCGCCCGAGCCGACCGAGCTCGACGAGTTGCGCGACAGCGGCGGCCGGCTGATCGTCGCGCACGGCGCGTCCGACGCGGTGTTCAGCGCGGACGACACGGCCCGCTGGTTCGAGCAGCTCGACCGCGAGAACCGGAACAAGGCCGAGCGGTTCGCGCGGTACTTCGAGGTGCCGGGCATGGGACACGTCAGCGGCGGCGTCGCGACCGACCAGTTCGACGGGCTCGGCGCGATCGTCGCATGGGTCGAGCAGGGCAAGGCGCCCGACCGGCTCATCGCCTCGGCTCGCGGCGCCGGCAACCCCGGCGGCGTGAACCCCGAGGTGCCCGCCTCCTGGTCGCCGGATCGCACGCGCCCGCTGTGCGTGTACCCCCTCGTCGCCCGCTACGTCGGCGGCGACCCCGAGTCGGCGGCGAGCTTCGCGTGCAAGCCGAGCTCGGGCGGCGGCCACGGCGGCCGCTGATCGTGCCCTGAGCGGGGCGGCGCGCCGAGCGCGCCGCCCCGCTCAGCCCGCCGGCGCGAGGTAGGCGTCGGCCCAGGCGGCGATGATGCGGGCGACGCGGGCCGCGTGTCCCCTGCCCGTCAGGAAGTGATCGGTGCCGTCGAGGTCGATGAAGCTGCGCGGGTGATGCGCGGCGAAGAAGATGTCCTGCGCGTGGCGGATCGGCACCATCGCGTCGTCGGGGGAGTGCAGGATGAGCAGCGGCTTGCGCAGGCGTTCGATCACGTCCTCGAGGTCGGTGCGGCGCAGGTCCTCGACGAAGCCGCGACGCAGCGTGAGCTCGCGGCCGCCGACCCGCCACTCCGCCTCGCCCTCCGCCATGACGAGGTCCACGACGTGCTCGAAGTTGTGCTCGGCGTGCTTCGGCTCGTACGGCGCGCCGACCGTCGCGACCGCGCGGATGTCGGGGCACTGCTCGGCGGCGGCCAGCACGGCGGCGCCGCCGAACGAGTGCCCGACGAGCAGCGAGGCCGGTGTGCCGCGCTCGGCCATGAACCGCGTGGCGGCGACGGTGTCGGCGACCTTGAGCGAGAAGGAGCTGTCGGCCCAGTCGCCACCCGAGTCGCCCAGACCGAGATTGTCGAACCGGAGCATCCCGATCCCGCTCGCCGCCAGCGCCTTCGAGATGCGTGACGCGGCGGGGGAGTCCTTGCCCAGGGTGAGGCCGTGGCTGAACACGCCCCAGCCGCGCACCTCGCCCTCGGGCACCTCGAGCGCGCCTGTCAGCATGGGTCCGGACGTCGACGGGAACTGCACCTGCTCGCTCATGAGCTTCATCGTGCCAGCCGGACGCGGTCGCCGCGGGGTGTGGGCCCGCCACGCGAGAGAGGTCAGACCAGGAGCTGGTGCCTCGCGAGGTCGCGGTACAGCGGCACGGATTCCACGAGCTCGGAGTGCGTGCCCTCGCCGATCACCTCGCCGCGATCCAGCACGACGATGCGGTCGCTGTCGATCACGGTCGACAGGCGATGCGCGATCACCAGCAGGGTCCGGCCCTCGGCGACCGCATCGATCGCGTCGCGCATCAGCTGCTCGTTGAGCCCGTCGAGCGACGACGTCGACTCGTCCAGCAGCAGGATCGGCGGCGCGGCGAGCAGCGCACGTGCGATCGCGAGCCGCTGCCGCTCGCCGCCGGACAGCATCACGCCGTCCTCGCCCACCGGGGTGTGGATACCCGTCGCCGACCGATCGATCACTCCGCCCAGGTTCACGGCGCGCAGCACGCGCTCGCACTCGGAATCGGAGGCATCGGGCGAGGCGAGCCGCAGGTTGTCGGCGATCGTGCCCGCGAGCGTGGGGGCGTCCTGCTCGACGTAGCCGAAGCGGGCGCGCAGCTCGTCGCGGGACAGCTCGCGAACGTCCTGCCCGTCCAGCTCGATCCGGCCGGCGGTCGGGTCGTAGAAGCGCTCGAGCAGCGACAGGATCGTCGACTTGCCCGCGCCGCTCGGGCCCACGAGCGCGACGCGCGACCCGCGAGGCACCTCGAACGAGACGCCGCGCAGGACCTCCCCGACGCGCTCGTCCTGCATCGCGTCGTCGAGCGGCACGTGCGCGTCCAGGGCCTCCTGCTTCGCGCGCTCGCGCGCGGCGACGGCCGCCTCGGGGTAGCGGAACCGGACGTCGCGGAACGCGATCGCCGGAGCGCCCGCGACGGGCGCGGCGGCGCGCGGGGCGGTGTCGACGGCGGTCTCCTCCGGGAGGTCGAGGATCTCCTGGATGCGGCCGAGCGCGCCCAGTGCCTGGCCCACGCTCGAGATGGCGCCGAAGGCCGACGCGAGCGGCATGATCATGAGGAACAGGAACATCACGAACGTCACGAGGCTCGCGACCTCGACCGCGCCCGAGGCGACGCGATAGCCGCCGACGCCCAGCACGACGAGGATCGACGCCTGCAGCGCGACACCCGCGATCGGCACGACGAGCGCCGACGCCTTCGCGACCTCGACGCCGGCCTCGTACGCCTCGTCCGCCTTCTGCGCCACGGCGCGCTCCTCGCGGCCCGCCGCGCCGGCGGCGCGGATCGTCCGCACGGCGCCGATCGCGCGCTCGATGCCGCTCGTGAGCTCGCCCACGCGCTCCTGCTGCCGTGCCGTGGCGCGGCGCATCCGGCCGCTCAGCGACACGACCGCGACGACGCTGATCCCCAGTACTCCGACGATGCTGAGCAGCAGGATCGGGTCGATGATCAGCATCGCGATCAGCGCGCCCACGAACAGCAGCGTGTTGCCGACGCTGTCGGCCAGACCCTGCGTGAGCACCGCGTAGAGCATCGTCGTGTCGGTGCCGACGCGCGAGACGAGGTCGCCCGTGCGGCGCGCGTCGAACTCCGAGATCGGCAGGCGCAGGATGCGGGCGATCAGGCGACGCCGGCTCGAGAGCACGACCGCGGTGCCGGTGCGCTGCAGCAGGAAGTGCTGGTACGCGCCCACCGCGGACGACACGATCACGAGCGCGACGAGCGCCCACACCAGCGCACCGAGCGGGACGCTCTCCTGCACGCGGGCGATGACCTCGCCGATCAGGGTCGGCTGCACGAGCGTCGTGACGGCCTCGACCACGCTCAGGATCGAGACCCACACGAGCACGCGCTTGTGCTCGAACACGAACGGCAGCAGCTGCCGGAAGGTCGCGCGCGGCCCCTCCTGCGTCTGCGGCCGGGCGAAGGGGTTGCGGCGTCGTGCGGGGGCGTCGGACATGCTGCTCACTTCCGGCCGAACTTCTTGTGCGCGGCCTGCTTGGTGATCCCGAGCGCGGTCGCGATGGCCTCCCACGAGTACCCGTTCACGCGGGCGCGACGCACCTGGGCCTCCTCGGCCCGGCTCAGCTCGCGGCGCTGCTCGGCGATCCGGAACAGCTCGCCGATCGGCTCGTCGGGATCCGTCGCCTGTGCGGTGTCGACCATGTCGTCAACTCTAGTTGACGTCTGGCCGTGCGGCAAATCGTCTCGCCCACGACAAGGCGGGTGGTGGCGCGCCGCGCGCGCCACCACCCGCCCGGGACGGCGTCAGTGCGCCATCGCCTTGAGCGCCTCCTCGTCGAGCGTGGCGATCGCGTGCGTGTCCTGGAAGTCCCGGACGCCCTCGATGCCCTGCTCGCGGCCCATGCCCGACTGCTTCACGCCGCCGAACGGGGCGCGCAGGTCGAGGCGATTCGCGCCGTGGTCGTTGATCCACACGTAACCGCACTGCAGGCGCGAGCCGATGCGCTGCGCGGTCTCGGGGCTCGACGTCCAGACCGAGCCGCCGAGGCCCGCCCACGTGTCGTTCGCCGCGGCGATCGCGTCGTCCTCGGAGTCGAACGGGATGAGCGGGATCACCGGGCCGAACTGCTCCTGCGTCACGACGCGCAGCGACGGATCCGGATCGATCACGAGCGCGGGACGGAGGAAGTTGCCTCCCGCCAGGTCTCCTTCCGGCAGCTCGCCGTACTCGCGCACGTCGGCACCGGAGTCCTTGGCCTCCTGGATAATCTCCTCGACGAACGCCTTCTGCGCCGGCTGGTGCAGCGGGCCCATCGTGGTCCCCTCGTCGAGGCCGTAGCCGATCACGACCTTCTGCAGGCGCGCCTCGAGAGCCGCGACGAGTTCGTCGAGACGCGAGCGGTGCACGTAGACGCGCTTCGCGTTCATGCAGATCTGGCCCGTGGTGTCGTAGATCGCGCCGAACAGGCGGTCGACGTGCGCGTCGTCGAGGACCGCGTCCTCGGCGATCACGGCCGCGTCGTTGCCGCCGAGCTCGAGCGTCACGCGGGTCAGCGTCCTGGACGCCATCTCCATCATCCGCTTGCCGCCGTTGACGCTTCCCGTGAACGACAGCTTGGCGACGTCCGGGTTGTCGATCAGGGCGGACATGTTCTCGTCCTTGCCCGTGACGACGTTCAGCACGCCCGCGGGGAGCTTCGCCGCGACGCGCTGCACGAGCCGCGCCGTGGCGAGCGGGGCGGATGCCGGCGGCTTCACCACGACCGTGTTGCCCGCCAGCAGCGCGTTCGGCAGCGCCGCCCCGAGGATCGCGATGGGCCAGTTGAACGGCACGATGATCGACACGACGCCCAGCGGCGAATGCTTCACCTGCGTCGTGACGGGGATGCCGGGGGCCGGAGCGAGCGTGGTGCCCTCGTCGACCTGGTCGGCGACGCCGAGGGTGACGTTCCAGCGGATCTCGAACACGAGCGCGTCGATCCACGCCTCCATCCGGATCTTGCCGTTCTCCTGCGACAGGATCGCCGCGTCGGTGTCGCGGTCGTCCGCGATCCCCGCGATCGCGTCGGCCATCCTCGCCGCGCGCTCCTGCGCCGACAGCGCGGCCCACGCGGGGAAAGCGGCCTTCGCCGCCGCGACCGCGGCCGCCACGTCCTGCGGCGTCGCCGACGCGGCCTCGCCCACGATCACCCCGGGCTTGCCAGGGTCGGCGATCTTCACGACCTCGTCGGTGAACCGCTCCTCTCCGCCGATGAACAGGCCGGTGCGGACGGCCGCCTCCGCGGCCTCGCCGACCTCGGTGTCCGACGCCTCGCCGGATGCGGCGTCCGTGCTGACGACCGCGTTCTCGATATCCGTCATGTGATCACTCACCTCTCTGTGTGTGCTGCTTCTGTGGGGGCTGCGGGCAGGGCGCCCGCGGGGTTCGCTGGCGCGGGGGCGTCAGAGAGTCGGGTCTCGCGTTCAGTGTGAGCCACGATCGGATCGGAGACAATATCGTCGCCAAGATCCGTCGCGGTGCCGGCGCGCGCCGCGTCCGAGGCGCCGCTGTCGGAGCCGTTCGCGCGGGCGAGGCGCGCCGCGCGGCGACCGGGGGCGCTCGCCGCCCATCCGGCGCGGATCACGCGCACGGCGTCGTCCGCGAGGTGCAGACCGTCGATGTACGGCGCGCGCCAGATCGCGAGCGCGTCGCGCGCGGGCGGGGGCAGGATCGCGGCGGAGAACGCCTCGACGCCCCAGCGTCCCTCGTAGCCGAGGTCGAGCGCGTCGTGCACCACGTCCGCGACGACCACCGCGCCGCGCGACAGCCGGCCACGGCCGGACTGCCCGAGCTCGAGGAACGACAGCCGGGGGAGCGCTGTGCGAATCGCGGCCGCGATGTCCTCCTCCTCGACCGCCATGTGGAAGGTGTCGAGATGGATGCGCAGATGGGGGGAGCCGCTCGCCTCGGCGTAGGCCATCGCCTGCTCCGCCGTGTTGATCATCGCGGTCTCGTAGCGATTGAGCACCTCGAACACGAGCGCGATGCCGCGTTCGTGCGCGGCATCGGCCGCCTCGCCCACGGCGGCGGCGGACCGCTCCCACGCGTCGCGCGGCACCGCGGACGGCGACCGGCCGAACAGGCCGTACTGCACGCCGTTGAGCTGATCCGACCCCAGCTCCGCCGCGAGGTCGATCGCGCGGTGGAGCGCCCGCGATCCCGCGGCGCGGATCTCCGGATCGTCCGACGAGACGTCCGCGTCGGGCGACTGGCCGATGATCGGGATCGCCGACAGTCCGCGCGCCTCGCATCGCACCCGGAACCCGGCCGCGTCGAACGAGGCCGAATCGACGGGCGGCAGCACGATCCGCCGGAAGCCGCGGGCGGCGATGCCGTCGAGCGCGGCGGTGAGGACGTCGGACGCCGGGTCGGCGAGCACCACGTTGAGGTGGCATGCAACGTCGAGCTCGGCGGGCAGGCGACGGGGGACGGCGGACACGATCCGGGCTCCGATCAGAACACCGGCAGCTCGAGGCGCTGCTTGAAGACGGAGTAGCCGTCGTCCACGCTCACGACCGTGCCGTTGATCACGCGCGACTCGTCCGAGGCGAGGAACGCGACCACGTCGGCGATCTCCTCGGGCTCCGTGAGCTTCCCGCGCAGCTGCTCGGCCGCGAACGTCGCCCTCAGCTCGTCGCTGAACTGGTTGATGATGGGCGTCGCGACACGACCGGGCGTGATCGCGACCGCGCGGATGCCGTGCTCGGCGAGCTCGTAGGCCGCCGACCGCGTGAACGAGATCACGGCGGCCTTCGCGGCGCTGTAGGTGAACGACAGCTCCGCGGCCTGCTCGCCGTAGACCGAGGAGGTGCTGATGATCACCCCGCCCGTGCCCTGCTTCGCCATCTGCCGGCCGGCGGCGACGATGCCGTAGTAGACGCCGTTCTGATCGACGCGGATGATCCGCTCGTAGTCGGCTTCGGGATCGTGCTCGAGCAGCGGAGCGCCGCCCGCGATGCCGGCGTTGTTGAAGATCACGTGAACGGCGCCGAAGATCTCGACGGCCTTGGCCACCATCGCCTCGACGTCCTCGAACGCCGACACGTCCACCGACGTCGCGGCCGCCGCGCCGGGGAATCCGGCCTGCTCGGCCTCCGCCACCACCTGCTCGGCGCGGGCCAGGTCGATGTCGGCGACGAGGACCTTGGCGCCCTCGCGGATGAACTTGTGCACCGTGGTGCGTCCGATACCGCTCGCGCCGCCGGTGATGATGGCGACCTTGCCGTCAAGTCTCATGGGAACTCCTTCGATTGGTGTGTCGTGCGGTTGAGGTGCCGGGGGAGGCGGGATGCGCCTCCCCCGGCGGTCAGAATGCGGTGTGGGACAGCGCGACCGCGCCGCCGTCGACGGCGAGGATCGCCCCGGTCACGAAGGCGGAGGCCGGCGAGACGAGGAAGAGCATCGGTCCCTGGATCTCCGGCATCGTCCCCATCCGGCCGAGCGGGATGGTCGATGCCCATTCCGCCTCGAACTCCGGCGAGATCTCCGTCTTGCCGTCGCCGATCCGGGTGCCCTTGAAAGGACCCGGCGCGACGGCGTTCACGCGGATCCCGCGGGGCGCCAGCTCGAGCGCCGTCTGACGCACGAAGTTCAGGATCGCGGCCTTCGTCGCGACATAGGCGTACGACACCATCGGATCCGTGCGCATGCCCGCGGTCGAGGAGGTGACCAGGATGCGGCCGCCTTGCTCGAGCACGCGCGCCGCGGCCCGCACTGTCTCGAAGGTGCCGGTCAGGTTGGTCGCGACGACCTCGTCCCACTCCGCGTCGGCGTAGTCGGCAAGGCGCCCGTCGGCCCGGTAGCTCGCGCCGCCCGCGATGCCCGCGTTGGCGACGACGACGGTCGGCCGACCGACCTCGTCGACCACTCGCGCGAGCACCTCGTCCATCGCTCCCCGGACGGACACGTCCGCGACGAAGCCGTGCGCCGTGCCGCCCGCCGCGGCGATGGCCGAGACGACGTCGGTCACCCTGGCCTCGCTGCGCCCGAGGACGACGACCGTCGCGCCCGCGGCGGCGTACGCCTCGGCCGCGGCCTGGCCGATGCCGCTCGACGCTCCCGTCACGACGACGATGTCGCCGCGGAGGCTGAACAGGCCCGCGAGATCCGAGGCCGTCTGCAGTCCGGTGCTCATCCGTCGCCCGTCAGAGGGTCGGCTCGAACGCGTCGACGTTGCTGCGGTCGATGAGCTCGGCGGGCAGATCGATGAAGTTCTCCTCGGGCAGCGTCGCGCTGTCGCGGTAGTCGTTCATGATGTCGATCACCTGGTCGACGACCCCGATCCAGTCCTGCGCCATCGAGGCGTACATCGGGCCCTCCTTCTTGATCTCGACCGTCGTCTCCTCGAGCGCATCGACGCCCGTGACGAAGATGTCGTCACGCCCCGCCTCGTTGATGGCCTTCACGGCGCCGAGCGCGCCGTCATCCCAGCCCACCCACACGGCGTCCAGGCCGTCCGGGTTCGCCTGCAGGTAGTCCTGCACGAAGGTGAGCGCCTCGGTGCGGCCCGTGCCCGGGTTGAGCACCTGCTTCATCTCGCCGCCCGCGATGTTCGCGCCCCTCTCCTCGAACAGCTCGAGCGCGATGTTGCTACGGGTCTGGATGCCGATGTGCGGGTCGTGGCCGATGACCATGACGTCCTTGCCCTCGAGCGATCCGCCCACCGCCTCCTCGAGCGCTCCGACGGTCTCCTCGGCCATCTGCTGCTGGCTGAAGGTGACGTCCACCGCGTAGGCGTCGTTGGGCTCGACCCCGCCGTCGATCGAGAAGATCGGGATGCCGGCGTCGGCCGCCGCCTGCTCGATGACCGCGGTCTGGCGCGGGTCGGGGAAGCCGGCGAGGATCGCGTCCGCGCCGTTCGAGATCTGGTTCTGGATCTCGGTGGTGATCTCGTCGTAGTTGAACTCGCTGGTGTCGAGCGTCACCTCCCAGTTCTCCTCGGCGTTGCCGGCCTCGACGAAGTAGTCGAGCGTGAGCTTTCCGCCCGGCGTGCCGTATCCGGCCGTGAACGCGGCGACCTTGAAGACGCCGTCGTCGCCCATGCCGTTCTCCCTCGTCTCACCGCCGCCGGCGGCCGCGCCGCCCTGACCGGTGTCGACCGAGCAGCCGGCGAGTGCGGCGACGGCGAACAGGGCGACGCCGGCCGCCGCGAGGGGCTTGAGGATGGTGCGTGCGTGCATCGTGAACTCCTTTGTCTTGATGCGGTGATGCAGTGGGTGGGTCAGGTGTTCTTGTTCTTCAGCCCGGAGAGCAGGACGGCGCCGATGATGATCGCGCCGATCAGCACCTGCTGGATGTAGGTGTTGATGCCGACCAGGTTCAGGCCGTTCTGCACGACGCCGATGATCGCGACGCCGATCAGCGTGCCGCCGATGTTCGCCTGTCCCGAGCGCAGCAGCGTCATGCCGAGGAAGACCGCGGCGACCGCGAACATCATGCGGTCGTCCGCCGCGTGCGGGCCCGCGCTGCCGAGGCGGCTGACGAGCACGACGCCGGCGAGGGCCGACAGCCCGCCGGCCGCGACGAACGCGAAGAACCGGGTCGGGCGGACGTTCACGCCGGACAGCCGCGCGACCTCGGCATTGCCGCCGATCGCGTACCAGCGCCGACCCAGCGTCGTGAAGCGCAGGACCAGCCAGACGATGACGGAGATGAGCGTCGCGTAGATGACGGGGGCGGGGATGCCGTTGATGCGCATCTGGCCGACGATGTTGAACTCCTCGGCCCAGCCGTAGATGTTCGTGCCGTCGGTGATGAGCAGATTCAGGCCGCCGACCCCGGTCATCGTCGCGAGGGTCGCGACGAAGGCGGAGATGTTGAGGAAGGCGACGAGGAGGCCGTTGACGGCGCCGACCAGGATGCCGACCCCCACGCCGCCGAGGATGGCCACGGCGAGGTTCGAGCCGTCGACGAGCAGCGCGCCGGCCGTGGCTCCGCCGAGCGTCGCCGTCATGCCGACCGAGAGGTCGAAGTCGCCGACGACCATCACGATGGTCTGCGCGACCGCCACGATCGTGAGGATCGCGACGGCGTTGAGGATGTTGGTCAGGTTCGACGCGGAGGCGAACCGGCCGCCGCTCGCGATCGCGAACACGACGATCAGCACCACGAGCGCGACGATCGTGCTCGACTGCCAGATCAGCTGGGTGAAGCTCCTGCGGTCGGGGGCGACCGCCTGCACCGTGAGGGTCTCGGTCACCATCTCAGGCGTCCCTTCCATAGGCGTGGGTGAGGATCTGTTCGTCCGTGGCCGTCGCGGCGTCGACCTCGCCCGACACCCGGCCCTCGTGCATCACGAGGATCCGGTCGGACAGGCCGATCAGCTCCGGCAGTTCGCTGCTGACCGCGACGACGGCCATGCCGTCGGCGGCGAGCTCGCGGATGAGGCGGTAGATCTCCGCCTTCGTGCCGACGTCGATGCCGCGCGTGGGCTCGTCCATCAGCAGCACCTTCGGGCCGCGCGCGAGGATCTTCGCGAGCACGACCTTCTGCTGGTTGCCGCCCGAGAGCTGGCCGACGTCCTGCCGATGCCCGGCGGCCTTGATCCGCAGGTTCGCGATGGCCTCCTTCGCCAGCGCGGTGATCCGGCGTCCGGAGACGACACCGACGCTGCTGACGCGGCCGAGGTTCGCGATCGCGACGTTCTCGGTGATCGGGGCGGACAGGATCACGCCCTGGCTGCGGCGCTCCTCCGGGACGAGCGCGATGCCCGCCTCGAGAGCTCGGCCCACACCGCCGGACACCTCCCTGCCGGAGACGGCGATGGTGCCGGACGTGTGCTTCTGCGCCCCGGCGAGAAGCCGCAGCAGCTCGCTGCGACCGGATCCGGCGAGCCCGCCGATGCCGAGCACCTCGCCCGCCCGCAGGTCGAACGACACGTCGGTCACGCGCCGTCCCGTGAGCCGCGAGACGGTGAGCACGACGTCCTCTCCCGCGGTGTCGCGGTCGGGATAGAGCTCGCTCTGCTCGCGTCCGACCATGGTCGAGATGACGTCGTCGATGGACGAGTCGGCGACGTCCTTCGTGACGATCGTCTGGCCGTTGCGCATCACGGTGAGGCGGTCGCACAGCTCGAAGACCTCCTCCAGGCGATGCGACACGTAGACGATCGCGACGCCCTCGTCCCGCAGACCCCGCAGCACCGCGAACAGGTCGCCGATCTCCGTGTCCGTCAGGGAGGCGGTCGGCTCGTCCAGGATCAGCACGCGCGCGTCCATCGCGAGGGCGCGGGCGATGGAGACCATCGTCTGCTTCACGGGGGAGAGGTCGCCCGCCAGAGCGCGGAGCGGGATCCGCTGGTTGAGGCGGTCGAGCAGGGCCTGCGCCCGCTGGCGCATCGCGCGGCCTCGCACCACGCCGAGCGTCGACGGGGCGCCCTCCGTGAGGGTGATGTTCTCGGCGACGCTGATGGTCGGCACGATCGACAGCTCCTGGTACAGCGCCACGATGCCGGAACGATTCGCCGCCCGGACGCTCGAGAAGTCGGCGGGCTGTCCGGCGAACCGCACGGTGCCCTCGTCGTGCGAGTACAGCCCCGTGATGATCTTGATCAGGGTCGACTTGCCGGCGCCGTTCTCGCCGAGTAGCGCGTGGATCTCGCCCGGCCGCACCGACAGGTCCACGCCGCGCAGAGCGGCGACGCCGTCGAACGACTTGCTGATGCCCGTGACCTCCAGCGCCGGCGGAGCCGCCACCGCGACGCCCGGCTGCACGGCGGTCGCGGCGCTCACGCCGCGTCCTCGATCCGGTTGCAGCGGATGATCACCTTGGGATGCCGGCCGCTCACGTGCGCTTCGAAGGCCGCCGCGGCGTCGTCGAGATCGAATACGGCGGCCGTCAGCTCGCCGAGCTCGAGGTGGGGCAGCAGCTGCAGCGCGCGGGGGAATGCGTACGGCGACACGAAGACGCCCGTGATCGTGAGCTCCCGCAGATACAGGTAGTCGGACAGGTGCAGCGGCATCTCGAAGTCGTCGGGGTACATGGCGCCGTAGATCACCGTGGCGCCCTTGGCGGCGATGTCGAGCAGCCCGCGCACCGCGCGGGGCGAGCCGGACGCGTCGATCACGATGTCGTATCCGAGGCCCTGCGTGATCTCGTCCGCGCGTGCCGCCTGGTTCTCCGTCACGGGGTCGATCGTGAACTCCGCGCCGTGGCGCAGTGCCATCTCCCGGCGCTCGGCGATCGGCTCGATCAGCGTGAGCGAGGTCGCGCCGTACCGCCTCATGACCTGGAGGGCGAGCTGGCCGATGGGCCCGCCGCCGCAGACGGCGACCCGGTCGCCGACGCGGATGCGCGTCTTGTCGGCGATGCGGACCGCGACGCTCGTCGGCTCGAGCAGGCACCCCTCGAGAAGCGACACCGATTCGGGAAGGCGATGCACCTGCGACTCGTGCCACGTGACCGTCTCGGCCATGCCGGGCCGGTTGTAGTCCTGGATGTGCGCGCAGAACTGCTGACGCCCGTCGACGCAGGCGCGGCACGTGCCGCAGAACTTCAGGAAGTTGCCCGACACCCGGTCGCCGACCCGCAGCCCGTTGCGGGTCGCGCGCTCGCCGAGGGCCTCGATCACGCCGGAGATCTCGTGGCCGAGCCCGATGGGCACGTCGGTGCCGAAGAATCCTTCGGCGAGGTGGGGGTCGGATCCGCAGATCGCGGCGTAGGCGACGCGGATCCGGACGTCCTCGGGGCCGAGCTCGGGCTCGGGGAGGTCGACGACCCCGATGCGGCCCCGCGTGTCCTCGTCGGGGTCGCGCAGGCTGCCGATCTTCGTGACGGCGACGGTCTTCATCGCTGCCTCCCTCAGACCGCGGCCGGCTCGTCGGCGGCCGCACGCGTGGCCGGCCCCGCGGCGCGGCGCAGGGCCGCGACCGTGGCCGACAGGCCGTAGCCGTGCTTGTCGCGCAGCTGCTCGTCCTCGCCGAAGCCGGCGTACACCTGCGGGATGCCGAGACGCTCGAACGACTCCAGGCGGATGCCGCGATCGGCCACGACGTCGGCCACGCGCGTCGCGAGCCCGCCGTAGGAGAGGTGGTCCTCCAGGACGACGAAGCGGCCGGCGGTCTCCGCCGCGCAGCGCTCGATGAGATCGGCGTCGATCGGCTTGAGCGTGAACATGTCGACGACGCGCACCGAGACGCCGTCCTGCGCGAGCTGCTCGGCGGCATCCAGCGCCTGCGCGACGGTCGTGCCGTGCGTGAACAGTGTGACGTCGGAACCGTCGCGCGCGACGATGCCCTTGCCGATCCGGATCTCGTGCTGGCCGTCCTCGTACAGCACCTTGTCCTTCTTGCCGACGGCCAGCCGGATGTAGATGGGCCCGGTCATGTCCATCGACTGCCGGATGATCTCGCCCACCATGACGGGGTCGCCGATCGAGGTGACGGTCATGTTCGTCAGCGAGCACATCAGCGACAGGTCCTCGACCGCGTAGTGCGTCGAGCCGCCGTTGCCCACGAGGCCGCCGTGCGTGCCGATGATCTTGACGGGGAGGTTGGGATAGCACACGTCCGTGCGCACCTGCTCGAGCGCGCGCATCGACAGGAACGGGAGCATGCCGGACACGACGGGGATGTTGCCGTCGTACGCCAAGCCCGCCGCGATGCCGACGCACGCCTGCTCCGCGAGTCCGACGTCGACGAAGCGGTCGGGGTACTTGTCCCGGAACTCGACGAGCGTCGCCCCGATGTCGGGCGTGAGCACCCAGAGGTTCTCGTGCGTCTCGCCGAGCTCGGCGAGGGTGGATCCGATCACGGATCGCGCGGAGAGCATCTCTCCGAAAGTGAAGGTGACGGGCATCAGCGGGCCTCCTCGTGCGTGTCTGCGGGGGCGATGTCCGCGGCGGTCGTGCCGCGGCTCGCGTCGAGCGCCGCGAGGGCGCGGGTGAGGTCTTCGGCCCCGAGGGAGCCGGCGTGCCACGCGAGGTTGCGCTCCATGAAGTCGACGCCCTTGCCCTTGACGGTCTCGCAGACGACAACGGTCGGGACGTCGCTGTCGGGGTCGGGCAGGCGGTCGATCGCATCGACGAGCTGAGCCATGTCGTGGCCGTCGACCTCGATCACGTTCCAGCCGAACGCCCGCCACTTGTCGGGGTAGGGCTCGAACATCACGCGCTCCTCCGCGAAGCTCGTCATGAGCTGACGGTTGCGGTCGACGAACGCGACGAGATTGCCGAGCTTCTGGCTGCGTCCGGCCATCACGGCCTCCCACACCGAGCCCTCGCCCGTCTCGCCGTCGCCCAGCAGCGTCACCACGCGGTGCTTCTCGCCGCGGTGACGCGCGCTGAGCGCCATCCCGACCGCGAGCGGCAGGCCGTGTCCGAGCGATCCGGTCGACGCCTCGACACCCGGCAGCTGCACCTTGCACGGGTGCATCCCGTAGGCGCTGTCGAGCTGGCCGTAGGTGTCGACGATCTCGTCGTACGCGAAGAACCCGCGCATCGCCATCGCGATGTACATGCACACGGCGGCGTGCCCCTTGCTCAGCACGAACCGGTCGCGCGCCGGGTTGGCGATGTCGTCCGGATCGACCCGCAGGCCGTGGTGGAACAGCACGGTCAGAATGTCGGCGACCGAGAGGTCGCCGCCGATGTGCACCGCCCCCTCGTAGGTGCCGCAGAGCTCGAGCAGCTTCCGCCGCAGCTCGTACGCGAGATCCGTCAACTCTCCGACGCTGTGCCGCTCTCCGATGTCGAGCGTCGCTCCCGTCATGTCACGCCTCCTCTGCCCGGAGTCGACCGACCTTCACGCGGAAGTCATCGTCGACCCTCGTACGTCCCCGGAGCCCTCGTCGGCTTCGGTGAGAGAGAAGCTAGCAGGATCCTGTTTAGGTGTAAACAGGAATGTCCATAAACTTGTTGACGCGCGCCCGGGGTTCCGGTTCGCGTGCCGGACCGTCTGCGAGACTGTCCGCACGATCACGGTGGGAGCCGTGCGGAGGGGAGCGACATGAGCCGGGTCGTGGAGAGCGAACAGGCGGCGGACGCCGCGCTACGGCGCCATGCCGCCCCTGCCGGAGCGATCACCGAGCCGCTGGATGACGTCCTCGAGCCCGAAGGGTTCACCCCGCGGCTGCTCGCGCTGCTGTCCAACGCCCTCGTGTGGCGCGAGTCGCACGAGCTGCGTCGCCGGTTCGGCCTCGGGACGAACGACTGGCGCGTCATCTCGGCCATCGCGACGCGGCCCGGCTCGTCCGCCACGGAGGTGTCCGACTTCCTGGACGTGAACAAGGCCGTCGTGTCGAAGAGCGTGAACACGCTGCTCGAGCGCGGGCTGCTGCTCCTGTCGGACGGGCCGCGCGGCTCCCGCCCGATGTACCTCAGCGAGGACGGCGCCGAGATGCACCACCTCATGCGGCCGATCTCGCTGCGCGGTCAGGAGATCATTTTGGAGGGCGTCCCGCAGGCGGAGATCGACCGCTTCAACGCCACCCTGCGCGAGATGCTGACGCGCATCCGCGCCGACGCGGGCTGACCCGCGCGGGTCCGGGGCGTCTCAGCGCGAGGGCTTGACGACCATCGCGGAGCCGCCGCCGCGCCGCACGGGTTCCGCCACGGCGATCACGCTGCCGTCCCTGCGGAACTCGATGGCCGTCGCGGCGCCGATCTCGGCGGCGGACGTGAACGCGTCGCCCGACGGCGTGAGCCGATGGCCGTAGGGCGTCAGCCGGTCGCCGTATCGCGCGATGAACTCGGGCTCGGCCGTGACCGCCGCGGTGTTGCGCTGCGAGGCCCGGGGAGCGGCGATCGCCTGCGGCAGGCTCATCCGGAGATCCACCCGGTTCACGATCATCTGCAGCACGGTGGTGATGATCGTGGAGCCGCCCGGCGAGCCGAGCGCGAGGAACGGCTCGCCGTCCTTCAGCACGATGGTCGGCGACATCGACGAGCGTGGCCGCTTGTTCGGCTCGATGCGGTTCGGGTCGTCGGGGTCGTAGACGGTCGAGAAGTCGGTCAGCTCGTTGTTGAGGAGGAAGCCGCGGCCGGGCACCGTGATGCCCGAACCGCCCGTCTGCTCGATCGTCAGGGTGTACTCGACGACGTTGCCCCACCGGTCCGCGACGGTCAGATTGGTGGTCGAGACGTTCTCGGTGTCCTTCTCGTCCGCCAGGGGCAGGGACTCGGCCGGGCACACGCCGTCGTACGAGAGCGTGTCGCCGGGCGCGACGGGCTTGACGGCCGCGCGGTCCGGATCGATCTGACACGCGCGCTCGGCGCCGAACACCGGATCGGTGAGCGTCTCCATCGGCACGTCGACGAACGCGGGGTCGCCCACGTACGCGCCGCGATCCGCGAAGGCCAGCGCGCTGGCCTCGAGGTAATGGTGCAGCGTGTCGGCGGTCGACGCCCGGCGCAGATCGAAGGTGTCCAGGATGTTCAAGGCCTCGCCCACCGTCGTGCCGCCGCTGCTCGACGGCGCCATGCCGTAGACCTCCAGACCGCGGTACTCCACGCGCGTGGGTGCCTGGTCCAGGGCGCGGTAGCGGGCGAGGTCGCGCGTCGTCAGGTAGCCCGCCGGCACCGGCAGCGTCGTGTCGCGGGTCACCGGCGGGTGCTGCACCGTGCGGGCGATCTCGGTCGCGAGCGGGCCGGTGTAGAACGCCCTCGTGCCGTGTTCGGCGAGCAGCCGGTACGTGTCGGCGAGGTCGTGGTTGCGGAACACGCTGCCCACGGCAGGCGCGTCGCCGCGCGGCAGGAACAGGCGGCGCGTGGAGGTGAACGCCTCGAAGCGGAGCTTGTTGTCGAGGGTCTGCTGGCGGAACGTCTCGTCGACCACGAAGCCGCGCGTCGCGACCTTGATCGCGGGCCGCAGCGCCTCGCCGAGGCTCAGGGTGCCCCACTTCCGCAGGGCGCGCTCCCACGTGGCGGGCGTGCCGGGCACGCCGACGGAGACGCCGCTCGTCACGAGCTCGGGCGTGAAGCGATACGGCTGGCCCGTGGCCGGGTCGATGAACGCGTCGTGCGGCATGGCCGCCGGCGCGGTCTCGCGGCCGTCGATGGTGCTCACCCGCCCGCTGCGCGCGTCGTAGTACAGGAAGTACCCGCCGCCGCCGATGCCGGCGCTGTACGGCTCGGTGACCCCGAGGGTCGCCGCGGCCGCGACGGCCGCGTCGACCGCGTTGCCGCCCTTGCGCAGCACGCCGATCGCGGCGGCGGAGGCATCCGGGTCCACCGTGCTCACGGCACCGCCGTAGCCCGTGGCGGTGGGGGTCTTGACGGGCTGTCGCGGGTCGGCGACCGCCGGGCTCGCCGCGGCACCACCCGTCACGAGAAGGGCCAGGGCCACCGTGATGGCGGCCGATCGACGTCCGAGTTGAGGCATGATTCCTCCCGGTTGTGGAGGCTGCGGTCGGTGACGGCCACGGCGCGAGATGGATGTCAGCATATTGACTGCACGCCGCGCTGCCCAGGGGGCGGCCGCATGCGCGGAATCCCACAGCGCTCCGCCCGAGGCCGAACTTGTGAACAGGATCTTCGACGATCCGGTCCGCGCTCTTGCAGAATGGATCCAGCCCGAAACGCGGGCGCGCATCCGCAAGGGGGTTCATCGTGTCGACGACGACCGAGGCGACCATCGATGTGGGGCAGCCGGACCTCACCGCACGCATCCGCGACGCGATCCTGCGCGGTGACTTCGCGCCGCATCAGCGGCTGATCGAGGCGGATCTCAGCGACCGCTTCGGGGCGAGCCGCGCCTCCGTCCGCAACGCGCTCATGAATCTGGCGGGCGAGGGGCTCGTGGAGCGCCTGCCGAACCGCGGCGCGCGCGTGCGGGCGATCAGCGTCGACGAGGCGATCGAGATCGTCGAGGTGCGCATCGGGCTCGAGGAGCTGTGCGCGCGCAAGGCCGCCGAGAACCTCACGGACGAGGATGCCGCGGACCTCACCGAGCTGCGCGAGAAGATCGCCGCGGCCGCGACCGGGGGCGATCTCGTCGGCTACGCGTCGCTGAACCAGGAGATGGATCGGCGCATCCGCGAGCTGAGTGGGCACGCGACCGCGGTGCAGCTGCTGGAAAGGCTGCTCGCGCAGTCCGCGCGCCACCAGTTCCGCCTCGCGTACCACCCCGGCCGCATCAACACCTCGGCCCCCGAGCACATCGCGATCATCGACGCCGTCCTCGCGCGCGACCCGGACGCCGCGGCGCACGCCACGCGCGTGCACCTGGAGGGGATCGTCGCCCTCTTCTCCGACATGCGCTGATCCGGGTCCCCCGCCGGGACCGCCCGTGCCGCCTGCACAACGCAGGAGCGGATGCCCGCCGCGCGGGCGATGGGGCCGGTGCGGCGGCGTGTCGGCCTCCTGGGTCCTGCGTCGTGCAGGAACGACGTGGTCCGACACCGGTGGTCCGACGCCGACGGAGACGACGAAGGGGCCCGGGCCGAAGCCCGGGCCCCCTCGTGGTTCAGATCACTCGAACGACTCGGCGTTCTCGTAGCCCTGGCCGTTGTAGCGCTGCACGACGACCGCCGAGACGGCGGGCTGTCCGTCCTGCGTGGTGTCGATCGACGTGCCCTCGAGCATGAGCGGCGCGGTGAAGCCCGTGATGCCGCCGAGCGCCTCCATGAAGCTCTCGCGCGTGGGCTCCTCCATGGCGCCGAACGCCTCCTCCAGCGTCGCGCCGACCATGTAGCTCCACATGCAGTGCGGGAAGTCGGGCGTCGTCGTGTAGTCGCCCGCGTGCTCCTCGAGCGCGGCGAGGAACGTCGTGACGTCCTCGTCCTCCGCGAACGCCGGGCTCTGGGGCGCCTTCGAGAACGACACCGAGTAGAAGCCGTCGTCGGCGTTCGCGCCGGCCGGGCCGAGGATGGCGCCGGGGCTCGACGTGTTGGACGGCAGGAACCAGCTCGGCGCCCACGACAGCTCGCGCGCCTTCTCGATCGTGGCGATCGTCAGCGGGGTGATCGACATCGCGTTGAAGAACACATCCGCGCCGCTCGCCGCGAGCTCGGTGAGCTGGGCGTCGACCGAGGTGTCCGTGGCCTCGTAGGTGAGCTCCTTCACGATCTCGATGTTGTCCGCGCCCTCGATCGCCGACTTGAAGCCCTCGACGTAGCCGTCGCCGTAGTCGTCGTTCTGGGACAGGATCGCCACTTTGTGGTCCTCGGTCGACGACGCCAGCAGCTCGCCGAACGCGGCGCCCTCGTTCTGGTAGATCGGCACGAAGCCGAGCTGCCACGGGCTCTCGGCGCGGTCGCTGAAGATCGGGTCGCCGGTCATCACGAGCACCTGCGGCACCTCCTCCTCGATCGCCGCCTCGCGGTACGCGCGGTTGGTGGGGGTGCCGAGGCCCGACGTGAACGCGAAGACGTTCGCCTGGTTCTGCTGGAAGTTCGACAGCGCCTTCTGCGGGTCGTACGCGTCGTCGTACGCCTCGATCGTGACCTCGCGGGTGTTGCCGTCGCCGAACTCGATCGGGCCCGCCTCGCCGAAGTACGCCACGAGGCCCGCGACCGTGCAGTTGCCGGGACCGGCAGTGCCGCCGGACAGCGGCGTCGTGACGCCGAGCGTGATGCTGTCGTCCGTGATGCCGGGGCTCGCCGCGGCCTCGCCGCCGCCCTCGGGGTCCGCTCCGGCGTCGGCGCCGCGCGAACAGCCCGCGAGCGTGAGCGCGAGGATCGATCCGACGGCGACGATGCCGGCGGTCTTGCTGCGCATGTTCATGCTGACCTTCTCTCTGGTGATCACTGCTGGGTGGGGGACTGCGTGCCGCGCTTGCGCGCGAGGCGACGGACGACGCGGGGGAGGCTCGCGATGCCGCCCGGCAGGACGAACAGCACGATGAGCAGGATGGCTCCCTGGATCAGGGAGGTCAGGGTCGCGTCGATCTCGTTCGTCACGTTCGGCACGAGCACGTAGTACGCGCCGCCGATCAGCGATCCGATGATCGATCCGGCGCCGCCGATGACCATCGACGCGAGCAGGCTGATCGAGTGGTGGAAGGCGAGCGTCTCGGGCGAGGTGTACTGCACGACCACCATGTACAGGAAGCCGCTCACGCCGCCGATCATCGCGGCGATCGTGAACGCCATCACCTTGTACCGGTACGGCGAGATGCCCATGGACGACGCGACGGCCTCGTTCTCCTTCACGATCGCCAGCGCCCGGCCGAACTTGCCGCGCACGAGGTTCGTCACCAGCACGAACACGACGGCCGCGATCGCGAGCACGATGTAGTACTGCCAGATGTCGTCGAGATCGCTGCCGAACCAGTCGGGCGCGGACGTGAACCGGGCCGAGGTGCCCTGCGAGCCGCCGGTCCAGTCGGCCAGGCGCTTGGCGAGCGGGACGCCGATGATCGGCAGCGCGATCGTGACCATCGCGATCGCGAGACCGCCGAGCCGCGCGGCCGCGAGGGCCACGACATAGCCGGCGACGCCGGGGATCAGCACCGCGAGCACGAACACCAGCGCGACGTTCCAGCCCTCGTTCACGCCGTACGCCGTGACGTACGCACCGAGGCCGAGGAAGAAGATCTGACCGAGCGAGACCTGTCCGGTATATCCCATGATCACGTTCAGGCCGAGCACCGCGACGGCGAAGACGCCGATGCGGGCCAGGGCCTGGTTCGTCGCGGGATCGAGGTTCCACGGTGCCAGGACGAGCACGAGCGCGACGAGGACGGCGAGGCCGATGCGCACCCAGCGGGTGTTCCAGAGCGCTGGGCGCTTCACAGACGTGTCCCTCCCCATCAGACGCGCACCACGGTCTTGCGCCCGAACAGGCCCTGCGGTCGCACGAGCAGCACGATGAACAGCAGGATGAACGGCACGGCGATCTTCAGGTCGTGTCCGATGAACGGCACGTACACCGCGGCGAGGTTCTCCAGCACGCCGATCAGCCACGCCGCGACGACGACGCCGATCGGGCTGGTCGCGCCGCCGAGGATCACGGCGGCCAGCGCGTACACGAGCGCGCCGTCGAGCATGCCGGGCGTGAGCGACAGGCGGGGGGCGACGAGAGCGCCGGCGACCGCGCCGAGGGCGGCGGCGAGGCCCCAGCCGACCATCAGCAGGCGCCCGACCGGCAGGCCGGAGAAGGACGACGAGCGCGGATTGTCGGCGACCGCCCGCAGCGCGAGCCCGACCTTGGTCTTCTGGAACAGCACCTGCAGCAGCACCATGATGGCGGCGATCACGACGAACGTGCCGAGCGATCGCCAGCTGATGGCGGCGCCCAGCAGCGTGAACGAGTCGCCGGGGAAGAGCGAGGGGAACTGCAGGTTGTTGTAGGACCAGATCCAGCCGCAGATTCCGGTGATCAGCGTGAGCAGACCCACCGTCACGACGACGGCGGTGTCGGGGTCGCCGCCCTCGAAGCGCCGCATCAGCAGGCGCTCGATCGCCGCGCCCAGCGCGAACGAGATCGCCACCGCGATCAGGATGGCGAGGATCAACGGCATGCCCATTCCGAGGAAGGCATACGCCAGGTAGGCGGAGAGCACGGCCATGCCGCCCTGCGCGAAGTTGATCATGCCCGTCGACTGGTTGACGATCACGATCGCGAGCGCGAGGGCCGCGTAGATCGAGCCCATGGCGAGGCCGTCGACGACAAGCTGGATGAAGGTGCCCACGTCAGCCTCCCAGGTACGCGCGTCGGATCTCGTCCCTGCCCCTCAGCTCGGCCGACGTGCCCGTGAGCACGCTGCGGCCGGTCTCGAGCACCGTGGCGGTGTCGACGATGCTGAAGGCGAGGTTGGCGTTCTGCTCGACGACGAGCATCGCGATGCCCGATTCGAGCCGGAGGCGGCGGATCGCCTCGTAGACGTTCTTCGCGGTACTGGGGGCGAGGCCCAGCGACGGCTCGTCGAGGATGAGCAGTCGCGGCTTGGCCATGAACGCCCGCCCCACGGCGAGCATCTGCTGCTCGCCGCCCGAGAGCGCGGACGCGTTCGAGGAGATCCGCTCCCGGAGGTTCGGGAAGAGCTCGAGCAGGTAGTCGACGTCGGTCGCGAGCCCTCGGCGGTCCTTGCGCAGATATGCGCCGACCATCAGGTTCTCGCGCACCGTCAGGTTCGGCAGGGTCCCGCGGCCCTCCGGCACATGGGCGATGCCGCGCGCCGCGACCTGATCGGGCCGCAGACCCCGGATGTCCTCGCCGTCGAAGACGATCCGGCCGGTCGTGCGCACCACGCCGCTGATCGCGCGCAGCGTCGTCGTCTTCCCGGCGCCGTTCGCGCCGAGGATGCCCACCGCGCCGCCCTCGGGAACGCTCAGCGAGACGCCCTCCAGCACCTGCACGGGTCCGTAGGACGCGGTGACGTCGACGAGCTCAAGCAGCGTCATCCGCGGCCTCTTTCCCGATGTAGGCCTCGATCACGCGCGGATCGGACTGCGCCTGCGCGGCGGTGCCCTCCATCAGCTTGCGGCCGTGGTCGAGCACGACGACGCGGTCGGTGAGGGCCGAGATGAGGCCCATATGGTGCTCGACGATCACGACCGTCACATCGGCGTGAACGCGCAGGTCGCGCACGGTCGCGATGAAGCGCTCGACCTCGCCGTGCGACAGGCCGGCGGCGGGCTCGTCGAGCAGCAGGAGCCGCGGCCGCATCAGCAGCGCGCGGCAGAGCTCGACGCCCTTGTGCAGCCCGTGGGACAGCTCGTCGGCCGCGAGGTGCGCGGCCCACCCCAGGTCGTGCGACTCGAGGAGCGCGAGGGCCTCGGCGCGCAGCTCGCGTTCGCGGCGGCCCGTCGGGGGCACGCGGAGCGACCACGCGAGGGGGCCGCCGGGCAGCCGGGTGTGCGCGCCCAGCACCACGTTCTCGAGCACGGTGGCGTGCAGCTGCAGCGCGGGATGCTGGAACGTCCTGGCCAGTCCGTGCCCGGCGAGCCGCGAGGGACGGGAGCCGCTGACCTCGGCGTCGTCGATCCTGATCGAGCCGGAGGTCGGGCGGTAGTGACCGCTGATGCAGTTGAACAGCGAGGTCTTGCCGGCGCCGTTGGGACCGACGAGACCGAGGATCTCGCCGGGCTCCACCGTGAAGCCGACATCGTGCAGGACGGTGACCCCGCCGAAGCGGAGGCCCAGGTCCTGCAGGGTGAGTCGTGCGGCCATCGCCTCGGTCTTCCGTGCGTCTTTGCGGGAGGTGTCAGCGGCGCTCCCGCGGATCGATGTCCTCCGCGTCGGGTCGGAGCGCCGCTGCTCGTACCGCACAGGCTAGGGAGGCGGGGGACGAAGTGTCAACAATCGTGGCGCAAATCCGCGTCACACCGTTATCGTGACCGCCATGATCCGGATCGCGGTGATGGGACTCGGCGAGGCAGGCAGCCTCTACGCGCGCGGCCTCGCGGCCGTCGGTGCGGAGGTCACGGGGTTCGACCCGCACGTCGATGTCACGGCGAGCGGGATCGCGCAGCGGCCGCGCCTGGAGGACTGCCTCGACGGCGCCGAGCTCGTCCTGAGCCTCGTGGGGGCCCGCGCCTCGATCGAGGCCGCGCGGGACGCCGTCGCAAGAATGCGGCCCGGCACGCTGCTCGCCGACCTCAACACGTCGGCCCCGGAGACGAAGCTCGAGGTCGCCCGGATCGCGCGCGAGAGCGGCGTGAGGATCGCGGACGTCGCGGTCCTCGCGCCGGTGCCGCGCGCCGGTCACCGCACGCCGCTGCTCGCGAGCGGCGATGCGGCGCGGGATTTCGCCGACCGGATGCGCCCCCTCGGCGTGCCCGTCGAGATCGTGTCCGGCGGGATCGGCGATGCGGCGAGGCGCAAGCTGCTGCGCGCCGTCTACATGAAGGGCGTGGCCGCGGTGGTGATCGAAGCGCTGGAGGCGGCGCGTCCGCACGGCGCCGAGGAGTGGCTCCGCGCGCAGATCGCGGATGAGCTCGGGCCCGATGGCCGGCAGATCCTGGAGCGGATGCTGGCGGGCACCTACCGGCATGCGGAGCGACGGGAGCACGAGATGCGCGACGCCGTCGCGCTGCTCGAGCTCTCGGGCAGTCCCGCCGACATGACCCGCGCCACGCGTGCGTCGCTGCAGCGCATCCTCGAGGGGTGAGGGGAGCCCTCTCGCGCGGCCCCGAGCGCCTGCTCGAGGCCGCGCGAGGCCGGGCTCAGAGCGTGCCCGTGGAGCGCCAGCCGCCCTGGTACGTCTCGCGCGCCACGGTGGCGTACGGCACGGGGCTGACGATCGCGCGCACCTCGATCTGCCGATGCGGTTCGACGGTGGTCTTCCCGGAGCCGCCGTCGGGCTCGCCCCACACGACGCGCACCTCGGCGCCCTCTGGCACGTCGCGGTCGACGGTCGCGAGGGACAGGCCGCGCTTCTCGTTCGCCGTGACGCCGGTGAACAGCGACAGGCCGATGTTCGTGCCGTCCGCGTCGATGACGGCGTCGAAGTTGCTCGATCCGTAGTTCGCGTTCGGCAGGTCGAAGAACTGGTAGCCCTCGCTGTCGCGGTCGATCACGGAGGTGAGGATCTTCGCCAGGTCCTCGTCGTTCCAGGCGAGCGTGACCTTGCGGCGCTGCTGCTCGGGGTCGAGCTTCTCGAGCGCGTCGCGGCCGATGAAGTCGTGGTCGAACTTCACGAACGAGCCGTAGCCCAGCTCCCACGGGTTCAGGTAGTAGTCCTCGATGTCGTCGGACACGAAGGATCCGGCGATCGCGTTGATCGCCTCGTAGCTCGTGGTCGGCAGCCACTCGCGGTAGGCGCGCTCGGCCTCGCTGGAGTAGATCGCCGGAAGGGGCGAGGGGATCCAGCCGGACTCGAGCGTGTTCGACGAGTACGCGCGGGATCCGCAGGGCTCGATGCCGAACTCCGCTCCGGCCTCGAGGATCGCGTCGCGCACGAGCCCGTGGTCCTCGTACGGGCCCCACAGTTCGAGACCGGGGGCGCCGGCCATACCGTGACGCAGCGTCCGCACGCGGCGCCCCGCGATCTCCAGGTGGCCCATGTGGAAGAACCTCACCTTGTCGAGCACGCCGCCGTTCAGCTTCTCGATGATGTCCCACGCCCGGGGTCCCTGGATCTGGAACCGGTAGTACTCGCGGTGCACCGCCTGTCCGTAGGGGCGCGACGGCGAGCGGTCGTCGTAGCGGAACTCGACGTCGTACCCGCCGGTCTCGGCGTGGAACTGCAGCCAGTTCGCGCCGGGCGCGCGGCCGACGTAGACGTAGTCGCGCTCGGCCTCGTGGAAGAGGATGCCGTCGCCGATCACCCCGCCGTTCGACGCCGTCGGCACGAACTGCTTGGCGGTGTCGACGGGGAAGTTCGCGAAGCTGTTGACGCCGGTGTCGCTCAGCAGAGGGAGCGCACCGGGGCCCGACAGGAAGAAGTTCACCATGTGGTGGGTCTGGTCGTAGAGCACCGCGGTCTCGCGCCATGCCTTCTGCTCGCGCCGCCAGTTGCTGAACTCGCTCGGCACGACGGGGTAGATGTAGGTGCCCAGCCGCGAGTTGCGCAGCATCTCGACCGTGTCGCCGCGCTCGTCGAGCAGCTCCTGCAGATTGTTCGCCATGAGGATCCTTCGATTCGGACTGCGTTGTCGGTCGCAGGATGACACGGATTGGCGACGATTTTCTACTACGTTCCCGTCACCAGGATTGTCGACAATCCTTGACCCCCGCCCCGTCGGGCTGATTCACTGGGTGCTGCATCACCCCGAGAGCGAACGGATCCGCCATGCCCGAGACAACGCCGTCCCTGCTTGTCGTCAGCGCGCACGCGGGCGACTTCGTGTGGCGGGCGGGAGGCGCGATCGCCGCCGCGACGCTGCGCGGCGAGAGGGCGATGGTCGTGTGCCTGTCGTACGGCGAGCGCGGCGAGTCGGCGAGCCAGTGGCTCGCGGGCAAGCCGCTCGAGGAGATCAAGGCGATCCGGCGTGCGGAGGCGGAGGCGGCGGCCGATGCGCTGGGCGCCGACATCGAGTTCCTGGACCTGGGCGACTACCCACTGGTCGAGAGCCCCGAGGCCGTCCAGCGGCTCGTCGACGTCATGCGTCGCGTGCAGCCCACCGTGGTGCTGACGCATCCCCTGTCCGACCCGTACAACGGTGACCATCCCGCCGCGGCGCGCATGGCGCTGCAGGCGCGCGTGCTCGCGCAGGCGATCGGGGTCGCGAACGCCGACGGCTCGTACCCGTCGAAGGACGACATCATCGGCGCCCCGCCCGTGTTCTTCTTCGAGCCGCATCAGCCCGAGCAGTCCGACTTCAAGCCCGACGTGCTGCTGGACATCACCGAGGCGTTCGGGCGCAAGAGGGCCGCGATGGAGTGCCTTCCCGCCCAGAAGCACATGTGGGAGTACTACACGGCGCTCGCCGTGCGGCGCGGCGTGCAGGTCAAGCGCAACGCGGGCCCCAACCTCGGGCTGCCGCACGACACCATGGGCGAGGCCTACATGCGGTACTACCCGCAGGTGACGTCGGTGCTGGAATGACCGCCGAGCGAGCGAGGAGAGCCGGATGAGCGGGCTCGGCGTCGTCGTCACCGACATCGCGCGCGCCGACGCGGCGACCGTCGACGGCCTCGCCGTGCACGGCGTCGCGACGGTGCACGAGGCGATGGGCCGGGTGGGTCTCGCGGGTCCGTCGATCCGGCCGATCCAGCAGGGGGCGCGTGTCGCGGGGACCGCGGTCACGGTGCTCAGCTGGCCGGGGGACAACCTCATGATCCACGCCGCGATCGAGCAGTGCCGGGCGGGTGACGTCCTCGTCGTCGCCACCACCTCGCCCACGACGGACGGCGCGTTCGGCGACCTGTTCGCCACCGCCCTGAAGGCGCGCGGCGTGCGCGGGCTCGTGACCGCGACGGGTGTGCGCGACACGCAGGACCTGCGCGACCTGGGCTTCCCGGCCTGGTCGAACGGCGTGCACGCACAGGGCACGGTGAAGGCGACCGCGGGATCCGTCAACGTCCCGGTCGTGGTGGACGGCATGCTCGTGCACCCCGGCGACGTCGTGATCGCCGACGACGACGGGGTCGTGTGCGTGCCGCGGCGCGCGGCCGAGGGGGCGCTCGCCGCGGCCGACGCGCGCGTGGCGAAGGAGGAGGCGGATCGCGCCGCGTACGGCAGCGGTGCCGAGCTCAGCCTCGACCGCAAGGGGCTGCGCGCGCTGCTGTCCGACCTCGGGGTGCGATACGTGAGCCAGGCCGAGCATGGCGGCTGACGGCGTCCGCTGCATGCTCATGCGGGGCGGCACGTCCAAGGGCGCCTACTTCCTGGCATCGGATCTGCCGTCCGACCCGGCCGCGCGCGACGACCTGCTGCTGCGCGTGATGGGCACGCCCGACCCGCGGCAGATCGACGGACTGGGCGGGGCGCATCCGCTGACATCCAAGGTCGCGATCGTGTCGCCCTCGGCGGATCCGGACACGGACGTCGACTATCTCTTCCTGCAGCTCGGCGTCGACGAGGCGCTCGTCACCGACCGGCAGAACTGCGGCAACATCCTCGCCGGGGTCGGACCGTTCGCGGTCGAGCGCGGGCTCGTCGCACCCGCGCAGGATCGCACGAGCGTGCGGATCCGGATGGTGAACACCGGCAGCATCGCGACCGCGACCTTCGCCACCTCCGTCTCGGACGTGAACGGCGGCGTCGTCGACTACGACGGCGCGCTCGCGATCGACGGCGTGCCCGGCACGGCGGGCGCGATCTCCCTGGACTTCGAGGGGACCGCGGGGTCGTCCACCGGTGCGCTGTTCCCGACGGGAGCCGTGGCCGACGACGTCGAGGGCATCCGCGTGACGTGCGTGGACAACGGCATGCCGACCGTCCTGATCCGGGCCGCCGACCTCGATCTGTCGGGCGACGAGGATCCCGAGACGCTCGAGGCGGACACCGCGCTGAGGGAGCGCCTCGAGCGCGTCCGCTTCGCCGCGGCCGAGCGCATGGGGCTGGGGGATGTGAGCGAGGCCACGGTGCCGAAGCTGGTGCTGCTGAGCGCGCCGCGGCACGGCGGCGCGCTCGCGACGCGCAGCTTCCTGCCGCACCGGGTGCACACCTCGATCGGGGTGCTCGGCGCGCTCACCGTGGCGGCGGGCGCGCTCGCCGAGGGATCGGTGGGGCGCGAGCTCGCCGCGATCCCCGACGCGGGTCGGCCGTTCGTCATCGAGCATCCGACGGGGCACTTCGACGTCGACGTCGCCGTGTCGCGATCCGGCGACGCCTGGACCGTCGAGCGCTCGGCCGCGCTGCGCACCGCCCGCAAGATCTTCGAGGGCACGGTGTTCCCGCGCCCTCGTCTGTGATTCCCGCCGTCAGAGAGGACAGCCCATGACCGACTCCACCGCCTTCGACGTCGCCCATCTGGCGAACGTCGAGCTGTTCACGCCGGAGTTCGAGCGGAGCCTGTGGTTCTTCCGCGACCTGCTCGCGATGCGCGTCGTCGCCGAGCGGGGCGACTCGGTGTACCTGCGCACGTGGGACGACTACGAGCTCTACACGATCAAGCTCACGCCCCGGGAGCAGGCCGGCGTCGGGCGGACGTCGTTCCGCGCCGCGAGCCAGGAGGCGCTCGAGCGCCGCGTCGCCGCCATCGAGGACATGGACCTCGGCGACGGCTGGGTCGACGGCGAGGTGGGCACCGGCCCCACCTTCCTGTTCCACGACCCCGACGGGCACGAGATGGGCCTCTATTACGAGACCGAGCGCTACGTCGCGACCGACGACCGCCCCGCGCTCAAGAACCAGGCCTCGGCGTTCCCCGGCCGCGGCGTGAACGCGCGGCGCATCGACCACATCAACTACCTCGCGAAGGACGTCGAGGCGAACGGCGAGTTCCTGGCGAAGGCGCTCGGCATGCGGGAGAGCGAGCGCATCCGCAACGACGACGGCCGGTTCGCCGCGTGGTGGTTCCACTTCTCGCTGAAGTCGTACGACGTCGTCTACTCCGACGACTGGACGAAGCACGGCAACCGCCTGCACCACATCGCGTTCGCGCCCGACACGCGCGAGGACATCCTGAAGGCCGCCGACATCTTCCTCGAGAACGGCATCCACATCGAGTCGGGCCCCCACAAGCACGCCATCAACCAGACGTTCTTCCTGTACGTCTGGGAGCCCGGCGGCAACCGCATCGAGTTCGCCAACGCCGGCGCCCGCCTGCTGCTGGACCCGGATCAGCCCGTCGTCGAGTGGTCGCAGGAGGAGCGCAAGAAGGGCCAGGCGTGGGGCATGAAGACCATCGAGACCTTCCACACGCACGGCACGCCGCTCGTCTAGGAGGCGTGCCGGGCTCGGTCCCTGCCGGCGCTACCAGATGACCGCGAGGCCCGCGTTCAGGAGGATGAGCGCGCCGATCAGCCAGAACGTCCAGGCCGGCATCGGCGTGCCCTTCTTGGCGCGCGAGCGGCTGGCGCCCGTGAGGCCGCCGATGATCACCAGCACGACGAGCTTGATGCCGATCTTGGTGTAATTCAGCTCGCCGTCGCCGAGACCCCACGGCGCGGACAGCGCCAGACCCGCGAGCAGCGAGATGCCGAGGCCGTAGTCCATGGTCCGGCTCGCCACGTCCCGCTTCGCGAAGGCCTCGACGGCCCACGAGCCGAACAGGATGGCGAAGCCGACGAGGTGGATGAGGACGACGACGTCGCGCAGGGTTTCCATGGCTTCACGGTACCTGGGCGGTGAGCGGGGGCAGTACGTTCGGCACATGAGTGTGCGCGAGACGGATGTCGTGGTGATCGGGCGGGGCCGGTCGGCGAGAACGTCGCCGACCGGGCGGTGCGGGGCGGCCTCGAGGCGGTGATCGTCGAGGCCGAGCTCGTCGGGGGCGAGTGCTCGTACTGGGCCTGCATGCCCTCGAAGGCGCTGCTGCGGCCCGGTGCCGCGCTGCGCGCCGCGCAGGCGGTCGCCGGCGTGACGGGCGGCTCGCTCGAGCCCGCGGAGGTCCTCGCGCGCCGGGACGGGTTCGCGGCGAACTGGGACGACGCGGGCCAGGTGCGCTGGCTCGAATCCGCCGGGATCCCGCTCGTGCGCGGCCGCGGTCGCATCGCGGGGGACAAGCGCGTGATCGTCGAGAGCGAGGACGGCGAGACCGAGCTGATCGCGCGGCACGCCGTCGTGATCGCGACCGGCAGCGAGGCGCGCGTCCCCGACATCCCGGGCCTGCGCGACGCACGGCCGTGGACGAGTCGCGAGGCCACCTCGGCGCAGGAGATCCCCGGCCGGCTGGCCGTGCTGGGCGGCGGAGTCGTCGCAGTGGAGGTCGCGACGATGTTCGCCGACCTCGGCAGCGCCGTCACGCTGCTCTCACGCAGCCCGCTGCTGCGCTCTCTCGAGCCGTTCGCGGGCGAGGCCGTCCGCGACGCCCTGCGCGCCCGCGGCGTGACCGTGCGCGAGGACGCGAGCCCCCGCGAGGTGAGGCGGCAGGACGACGGATCGGTGCGGATCCTGCTCGACGACGGCGAGCTCGCGGCGGACGAGGTGGTCGTCGCCATGGGACGCTCGCTGCGGCTGCACGACATCGGCGTGGACGAGCTGCTGGACGAGCGGGGCATGCTGGACGTCGACGACACCCTGCGGGTGCGCGGCTCCGACTGGCTCTACGCCGTGGGAGACGCCGCCGGCCGCGTGCTGCTGACCCATCAGGGCAAGTACGAGGGGCGCGCCGCGGGAGACGTGATCGCGGCCCGCGCGAAGGGCGAGCCCGTCGACGACGCGCCATGGGGGCGCCATGTGGCCACGGCGGATCACGCGGCCGTGCCGCAGGTGGTCTTCACGGATCCCGAGGTGGCCTCCGCGGGGCTCACCGCCGCCGAGGCCGAGAAGCGCGGGCTGCGCGTGCGCGTGGTCGACTACGACCTCTCCGGCGTCGCGGGGGCCGGGTTGATCGCCGAGGACTTCGCCGGCCGGGCTCGCGCGATCGTGGACGAGGACCGCGGCGTGCTCGTGGGGCTCACGCTCACGGGTCCCGGCGTGGGGGAGCAGATCCACGCCGCCACGATCGCGATCGCCGGCGAGGTGCCGCTGCGGCGCCTGTGGCACGCCGTGCCGTCGTATCCGACGCTCAGCGAGTTCTGGCTGCGCCTGCTCGAGGCCTACGGGCTCTAGAAACGCGGATGGGCCCTTCCGCGAGACGCGGGAGGGCCCATCCGGACGGCGGATCAGAGGACGGTCGCCTCCGCGGCGACGAGGTCCTCGTCGTAGTCCACGTCCTTCGTCTCGCGCGACAGGATGAGCGCGATCAGCGTCAGCACGCCCGCGGCCGAGAGGTACAGGCCCACGAGCCACGGGTTGCCGCCGCCCCACGCCCACAGCACGACCGCGACCAGCGGCGCCAGCGCGGCACCGAGGATCGACGAGACGTTGTAGGCGACGGCCGAGCCGGTGTAGCGGACGTTCGTCGGGAACAGCTCGGGGAGCAGCGCGCCCATGGGGCCGAACGTCGATCCCATCAGGGCGAAGCCGATGATGAGGAACACGAGCGTGAGCGGCATCGTCGCGGCGCCCTGCGGCAGCAGGAACACCGGGAACAGCGCGCCGAACACGATGATCCCGATCGTCACGCCGATCAGCAGCTTGCGACGTCCGATCCGGTCGGCGAGCGGGCCGGCCAGCAGCGTGAAGATGCCGAAGAAGACGACGCCGATGATCTGCATCAGCACGAACTGGACGTACGAGAAGCCGAGGCCCGGCACCCAGGGTCCGGCCGCCGCCGCGTCGTAGGTCTCGGGTGCGACGGGGGCCTTGGTGCCGTACGACAGCAGGAAGCTCGTCAGCAGGTAGAACAGCACGTACGTCGCCAGCATGATGAACGTGCCGAGGATGAGCTGCTTCCAGTAGCGGCGGAACGCCTCACCGAGCGGGAAGCGCTTGATCGCGCCCTTGGCCGAGGCCTTCTCGAAGGTCGACGACTCGACGAGCTTCAGACGGACCCACAGGCCGATGATGACCATGACAGCCGAGAACAGGAACGGGATGCGCCAGCCCCACGACAGGAACGCCTCTGAGGGCGCGCCGGCCTCGCCGGGCATCGAGAAGTTGATGATGAGGAACAGGCCGTTGGCGATGATGAAGCCGAGCGGCGCGCCCAGCTGCGGGAAGGTGCCGTACAGGGCACGCTTGCCGGTCGGGGCGTTCTCGGTCGCCACGAGCGCGGCGCCCGACCACTCGCCGCCGAGCGCGAAGCCCTGCGCCAGGCGCAGCACGAGCAGCATGATGCCGGCCCACACGCCGATCTGGTTGTACGTCGGCAGCACGCCGATGAGGAACGTCGCGATGCCCATGACGAGCAGCGACACCACGAGCGTCGTCTTGCGGCCGACGCGGTCGCCGAAGTGGCCGAACGCGACGGCGCCGATCGGGCGTGCGACCATGGCGGCGCCGAAGGTCGCGAACGACGTCAGCAGTGACGTCGTGGGGTCCGCGGCGGGGAAGAAGAGCGCCGGGAACACGAGCACGGCGGCCGTGGCGTACGCGTAGAAGTCGTAGAACTCGATCGTCGTGCCGACGAGGCTCGCCGTGATCACGCGAGAGCGCGAGTTGGCGGGTCCGGTGGCGGCACCCGATGAGGGGGTGTGAGCTGCGGTAGTCATGTCTTGCCTGTCTGGGGAACTGCGGGGATCTGTCGGCGAGCGCCGACAGGGCAAGATGACAGCTTATTCGCGGCGGCGCGCCACTCTTGCGCGGTTTCGCGGATCGATACGATCCCTCGTTGTGCACTTTTCAAAGTGCTGAACGAAAACGACGAGGGCCCGGCGATCTGCCGGGCCCTCGTAGGAGTGGATGTCAGAGCTGGTCGTCGTCCAGACGCAGCTCGCGCAGCTGCCGCAGCGTGAGCGCGGTGCGGAGCGCCGCGTCCGCGGCCTCGGCGCCCTTGTCCTCCTGCGAGCCCTCGAGACCCGCGCGGTCGCGACCCTGCTGCTCGTCGTCGAGGGTCAGCACCCCGAAGCCGACGGGCTTGCCGGTGTCGAGCGCCACGCGTGTGAGGCCGTCGGTCGCGGCCGACGCCACGAACTCGAAGTGCGGCGTGCCGCCGCGGATGATCACGCCCAGGGCGACGACCGCGTCGGCGCCCGCCTCGAGGGCCACCTTCGACACGACCGGCAGCTCGAAGGATCCGGCGACGCGCACCAGGTGGTGCTTCGCTCCCGCGGCGTCGAGCGTGCGCCGTGCGCCCGCGATCAGCCCTTCCGTGATCTCCTCGTGCCACGTTCCCGCGACGATCACCACGTCGAGGTCGGATCCGTTCACTGCTTCCCGTACGGGAGCGCCCTTGCCGCTCATCGCTGGCCTCCTTCTTGCATGCGCGCGATCGCGTCGGCGAGCTCCTCCTCGCCGATGATGTGTCCCATCCGGTCGCGCTTCGTCTCCAGATACTGGTGGTTGTTCGGTCCGACCCCGACGATCAGCGGAACCTGCTCCACAACGTCCAGACCGAAACCACGCAACTGGGCCACTTTATCCGTGTTGTTCGTCAGCAGCCGGATCTTCTCCACGCCGAGGTCGGCGAGGATGCCGGCCGCGGCCGCGTAATCGCGCGCGTCGGCGGGCAGCCCGAGGGCCGTGTTGGCGTCGACCGTGTCGAGGCCCCGCTCCTGCAGCGCGTAGGCGCGCAGCTTGTTGATCAGCCCGATGCCCCGCCCCTCGTGGCCGCGCATGTAGATGACCACGCCGCCGTCCTGCTCGATCGCGTCGAGGGCGGCCTCGAGCTGCGGACCGCACTCGCACTTGAGCGATCCGAACGCCTCGCCCGTCAGGCACTCCGAGTGCACCCGCACGAGCGGGGCGGGCGCCGTCAGGTCGCCCGACACGACGGCGATGTGGTCGGTGCCGGTCTGACGGTCCTTGTACGCCAGGAAGCGGAACGTGCCGTGCGCGGTCGGCACGGTGGCGTCCGCGCGCAGGCTCACCTGGCGACGCGTCGCGGGGCGGTCCGCGGCGAGCGGGTCGTGCTGGTCGAGGTGGGCGATCAGCTGCTCGATCGTGATGACCGGGATGCCCTCGCGCGCCCCGAGCTCGATCAGGCCGGGCAGGCGCATCATGCTGCCGTCCTCGGCCACGAGCTCGCCGATCACGGCGACGGGCTGCAGCCCGGCGAGTCGCATGAGCTCCACGGACGCCTCCGTGTGGCCGGCGCGATCGCGCACGCCGCCGGGCACCGCGCGCAGCGGCAGGATGTGCCCGGGCCGGATCAGGTCCTTCGCCTCGGAGGACGGATCGGCGAGCACGTTCAGGGTGCGCGCCCGGTCGGATGCGCTGATGCCGGTCGTCACGCCGGACGCCGCGTCGACGCTCACGGTGTAGGCGGTCGTGCGCGCGTCCTCGTTGATCTCCACCATGGGCGGCAGGTCCAGGCGGTCGGCGACGTCCTGCGGCATGGGCGCGCACAGGAAGCCGGACGACCAGCGCACGGCCCAGGCGATCCACTCCGGGCTGGCGAGCTCGGCCGAGAGGACGATGTCGCCCTCGTTCTCGCGGTCCTCGTCGTCCGCGACGATCACGGGGCGGCCGGCGCGGAGCGCGTCGAGCGCCTCGTCGATCGTGGCGAGCGGGACGGCGGTCTCGTCCAGGCTGCTGTTCGAGGTCACAGGGAGCCTCCTTCTGTGCGGCTGTGCGCGGCGGTCGCCGGCGCGAGAGTCGGGTCGAGCACCGAGTAGTCGGCGGCGGGCACCTCGGTGGTCGCGAAGGACCAGGGGTGCGCGGGGTCGGGCTTCGCGGCGCCGAACGCCAGCAGGCGCTGGACGTGACGGGCGAGGATGTCGGTCTCGAGGTTCACGCGGTCGCCGGGCGTGCGGTCGCCGAGCGTCGTCGCGGTCAGCGTCTCGGGGATCAGCGACACCTCGAACCACGGATCGCGCGCTCCGGCCGCGCTGACCGCGCTGACCGTGAGCGAGACGCCGTCGACGGCGATCGATCCCTTGTCGACGACGAGCGGCGCGAGGTGTCCGGGCAGCCCGATGCGCACGACGCGCCACTGCGCGCCGGGTCGCACCTCGCGCACGACTCCCGTGCCGTCGATGTGACCCTGCACGATGTGACCGCCGAGGCGTCCGCCCGCGGCGGTCGCGCGCTCGATGTTGACCGGCGTGCCCGCGCGGGCGGCGTCCAGCGTCGACATGTCGAGCGTCTGCCGCATCACGTCGGCCGTGAAGCCCTCGTCCGTCCAGTCGACGACCGTGAGGCACACGCCGCTGACGGAGATCGAGTCGCCGTGCTGCACCCCTTCGATCGCGCCCGGCGCGTGCAGCGTGAGGCGCACGCCGTCGCCCGACGGCTCGACGGCCGTGATGCGGCCGACCTCCTCCACGATCCCGGTGAACATCAGCGGACTCCTTCTGTCGATGCGATCGCGGACCCGAGCTCCTCGGGCCCCGCGTCGGGGTGCTGCGGCACGTCGCGCTGCTCCGCGACGTAGAGCGTGTCGTCGCCCAGCGCGATCCGCTCGGTCACGCGCAGGCGCCGCGCCTGCGCGATCGAGGGCACGCCGACGTCGGTCAGGGCGACGCGCGGGCCGCCCAGGATCACGGGGGCGACGTAGGCGAGCAGGCGGTCGGCGCATCCGGCGGCGACGAACGCGCTCGCGAGCGTGGGGCCTCCCTCGACGAAGACGCGGTGAAGGCCGTGGTCCCACAGGTCGGCGAGCACGAACTCGAGGTCGTGCGTGTCGTAGAACAGCGGCTCGTGCGGGTGGGAGCGCAGGGCGGCGCCGGAGGGCGTCTCGCGCGCGCCGATCACCACGGGAACGGGCTGCTCGGCGTACAGGGCGTCGCCGTCCCGCGCGGTCAGGGCGGGGTCGTCGGCGAGTACCGTTCCCGTGCCGACGACGATCGCGTCGGCCTGCGCGCGCCGGGCGTGGACGTCCGCGCGCGCCTGCGGCCCCGTGATCCACTTGCTCGTGCCGTCGGCGGCCGCGGCGCGGCCGTCGAGGCTCTGCGCCCACTTCACGGTGACGTGCGGGCGCCCGAGGCGCGCGGCGGTGAGCCACGGCTCGATGAGTGCGAGGGCCTCGTCGCGCAGCACGCCGCTCACCACATCGACGCCCGCGGCGCGCAGGCGCGCGGCACCGCCGCCCGAGATCTCACCGGGGTCGTCGAGCGCGTACACGACGCGGGCCACGCCCGCGCGGATCAGCGCCTCGGCGCACGGGCCGGTGCGGCCGGTGTGGTTGCAGGGCTCGAGCGTCACGATCGCGGTCGCGCCGCGCGCGCCGTCCTCGGGCAGCTGCGACAGCGCATCCACCTCGGCGTGGGCCGTGCCGGCGCCGCGATGCCACCCCTCCGCGAGGACGTCCCCCGACGCGGACAGGATGACGGCGCCGACCTGCGGGTTGCGGCTTCGCGGACCGCGCAGCGCGAGCTCCAGGGCGCGGCGCATCGCGCGCTCCTCTGCGGGGCTGTGCGCCATCCGACCCTCCTCCATCAAGACGGGGTCGTCGCGGACAGGCCGCGCGGGCGCCGCGATCCGAGGATCGCCGAGCGTCCCGTGCTGCCTCCCATCCGGACTCGTGCGGCTCTCGCCGCACATCACCGTCGGTCCCGGAATTCCACCGGATCAGCCTGGCGCGTCTGGCGCTTCGGCTCGCGGACTGTCACCGCCGGTTCGGATTCCCACCGACCCCGGAGCACGTGTGCTGCACTCAGATTATCCGAACGCGCAGGCGCCCGATCCATTCCCGTCATGACGGTTCACAGGCGGATCCCCCGACCGCGCGGGACGGTGCGATCCGGATCGGTCACTTCAGCAGGCGGGACAGGCGGCGGTCGGCGAGCACCTTGCCGCCCGTCTGGCAGGTGGGGCAGTACTCGAAGCTGCGGTCGGCGAGGAACACGCTGCGCACGGTGTCGCCGCACACGGGGCAGGTCTCGCCCGCGCGGGCGTGGACGCTCATGCCGCGGCGCTTGGCGTCCTTGAGCTCGGCAGGCGGGCGCCCGCGAGCGGCGGCGACCGCCTCGGTCAGCGTCTCGCGCATGGCCGCGTAGAGCCGATCCACGTCCTCGTCGCCGAGGTTCGCCGCGAGCGCGTAGGGCGACATGCGCGCCGCGTGCAGGATCTCGTCCGAGTACGCGTTGCCGATGCCCGCCACCGTCTGCTGGTCGCGCAGCACCCCCTTGATCTGCGTGCGGCGCCCCGAGAGGAGGCCTGCCAGCGTGTCCCGGGAGAAGGCCTCGCCGAGCGGATCGGGTCCGAGCCGGGCGATCCCCGGCACCTCGGCGGGGTCGCGCACGACGTAGACCGCGAGCGACTTCTTGGTGCCGGCCTCGGTGAGGTCGAACCCGGATCCGTCGCCGAATCCCATCCGCAGCGCGATGGGGGAGCGGCCCGGCCTGATCACCGTCGTGGGCAGCGTCTCGTGCCAGCGCAGCCAGCCCGCCTTCGCGAGGTGGAACACCAGGTGCAGGTCTCCCGCAGCAAGGTCGACGAACTTGCCGTGGCGCTCGACGCCGGTCACCGCTCGTCCCACCAGCTCGTCGAGGCGGGGGTCGAAGGTCTTCAGCGCGGCGATCGAGGCGAGCCGCGCCTGCGTGACCTCGAGGCCGGCCGCCCGTCCGCGCAGGAACTCGACCAGCCCCTCCACTTCGGGCATCTCGGGCATGCGGCCATCCTGCCCCGGCGCGTGCGGGGAAGGCAATCCGCTGCATGAGGGCCGCGGGGCCAGCCCTCCGGGACGTTTCTGCACAACGCAGGACGGCGAGCCGAGCCATGGCCACGACGACCTGGGATGGCGGCGTGTCGGGCGTCTTTCTCCTGCGCTGTGCAGGGTCGGCTTCCGTGGCGCCCGCGGTGCACAGCGCAGGACGTCCTCGGCCGCCCCGCTGCGCCGGCTGGGATGGCGGCGTGTCGCCGATCCGGGTCCTGCGTCGTGCGGCGACGCGGGCGCCGGGCATTCGTCCACAGGCCGCCAGTCGGCCTCCGGGTATCCCCGGACACGCAGAACGGGGAGCCGGCGCGCCCCTCCGGTCGAGGATCGTCGGCATGTGCGGGATGCGGAGCGACACGTTCGGGCGTTCAGGGGTGCGCGTGACCTACCCCGAGCTGCGGACGCGCGGATACACGCGGCAGGACATCGCCCGCGCCCTGGACGCCGGCTACCTCTCGCGTGCCCGCCGCAACGTGTACCTGTGGCGGGAGGCCACGCCCGAGGAGCAGCACGCGGCGCGAGTCGGCGGACGCCTCGACTGCGTCTCGGCGCTGAAGGCGCTCGGCGTCTTCGTGCTCGACCGCGAGGAGGACCAGCTGCACCTCCAGGTCCCGCCGACGGCGTCGCGCCTGCGCAGCGCGACGGATCGACGCACCCGGCTCACCGCGGCGCGCGACGGCGTCCGCATCCGGACCCACTGGCGCCGCTCCGCGACGGACGCCTCCCGACTGCACGTGACGGTCATCGAGGCCCTCGCGCAGTCGCTGCGCTGCCAGGGCCCACGCGCAGGTATCGCATCGATCGACAACGCACTGTTCCAGAAGCTCATCCGCCCCTCCGACGCCGCCGAGGTGTTCGCGCTGCTGCCCCCGCGGTACGCCGCGCTGCGCGGGCTGGTGGACGGCCGTGCGGAATCGGGATCGGAGACGTACGCCCGCCTCATCGCCCGAGCGACCGGCCGGTCCGTCGAGGTGCAGAAGAGGATCGACGGGGTCGGACGAGTGGATCTCGTCGTCGACGGCTGGATCGTGATCGAGTGCGACAGCCGGGAGCACCACGGCGGCTGGGAGGCGCAGACCGCCGATCGCCTGCGCGATCTCAAGCTGGCGGCGCTCGGCTACACGGTCATCCGGCCGACGGCGCAGATCCTGTTCACACGGCCGGAGGTCCTGGTCGCCGCGCTGCACGGCCTTCTCGTCCTCCGCTGAACAGCGCAACGCAGGAAGCATCGCGCTCGTCGGCATCCGGGAACCGCCTCCCGCGGCGTGTCGCGGATGTCGGTCCTGCGTTGTGCAGGCGACGCGGCCGGCGGCCGGGTCAGACGTCCCAGGCCTGTGGGGTGCGGGGGTCGGTGGCGAGGAGGCCGGCGATCCACCCGTCCATTCGGCGGCCGCGGTGCGACAGGCCCTTGCGGCGCACGCCCTCGAGCCGGAAGCCGAGGTCCTGGGCCACCCGCGCGGAGGCGGTGTTGCCGACCACCGCGTGCCACTCCAGCCGTTCGAGGCGCAGCGGGCCGAACGCGAAGTCCACCACGGTGCGGGACGCCTCGGCGATGTAGCCGCGGCCGCGAGCGGCGGGCGCCAGCCAGTAGCCCAGCTCGGCGGCACCGTCCTTGATGCGGTGCAGCCCGATCATGCCCGCAAGCCCCGCGGGGTCACGGATCGCCCAGACGTACTCCGAGCCGACGTCCCACCACTGGCCGGTCAGCGCGACGAACTTCTCGGCGTCCTCGCGCGTGTACGGCGACGGGACCGTCGTGTACTCCTGGATCAGCGGATCCTGGCACGCGTCGTAGATCGCCTCGACGTCGGAGTCGACGGGGCGAGAGAGCGTGAGACGGCCGGATCGCAGGACGACCGGCTCACCCACGACGCAGCAGGCCCACGCGCTCGTAGACGTTGGCGAGCGTCGCGTCGGCGACGTCCGCCGCACGCGCGGCGTTCGCCGCGAGCACGCGGTCGAGTTCGGCCGGGTCGTCCAGCAGCTCGAGCGCCCGCGCTCGCACGGGCTCGAACTCAGCCACGACCACGTCGCGCAGGCCCTTCTTGAAGTCGCCGTAGCCGCGGCCCGCGTACTCGTCCTCGATCTCCGAGATCGGGCGCTGCGTGAGCGCCGAGTAGATCGTGAGCAGGTTCGACACGCCGGGCTTCTCCGCGCGGTCGTACCGCACCGAGCCCTCGCTGTCGGTCACGGCGCGCATGATCTTCTTCGCGGTCACGCTCGGCTCGTCCAGCAGCCACAGCACACCCGCCTGCGACTCGGCGGACTTCGACATCTTGGAGGTCGGCTCCTGCAGGTCGTAGATGCGCGCGGTCTCGGCCTGGATCACCGGCTTCGGCACGACGAACGTCTCGCCGAAGCGCGTGTTGAAGCGCTCGGCCAGGTCGCGCGTCAGCTCGACGTGCTGCTTCTGGTCGTCGCCGACCGGCACCACGTCGGTCTGGTACAGCAGGATGTCGGCCGCCATCAGGACCGGATACGTGAACAGCCCGACGCTCGTCGCGTCGGCGCCGTAGCGCTGCGACTTGTCCTTGAACTGCGTCATCCGCCCGGCCTCGCCGAAGCCCGTGATCGTCGACAGGATCCAGGCGAGCTCGGCGTGCGCGCGCACGTGCGACTGCACGTACAGGGTCGAGCGCGAGGGCTCGATGCCCGCGGCGATGTACTGGGCGGCCGTGCGGCGCGTCTTCTCGCGCAGCTCGGCCGGGTCGTTCGGCTGCGTCAGAGCGTGCAGGTCGACGACCGAGAAGAACGCGTCGTACTCGTCCTGCATGCCGCGCCACTGCAGGAGAGCCCCGATGTAGTTGCCGGCCTGGAGGGAGTCGGCGGAGGGCTGCATTCCGGAGTAGAGGCGCTGTCTCGTCACCCAACGATCCTATTTGCTCGCCGCGCGCGGTCGGTCCCGTCCTGCCCTGCTCGCGAGCGACACGAAGACGCGCGACGCACGCCTCGAAAGCGACAGGCGCCGCATCACGCCCGACGCGAATCGCGTGCGCTGCCCGGCCCGCATCCGGCGCCTCTCGTACTCGGCCGCTCCGCTCGCCCCGTGCTCGTTCAGGGCCCGCCCGAGGGCGATCGCGTCGACCATCGCCTCGCACGCGCCCCGGCCGAGATTGGGCGACATCGCGTGTGCCGCGTCGCCGATCAGCACGTAGCGGTCGCTCACCAGCCGGCGGGCCGGGCGGGACTCGAGGATCGTGTTCACGAGCGTCAGTTCGGGCGTCGCGCGCACCAGAGTGTCGCCCACCAGGCTCGGGAAGCCGTCGAACGCGCCGCGGGCCCACTCGAGCGCGCGCTCCGGGTCGTCCTCGCCGCGGCGAGCGGCGGCGTACCAGTTGGTGCCGATGCCGCCGGGAAGCGGATCGGGACCGACGCCGAACAGCATGCCGTCGCCCCAGAACTCGTACATCCGGTCGAGCGGCGCGTCCGGGGGCGCCTCGATGGCTCCGCGCACGGCGATCACGCCCGTGTCGCGCGGAGCGTCACCCCAGATGTGCTGACGGATGACGCTGCGCGCCCCGTCGGCGGCGACGACGAGGTCGCCGGGGAGATCGCGCGTGTCCGCGACGTGCCGCCGCTCGCGCGTCACAGACCGCGGGACCGCCTCGTCGAGCAGCGCGACGAGAGCGGGCCGGGGGATCACCCGCACGCCCGGATCGCGCATGGTCGTCGTCACGGGGCGACCGGCGCTGTCGGCCGTGATGACTCCCGCAGTGAGCAGGAGGCTGCGCTCGCAGAGGGCGCCCTCGAGGCCGATGTCCTCGAGGGCGGCCAGCGCGAAGGGCCAGATGCCGAAGGTCGTCGGCACCCGGCTGAAGCCCGGGTTGCGCTCGATCAGCGTGACGTCGTGCTGAGCGGGATCCAGGGTCGCGGCCAGCGCGAGGCCCGCGACCCCGCCGCCGACGATGGTGATGGTGGACATGCGCTCACGATACGACTACAGCCGTAGTTTTACAACAGTTGTAGTGTCGTCACATGGCTACACGTTCCGAGCTCGTCGCCGACGCTGCGGTCACCGTGCTGGCTCGCGAAGGCCTGCGCGGTCTGACGCATCGGGCGGTCGACGCCGAGGCCGCGCTGCCCGACGGCAGCACCTCGAACTGCTTCCGCACGCGTGCCGCGCTCATCATGGCGATCGTCGACCGGCTCGAGCACCTGGACGTCGAGGCGCTCACGTCGGGCCCCGCACCCGACTCTTCGTCGATCACGGCCGTCGCGGCGTCCCTCGCAGACAGCGTCGCCCGGATGACGTCGGCGCGGTACGCGCGCACGACGCGCGCGCGGATCGCCCTGCTGCTCGACGAGACGGCCAGAGAGGCGATGGCGGAGGGCCATCGCCGCTTCCTGGAGAGGCTCGCGACGCTGCTCGAGTCGGCGGGCCTCGACGATGCGCCGCGAGCGGCGCGCGTGATCTCGGATCTGCTCGAGGGCGCGCTCGTGCACGCGGTGTCCGTGCCGCAGCGGCGGGTCGACGCGGGCGAGCTCGCGGCCGCCGTTGAGCGGCTGATGCGTCCGTCGGCCTAGCCGCCGCCGGCGGCCGCCGGCGAGTGCCGCCGGGGGCTACTCGCCCAGGGCGTAGTCGGCCACGACGGGGGAGTGGTCGCTCCAGCGGGTGTCGTACGACGGGGCGCGGTCGACGCGGTAGCCCGACGCGCGCGGCGCGAGGGCGGGGGAGGCGAGGTGGTAGTCGATCCGCCAGCCCGAGTCGTTGTCGAACGCCTTGCCGCGCATCGACCACCACGTGTACGGCCCGTCGAGCTCGCCGTGCGCGGCACGGCCCACGTCGACCCAGCCGAGGCCCGTGGCGCCGGCGCTGAACGAGCGGGTGTCGCTGAGCTCGCCCACCATGCCGCGCCCGATGCCCTCCTGGCCCGTCACCGGCTGCCCCGCGGCGCCCAGCAGGCGGTCGAAGTACGCCCGCTCGCGCGCCAGGAACCCGGCCTTCTTGACGTTGCCCTTCCAGTTGCGGATGTCGAGCGGACGGTGACCCACGTTGAGATCCCCCGTCACCAGGGCGAGGCCATCGGCGAGCTCGCCCATCCGGTGCTCCATGGCGTCGAGGAACGCCCACTTCGCGTCCTGCTTGGCCGGCGTCTCGGCCTCGCCCGTGGGGACGTACGCGCTCACCACCGTCAGGGTCTCGCCGCCGAAGGCGAAGTCGGCCTCGATCCAGCGGCCGTTCGATTCGAGCGCATCGTCGCCGAGCTCGATGCGCGAGATCGCGCACTCCTCGCGGCTCGCGATGGCGACGCCGGCGCGACCCTTCTGCAGCGACGCATCGGCGACCACGCGCCAGCCGGGGAGCGCGGCCTCGAGATGCTCGAGCTCGGCGCGCACCTCCTGCAGCGTGATGATGTCGGGCTGCGCGGCGTCGACCCACGCCCCCATGCCGTTGCGGGCCGCGGCCCGGATCCCGTTGACGTTGACAGAGGCGATGCGGACGCTGCGGGGCATGCCTCAAACGTAACAAGGGGCCCCGACATCGGATGTCGGAGCCCCTCGTCGGAAGCGGATCAGCGGCCGCGCAGGACCGCCTGCTTGACCTCGGCGATGGCCTTGGTGACCTCGATGCCGCGCGGGCACGCCTCGGTGCAGTTGAAGGTCGTGCGGCAGCGCCACACGCCCTCCTTGTCGTTGAGGATGTCGAGGCGCACGTCGCCGGCGTCGTCGCGCGAGTCGAAGATGAAGCGGTGCGCGTTGACGATCGCGGCCGGGCCGAAGTACTGGCCGTCGGTCCAGAACACGGGGCACGACGACGTGCACGCGGCGCACAGGATGCACTTGGTGGTGTCGTCGAAGCGCTCGCGGTCGGCGATCGTCTGCAGGCGCTCCTTGCCCTTCTCGGGCTTGGAGGTCGCCTGGAGGAACGGCTGCACCTCGCGGTAGGCCGCGAAGAACGGGTCCATGTCGACGATGAGGTCCTTCTCGAGGGGAAGGCCCTTGATCGCCTCGACGTAGATCGGCTTCGAGATGTCGAGGTCCTTGATCAGCGTCTTGCACGCGAGGCGGTTGCGGCCGTTGATGCGCATGGCGTCCGAACCGCAGATGCCGTGGGCGCACGAGCGGCGGAACGCGAGCGATCCGTCCTGGTCCCACTTGATGCGGTGCAGCGCGTCGAGGACGCGGTCGGTCGAGTACATCTCGACGTCGTAGTCGACCCAGCGCGGCTCGCTGTCGACCTCGGGGTCGAAGCGCCGGACGATGAACGTGACGAGGTACGACTGGATGCCCGTTGCCACGGACTCCGGGTCGGTGTCTGCGACGGGCTCGGTGACGGCGGTGGCGGCCATCAGTACTTCCTCTCCATCGGCGGGTAGTTCAACTCGCCCTGTTCGTTCTTGGTGAAGACCACGGGCTTCCAATCGAGCTTGATGTGGTCGTCGGGGTCGGACGAGTGCGGGTCGCCCGTGAGGTACGCCATCGTGTGCTGCATGAAGTTCTCGTCGTCGCGCGCCTGGTAGTCCTCGCGCATGTGGCCACCGCGGCTCTCGCGACGGTTGCGCGCAGCGTAGGCGACGATCTCGGCGATGTCGAGCAGGAAGCCCAGCTCGACGGCCTCGAGCAGATCGGTGTTGTACCGCTTGCCCTTGTCGTCGACGTAGATGTTGCGGTACCGGTCGCGCAGCTCGGCGATCGTGCCGAGGACATCGGTCAGGCTCTCCTCGGTGCGGAACACCTGGGCCTTGTCATCCATCTCGTCCTGGAGCTTCTTGCGGATGTCCGCGATGCGCTCGGTGCCCTTGGCGTTGCGGATGCCCTCGATCATCTCGCGGACGCCGGCGGCCGGGTCCTCCGGAAGCGGCACGAAGTCGGCGGTCTTGACATACTCGACCGCGTTGCGACCCGAGCGCTTGCCGAAGACGTTGATGTCGAGCAGCGAGTTCGTGCCGAGGCGGTTGGCGCCGTGCACCGAGACGCACGCGCACTCGCCGGCCGCGTACAGGCCCGGGACGACCGTGTCGTTGTCGGCCAGCACCTCGCCCGCGTTGTTGGTCGGGATGCCGCCCATCGCGTAGTGCGCGGTCGGCATCACGGGCACGGGCTCGACGACCGGGTCGATGCCCAGGTACGTGCGCGCGAACTCCGTGATGTCCGGGAGCTTGGTCTCGAGCACCTCGGCGCCCAGGTGCGTGCAGTCGAGCAGCACGTAGTCCTTGTGCGGACCGGCGCCTCGACCCTCGCGCACCTCCTGCACCATGCAGCGCGCCACGATGTCGCGCGGAGCGAGGTCCTTGATGGTGGGGGCGTAGCGCTCCATGAAGCGCTCACCCGAGGCGTTGCGCAGGATCGCGCCCTCACCGCGCGCGCCCTCCGTCAGCAGGATGCCGAGGCCCGCCAGGCCGGTCGGGTGGAACTGGAAGAACTCCACGTCCTCGAGCGGCAGGCCCTTGCGCCACACGATGCCGACGCCGTCGCCCGTGAGGGTGTGCGCGTTGGAGGTGGTCTTGAAGATCTTGCCGAAGCCGCCCGTGGCGAAGATCACGGCCTTCGAGTGGAACACGTGCAGCTCGCCCGTGGACAGCTCGTACGCGACGACGCCCGCGATCTGGGTCTTGCCGTCCGCGTCCTTCACCGTGATCAGGTCGAGCGCGTAGAACTCGTTGAAGAAGTTGATGCCGAGCTTGACGCAGTTCTGGAACAGCGTCTGCAGGATCATGTGGCCCGTGCGGTCGGCCGCGTAGCAGGCGCGGCGCACCGGGGTCTTGCCGTGCTCGGCCGTGTGGCCGCCGAAGCGGCGCTGGTCGATCTTGCCGTCCGGCGTGCGGTTGAACGGCAGGCCCATGTTCTCGAGGTCGATGACGGCCTCGATGGCCTCCTTGGCCAGGATCTCCGCGGCGTCCTGGTCGACGAGGTAGTCGCCGCCCTTCACCGTGTCGAACGTGTGCCACTCCCACGAGTCCTCCTCGACGTTCGCGAGCGCCGCGGCCATGCCGCCCTGCGCCGCGCCCGTGTGCGAGCGGGTGGGGTAGAGCTTCGTGATCACGGCGGTCTTCGCGCCGGGGCCGGCCTCGATCGCCGCGCGCATGCCGGCGCCGCCTGCGCCGACGATCACGATGTCGAACTGGTGGTAGTGGACGCCGTCGCGCACGACGGACTCGCTGGTCTGGCTCGTCATATTCCTTTATTCGTCTTCCGTCAGGCCTGGGCCTGGCACATGTCCCACAGCGTGCTCTCCGGCGTCACACCCAGGCACGGGTCGAACGTGAACACCACGAGCGTGCCGAGCACGATCATGACGGCCGTCACGATCCACGTCACCGCGACCAGCGTCTTGCGCGCCGTGCGGTTGAGGACGTAGTCGTTGATGATCGTGCGAAGGCCGTTGGCGCCGTGCAGGAACGCGAGCCAGAGCATCAGCACGTCCCACCACTGCCAGAACGGCGAGGCGAACTTGCCGGCGACGAAGGCGAAGTTGAGCGCCTGGACGCCGCCCTCGGGCAGCACCAGGTTCACGAGCAGGTGGCCGAAGATCAGCACGATCAGCACGACGCCGGAGGCGCGCATGTAGACCCAGCCCCACTTCTCGAGGTTGAGCCCCTTGTTGCGGGGGACGCTGTGGGGCGCGCGGGGCGCGGCGAGGCTGTCGGCGGTCATCAGTGACCCCCTCCCATGTGCGAGAACGTGTTGATGAGCTGGCGCGGCACGAAGGCGGCCATCGTGACGGCCCAGACGGCGAGGACGCCCCAGAACAGCTGGCGCTGGTACTGCGCGCCCTTGTTCCAGAAGTCCACGAGGATGATCCGCAGGCCGTTGAAGGCGTGGAACACGATCGCGCCGACGAGCGCGATCTCGCCGAGCCCCATGATCCAGTGCTTGTACGTGCCGATGACGGCGTCGTACGCCTCCGGGGAGACCCGGATCAGCGACGTGTCGAGCACGTGCACCAGGAGGAAGAAGAAGATGGCGACACCGGTGATCCGGTGCAGCACCCAGGACCACATGCCTTCACGGCCGCGGTACAGCGTTCCTCGTGGGACCTTCGAGGTGGTCTCCGTCACCGACAATGTCGTTCGCGTCTCAGCGGACATGTCGTTCCTCCCTGATCGTTGCGAGGTCGTCGCCCGGGAGGCACGCGGAGCGGCCGTGGGCACCCCAACTCTACTTCGCTCCCCATGAGCACCGCAGTGAAGGCGTGCCTAACTGTCTCGACGTCGAGAGAAACGGCGGCGCGCGCGTGAGCGGAAAGCCCGCCAGATAACCTGGCCGCATGTCTGCACCGATCCAGGACTTCTTCGCCGTCATCCCGGCGGGCGGCGTCGGGTCCCGCCTCTGGCCCCTGTCGCGAGCCGAGGCGCCGAAGTTCCTGCACGACCTCACCGGATCGGGGGTCTCGCTCCTGCGCAACACGTGGGACCGGCTGCTGCCCCTGACGGGGCCGGATCGGATCGCCGTGGTGACGGGGAAGGCGCACGAGCACCGTGTCGAGGAGGAGCTGCCGGACGTGCCCCTCGACAACGTCTTCATCGAGTCGTCGCAGCGTGAGTCGGCCGCGGCCATCGGGCTCGCCGCCGCGATCCTGCTGCGCCGCGAGCCGGACGTCATCATCGGCTCCTTCGCGGCCGATCATCACATCTCGCGTCAGCGCGCGTTCGAGTTCGCCGTGCGTCAGGCGGCCGCCGTCGCGCGCGAGGGGTACATCTGCACGATCGGCATCGCCCCGAGCGAGCCCTCGGTCGGGTTCGGGTACATCAAGCTCGGTGCCGAGATCGACGTCGAGGACGCGCCCATGGCGGCGATCGTGGAGCGCTTCGTCGAGAAGCCGGATCTCGACACCGCGCGCCGCTACTACGCCGACCGCAGCTTCCTCTGGAACGCCGGCATGTTCATCTCCCGCGCCGACGTGCTGCTGGCCGAGCTGGAGGCGAACGAGCCAGAGCTGCACGCGGGCCTGCTCGAGATCGCGGAGGCGTGGGACACCGACCGGCGCGCGGAGGTCACGGACCGCGTCTGGCCCGGGCTGAAGAAGATCGCGATCGACTACGCGGTCGCCGAGCCGGCCGCGGAGAAGGGGCGGCTCGCGGTCGTGCCCGGGCACTTCGACTGGGACGACGTGGGCGACTTCGCCAGTCTCGCGAAGCTCATCTCGGGTGGGCGGGGCGACCGGATGTCCATCCTGGGCCGCAACGAGACGGTGCTGGCGGACGAGTCCACGGGCCTCGTCGTCTCGCAGACGAGCCGCGTCATCGCGGTGGTCGGGGTCGAGGGCCTGATCGTCGTCGACACCGACGACGCGCTGCTCGTCACCACGAGCGAGCACGCACAGCGCGTGAAGAGCGTCGTCGGCACGCTGCAGTCCCGCGGCGACGGCCACGTTCTCTGAGTCCGATTTGTAACTATCGCGTTTCAGGGCTCGGTTCCGTGCAATCTGCGCGGTTGGCGTTCTGTACCGTGTGCGTATCGCCCCGCACCCCGACGGGGATGCGCACGCCCCGCCCACCCTCGGGGCCGAAGTTCTTCATGGAGGACACTGTGACCAGGACCACCCGGAAGGCCGCGTTCGCCGGCCTCGCGATCGTCTCGTCGGCGATCCTTCTCGCGGGCTGCGGCGCCGCGCCCGAGGAGGAGGCCGGGGGCTCCGCCGCACCCGAGCCGGCCGACGACTTCATCCCCTGCCTCATCTCGGACGAGGGCGGCTGGAACGACCGCTCGTTCAACCAGTCGGCCAAGGAGGGCATGGACCGTGCCGCCGAGGAGCTGGACATCGAGGCGCAGGAGATGGAGTCGACGAGCGCGAACGACTACGCGCCGAACCTCGAGACCCTCGTGTCGAACGGCTGCACGCTGATCATCTCGGTGGGCTTCAACCTCGCGGCCGCCACGGTCGAGTCGGCCAACGCCAACCCCGACGTCAACTACGCGATCATCGACGACTACGCGGACACCGACTTCGACGGCACGACGGACGCGCCGAACATCAAGCCCCTCGTGTTCAACACGGCCGAGGCGGCGTACCTCGGCGGCTACGCCGCGGCGGCCTGGTCGGCTCAGGCCGGCGGCAACAAGGTCGGCACCTTCGGTGGCGGCGAGATCCCCTCCGTGAAGGTCTTCATGGACGGCTTCCAGCTCGGTGTCGAGAAGTACAACGAGGACAAGGGCGCCGAGGTCGGCGTCGTCGGCTGGGACACCGAGGCGCAGAGCGGCTCGTTCACGGGCGGCTTCGAGGCCAACGACGTCGCGCGTCAGACCGCGCAGGGCATCCTCGACCAGGGCGTCGACGTGATCCTGCCCGTCGGCGGCCCGATCTACACGAGCGCCGCCGCGGCCATCCGCGACGGCGGCCAGGACGTCAAGCTCCTGGGCGTCGACAGCGACCTGGCCGTCAAGGACCCGGAGCTCGCGGACATCACGCTCGTGTCGATCCTGAAGGCGATCGACCAGGCCGTGTTCGACACGACCATCAACGCCGCGGGCGGCGACTTCGACGTCGAGCCGTACGTCGGCACGCTGGAGAACGAGGGCGTCGCGCTCTCGAGCTTCCACGACTTCGAGGCCGAGCTGCCCGAGGGCACGCTCGACGAGATCGCCGCGCTGCAGGAGGCGATCGTCGCCGGCGACATCGCCGTCGAGTCGCCGAACTCCCCGTAATCCGCACACGCGACGAGGGCGATCGGACCGCCGCGGTCCGGTCGCCCTCGTGCTGTGCACGCCACTGCTTCCCGTCCAGACCCGCACGGTAGGGTGCCCATCATGAAGCTCGAGCTCCGCGGAATCACCAAGCGATTCGGCAGCCTCGTCGCGAACGACCACATCGATCTGACCGTCGAACCCGGTGAGATCCACGCACTTCTCGGAGAGAACGGCGCCGGCAAGTCGACGCTGATGAACGTCCTCTACGGCCTGTACCAGGCCGACGAGGGCGAGATCCTCCTCGACGACGTGCCGCGGCGGTTCCGCGGCCCCGGCGAGGCGATGGCCGCCGGCATCGGCATGGTGCACCAGCACTTCATGCTCGTGCCGGTGTTCACGGTCGCCGAGAACGTCGCCCTGGGACACGAGAGCACCCGTCTCGGGCGCCTCGACCTCGACGCGGCTCGTGCGCGCGTGCGCGAGATCGCCGACCGCTTCGGGTTCGACGTCGACCCCGACGCGCTCGTCGAGGACCTCCCCGTCGGCGTGCAGCAGCGCGTCGAGATCATCAAGGCGCTCGCGCGCGACGCCGAGGTGCTCGTGTTCGACGAGCCCACCGCGGTGCTCACGCCCCAGGAGACCGACGAGCTGATGGCGATGATGCGTCAGCTGCGCGACGGCGGCACGGGCATCGTGTTCATCACCCACAAGCTGCGCGAGGTGCGCGAGGTCGCCGACCGGATCACGGTCATCCGCCGTGGACGCGTGGTCGGGGAGGCCTCGCCGCAGTCGACGAACGCCGAGCTCGCGGCGCTCATGGTGGGCCGCGCGGTCGAGCTGACCGTGCAGAAGGCTCCGGCCGCGCCCCGCGAGGGCGGTCTCGAGGTGCGCGACCTGCAGGTGCGCACGGCCTCCGGCGCCGTCGTCGTCGACGACGTGAGCTTCGACGTCCGTCCCGGTGAGATCCTCGCGATCGCCGGTGTGCAGGGCAACGGCCAGACCGAGCTCACCGAGGCGCTCATGGGCCTGCACGGTCACGTGTCCGGTTCGATCACCCTCGACGGGCGACAGCTCGTGGGCGAGGGCGTCAAGGACATCCTGGACGCGGGTGTGGGCTTCGTCCCCGAGGACCGCAAGGTCGACGGGCTGGTCGGCGGCATGTCGATCGCCGAGAACCTGGTGCTCGATCGCTCGACGTCCCCCGAGTTCGTCAAGGCCGGCACGCTCGTGCGCCGCGCGCTCGATCGCTTCGCGCGCGACCGGATCGAGGAGTTCGACATCCGCGCGCAGGGCCCGCTCACCCCGGCCGGCACGCTGTCGGGCGGCAACCAGCAGAAGGTCGTCGTCGCGCGCGAGATGAGCCGCGACCTCCGCCTGCTGCTCGCCTCGCAGCCCACGCGCGGCGTCGACGTCGGCTCCATCGAATTCATCCACTCCCGGATCGTCGCCGCGCGCGACGCGGGCGTGGCCGTGATCGTGGTGTCCACCGAGCTCGACGAGGTCACGGCGCTCGCCGACCGGATCGCCGTGATGTACCGGGGCAGGATCGTCGGCATCGTGCCGGCCGACACCCCGCGCGACGTGCTGGGCCTGATGATGGCCGGCGCACAGGAGAACGCCGCATGACCGAGACAGCGCCTGCCCAGCAGGCCCCCCAGACCCACACCGTCCCGGCGAGCAACCGGGTGCTGCGCGACATCTTGCGCGGCGGCATCGTCACGACGGTCCTGGCGCTCGTCGCCGCGTTCATCGTCGGGGGCATCCTCATCGCCGTCACGGACGAGGACGTCGCCGAGGCCGCGGGGTACTTCTTCGCCCGCCCGGGCGACACGCTCTCGGCCATCTGGTCGGCCGTCGCCGGCGGATACGATGCGCTGTTCCGCGGCGCGATCTACAACACGCGCGCCGACGACTTCCTCACGGGCATCCGGTCGCTGACGAACTCGCTGGGAGCCGCCGCGCCGCTGATCGCCGCCGGTCTCGGCGTCGCGGTCGCGTTCCGGGTCGGCCTGTTCAACATCGGCGCGCAGGGACAGATCGTCTTCGGCGCCGCGTTCACGGCGCTGCTGACGTTCCAGCTGGACCTGCCGATGGCGCTGCAGCTTCCCATCACGCTGCTCGGCGGCATCGTGGGAGGTGCGATCTGGGCGGGCATCGCCGGCGTGCTGAAGGCCCGCACGGGCGCGCACGAGGTGATCCTGACGATCATGCTCAACTACATCGGCGTGCTGTTCGTCGAGTGGATGGTCAGCACGCAGGGCGTGCTGCAGAAGGCCGGCACGACGCAGCCCATCTCCGACCCGACGCCCGCCGGCGCGGTGTTCCCCGACCTGCTCGGGCCCTCGTTCCCGAACCTCGACCTGGGCTTCCTCCTCGTGGTGGTCGCGGCCGTGTTCGTGTGGTGGCTGCTCGAGCATTCGAGCCTGGGCCTGCGCATGCGCGCGGTGGGCGAGAACCCGCACGCCGCGAAGGCGGCCGGCATCTCGGTGCCGCGCATCTACGTCTATGCGATGCTGTTCGCGGGCGGCCTGGCGGGCCTTGCGGGCATGAACCAGATCCAGGGCGCGGTCACGAGCGGCTTCAACCAGCACATCGACGCGGGCTTCGGCTTCGACGCGATCACGGTCGCCCTGCTCGGCCGCAGCCGGGCGTGGGGCACGTTCGCCGCGGGCCTGCTGTTCGGCGCGCTCAAGGCGGGCGCCTATCAGATGCAGGCCGCCGGCATCCCCGTCGACTTCGTCCTCGTGGTGCAGGCGCTCGTCGTGCTGTTCGTCGCGGCGCCGCCGCTCGTGCGCACGATCTTCTTCCTGCCCAAGGACGACGCCGAGAAGAGTGCCAAGGCCCGAGCCAAGGCCGCGCGGAAGGCGGTGGCCCAGTGAGCGCCACGACGATGATCCCCGAGTCGGCCGCCCCCGCGGTGGTGCGCGTGCGGCACCCCAAGGTGCCCATCACGCTCGCGATCGCGACCGTGCTGCTGGCCGCGCTGTTCCTGTTCGGCGCGCGCGACGGCTTCACGTCCTTCCGCCTCAGCGGCGGCGAGACGCTCATCCCGCTGGGCGACGTGAGCGTGCCCTCCATCGCGACCGTCTGGATCGTGACGGTGCTGCTCGTCGCGCTGACCGCCTACGCGGCGTGGGACGCCTGGAAGTACCGCAGACCGCGCGTCTGGGTCGCGGTCGCGTACGGCGTGCTGGCGCTGTTCGCCTTCCTCACCTGGGCCGGTGCGGGCGGGCTCGTCCCCGTCGTCAGCCTGCTGGCCGGCGCGCTGTCCATCTCCGTGCCGATCGTGTTCGGCGCGATGGGCGGTGTGATCGGCGAGCGCGTGGGCGTCGTCAACGTCGCGATCGAGGGACAGCTGCTGCTCGGCGCGTTCAGCGCCGCGGTGATCGGCAGCCTCACGGGCAACCCGTACGTGGGTCTGATCGGCGCCATGATCGGCGGCGTGCTGGTCTCGCTCGTGCTGGCGGTGTTCGCAATCAAGTACATCGTCGAGCAGGTCATCGTCGGCGTGGTGCTGAACGTGCTCGTGACGGGCCTGACCGGCTTCTTCTACGGCATCCTGCTGGTGCCGAACGAGGAGGTCGTCAACCGTCCGGCGACGTTCCCGCGCCTGCCGATCCCCGGCCTCGTCGAGATCCCGGTGCTGGGCCCGGTGCTGTTCAACCAGCCGTTCATCGTCTACCTGATGTACATCACGGTCGCGGTCGTGGCGTGGGGGCTGTACCGCACGCGCTGGGGGCTGCGTCTGCGCGCCGTGGGCGAGCACCCGCAGGCCGCCGACACCGTGGGCATCAAGGTCAACCCGACGCGCTTCTGGAACGTCAGCCTGGCGGGAGCCGTGGCCGGTGTGGGCGGCGCGTACTTCACGCTCGTGTCGGTGCCCCAGTTCGGCGAGGAGATGACCGGCGGGCTGGGCTTCATCGCACTCGCCGCCGTGATCTTCGGTCGCTGGGATCCGATCCGCGCGGCCCTTGCGGCGCTGCTGTTCGGCTTCGCCACGAACCTTCAGAACCTGCTCACCGTGCTGGGCTCGCCGATCCCCGGTCAGTTCATGCAGATGCTGCCGTACGTGGTGACGATCCTTGCGGTCGCGGGCTTCGTGGGGCAGTCGCGCGGGCCGGCCGCGGCGGGCAAGCCGTACATCAAGGGTTGATCTCCGCTTCCGGGGATCGGCCCCGTCACAAGGGGATGGGATGACAGACGAGACGACCTGGTCGGGAGACGTCGACTGGGACGAGCTGCGCGCCGTGGCGACGGAGGCGATGCAGCACGCATACGCGCCGTACTCGCGCTACCGCGTGGGCGCGGCCGCGCTCGTGTCGGACGGGCGGATCGTGTCGGGCTGCAACGTCGAGAACGCGGCGTACGGCGTGACGCTGTGCGCCGAGTGCGGCCTGGTGTCCGAGCTGCACCGCAGCGGCGGCGGGCAGCTCGTAGCGTTCGTGTGCGTCGACGGTCAGGGCGCGACGATCATGCCGTGCGGCCGCTGCCGCCAGCTGCTGTTCGAGCACGCCGTGCCGGGCATGCTGCTCGAGACGGTGTCGGGGATCCGCACGATGGACGAGGTGCTGCCGGACGCGTTCGGACCGCGCGACCTCGAGGAGGCAGGACGATGAGCGACACGACCTCTCCCGCCGTGGAGCCGTTCGACGCGGTCGACGTCATCCGCGCCAAGCGCGACGGCGGCCGGATCGAAGAGGGCGCGCTCCGCTGGATGATCGACGCGTTCACGCGCGGCTACGTCGCCGACGCGCAGATGGCCGCGTTCGCGATGGCCGTGCTGCTGAACGGCATGGAGCGCGACGAGATCCGTGTGATGACCGACGCGATGATCGCGTCCGGGGAGCGGATGAGCTTCGCCGGGCTCGGCAAGCCCACGGTCGACAAGCACTCGACGGGCGGCGTGGGCGACAAGATCACGCTGCCGCTCGCGCCCCTGGTGGCAGCGTTCGGGGTCGCGGTGCCTCAGCTGTCGGGCCGTGGTCTCGGGCACACGGGCGGCACGCTCGACAAGCTCGAGTCGATCCCGGGCTGGCGCGCCGCCCTGTCCAACGACGAGATGACCGCGCAGCTGCGCGACGTCGGCGCCGTGATCTGCGCGGCGGGATCCGGCCTCGCGCCGGCCGACAAGCGGCTCTACGCGCTGCGCGACGTCACGGGCACGGTCGAGGCGATCCCGCTGATCGCGTCGAGCATCATGTCGAAGAAGATCGCGGAGGGCACGGATGCGCTCGTGCTCGACGTGAAGTTCGGCTCGGGCGCGTTCATGCGCGACTTCGACCGCGCACGTGAGCTCGCCCGCACGATGGTGGAGCTCGGCACGGACTCGGGCGTGCGGACGACCGCCCTGCTGACCGACATGGACACCCCGCTCGGACTTGCGATCGGCAACGCGAACGAGGTGCGGGAGTCGGTCGAGGTGCTCGCGGGCGGCGGGCCTGCCGACGTCGTGGAGCTCACAGTCGCGCTCGCGCGCGAGATGCTCGCGCTCGCGGGGCAGCCCGACGCGGACGTGGAGGCCGCGCTGCGCGACGGCCGCGCGATGGACGCCTGGCGGCGCATGATCCTCGCCCAGGACGGCGACCCGGATGCCGCGCTGCCGGTCCCGGCCGAAACGCACACCGTCGTCGCGCCGCGCGACGGCTACGTCACGCGGATCGACGCCTACGGCTTCGGCGTGGCGGCCTGGCGGCTCGGTGCCGGTCGCGCCCGCGCGGAGGATCCCGTGCTGCACTCGGCGGGCATCGACCTGCACGCCAAGCCCGGCGATCGCGTGAGCGCCGGACAGCCGCTGTTCACGCTGGGCGGTCCGGACGACACGCGCTTCGCGCGCGCGCTCGAGTCGCTCGAGGGCGCCTGGGAGCTCGGCGACGCCGCGCCCGGGCGCGCGTCGCTTGTGCGCGAGCGCATCGCTTCGACATCCTGATCCACGACACCCGCCGACAGCCGACGAGAGGAGCGCATGATGATCGATCCCTTCGGAGACGCCCGCGTGGAGGGTGTGTCGATCCGCAGCCTGCCCAAGGTGTCGCTGCACGACCACCTCGACGGCGGCCTGCGCCCAGACACGATCGTGGAGCTCGCGGAGGCGGCAGGAGTCGACGTCCCGGAGACGGATCCGGCGCGCCTCGCGTCGTGGTTCGCGCGGCAGAGCGACGCGGACTCGCTCGAGAAGTACCTCGAGACCTTCGCCGTGACGACCGCCGTGATGCAGACCCGAGAGGGGCTGACGCGCGTCGCACGCGAGTTCGTCGAGGACCTCGCCGAGGACGGCGTGATCTACGGCGAGGTGCGCTGGGCGCCCGAGCAGCACCTGTCGGGCGGGCTCACCCTCGAGGAGGCCGTCGAGGCGGTGCAGGAGGGCATCGAGGAGGGCGAGGACGCCGCGGACGACGCCGGGCACAGCATCCGCGTCGGCCAGCTGCTCACCGCGATGCGCCAGAACAGCCGATCCGCCGAGATCGCCCGGCTCGCCGTCGAGTTCCGCGACGAGGGTGTGGTCGGATTCGACCTCGCGGGCCCCGAGGACGGGTACCCCGCGTCGCGTCACCGCGAGGCGATCGACATCGTCAGCGGTGCCTTCCTCCCCTCGACGATCCATGCGGGCGAGGGAGCGGGCCTCGAGTCGATCCGCTCCGCGATCCTGGACGGCCGCGCCCTGCGGCTGGGCCACGGTGTGCGGATCGCCGAGGATCTGGATGTCGTCGGCCGCGAGGGCGAGGAGGTGCGGGTGCGCTTCGGCGAGGTCGCGCGCTGGGTGCGCGATCGCGAGATCCCGCTCGAGCTCGCGCCGTCGTCGAACCTGCAGACCGGCGCGATCGCGGCGTGGGGCAGTCAGCTCGAGGATCATCCCTTCGACCTGCTGTATCAGCTCGGCTTCGCCGTGACCGTCAACACCGACAACCGGCTGATGAGCCGCACCTCGCTCACGCGGGAGCTCGCGCAGCTCGTCGCGGCGTTCGGATACGGGCTCGAGGACCTCGAGACGTTCCAGCTGAACGCCGCCGCGGGGGCCTTCCTGCCCATCGAGGAGCGCGAAGAGCTCATCGAGCTCATCGGCGAGGGCTTTGAGGCGTAGCCCGCGTCGCACGGTCGACCGCGGTAGCCCGCGTCGTCCCGTCATCTGGCCTGCCGGTCACGGGTGGTGTACTGTCGCATGCGGAATCGCCGATTCCCTATGTGAACACACCGTTCGATATCCGAACACGGATCTCGAATCTTCCCCGGCGCGACGACGCGTCGGACGACTTTGACCAAGGGAGGTCAGATGTCTGCCCGAGACGCAGCCCCCGGTCCGCTCACCCCGACCGGCACCATCTCCAGCCCCGTCGACCGCCGCCGCGTGGCGTTCGCCACGGTGGTCGGCACCACCGTCGAGTGGTACGACTACTTCATCTACGCATCGGCCGCCGGCCTCGTGTTCGGTCAGCTGTTCTTCCAGCCCGCCGGCCCCGGGTTCGCGACGATCCTGTCGTTCCTCACGGTCGGCATCAGCTTCCTGTTCCGGCCCCTGGGTGCGTTCCTCGCCGGCCACTTCGGGGACAAGATCGGCCGCCGCCCGATGCTCGTGCTGACGCTCATCCTGATGGGCGCCGCGACGACGCTCGTCGGTCTGCTGCCGACCTACCAGGCGATCGGCATCGCGGCGCCGATCCTGCTGCTCGTGCTGCGCATCCTGCAGGGCATCTCGGCCGGCGGCGAGTGGGGCGGCGCCGTGCTGATGGCCGTCGAGCACGCGCCCAAGCACCGCCGCGGTCTGTTCGGCGCGATGCCGCAGATCGGCGTGCCGATCGGACTGCTGCTGGCCAGCGGCATGTTCGCGATCATGACCGCGATCTTCCCCGGCGACGCGTTCCTCGAGTGGGGATGGCGCATCCCGTTCCTGTTCAGCTTCGTGCTCATCCTGGTCGGCTACTACGTGCGCCGCCGCGTCGAGGAGAGCCCGGTGTTCCAGGAGATCGCCGAGCGCAAGGAGCAGGCGAGCGCTCCCGTCATCCAGCTCTTCCGCCGCTTCGCGCCCCTGGTGATCCTGTGCGCGTTCGTGTTCGCGGCGAACAACGCCGTGGGCTACATGACGACGGGCGGCTTCGTGCAGAACTACGCCACCAACCCCGAGGGGCCGGTCGCCCTCGAGCGCGGTCCCGTGCTCTGGGCCGTCACGGCGTCGTCCATCACGTGGCTGATCTCGACGTTCATCGGAGGCTGGATCAGCGACCGCATCGGCCGCCGCACCACCTACATCTTCGGCTGGATCTGGCTCGGTGCGGCCGTGTTCGCACTGTTCCCGCTCGTCAACAGCGGCGACATTTGGCTGCTGACGCTCGGCCTCGTGCTGCTCACGATCGGCCTGGGCTTCTCGTACGGCCCGCAGTCGTCCTGGTACTCCGAGCTGTTCCCCGCCTCCGTGCGCTTCTCGGGCGTCTCGATCTCGTACGCGATCGGCTCCATCATCGGCGGCGCGTTCGCCCCCACGATCGCGCAGGCGATCGTCCAGGGCACCGGCTCGACCGACGGCGTGGCGTACTACCTGTTCGGCCTCGTCGTCGCGAGCCTCATCGCGACGATCCTGCTGCGCGACCGCCGGGGCATCCCGCTCGGTCCCGACCACGAGGAGGAGCAGTCGCAGGGCATCTACCGCTGGGAGAAGTGACGCGGCAGACATGCGAGGCCGCCCCGGGAGTCTTCCCGGGGCGGCCTCGTGTCGTGCGCGCTCAGCTGTTCACGCGGATGACCTCGTGCTGATACGGCGCGATCACGTCGCCCGAGATGCGCAGGTCGAGCACGAGGAACGGGCGCGCGTCGGCGGGCTCGGCGGCCCATGTCGCGAGGCGGTCGAGGTCGGCGAGACGCTCGACGACGACGCCCTCGGCGCCGGCCGCGCGCCCCAGGGCGGCGAAGTCGACCTGCGGGATCCGCATGGGTCCGTCGTGCAGGCCCTTCAGGCCATAGAGGTTCACCTCGGCGCCGTAGGCCGCGTCGTTCCAGACGACGGCGAGACCGCGCCCGCGCGCCGTGCGCACGGCGGTCTCCAGGTCGGCGAGGGCCATCAGGCCGCCGCCGTCGCCCGTCGTGAGCACGACCGTCGCGTCCGGATCCGCCTGCGCCGCGCCCGCCACGCTCGGCCAGCCGAGGCCGATCGACTGGAACGCCGTGCCGATCATGACCATCCGGCCGGGCGAGGCGACGGGCCAGAACATGTTCGCCCAGGCGATGAAGTGGCCGCCGTCGCTCACGACGACCCGGTCCTCCGGCAGAAGGGCGCCGATGCGGGCCGCCGCGGCCCGCGGGTCGAGGCGGCCGTCGGGCGCCAGCTCGCCCTCGACGAGCTGGCGGCGCAGCGCGTCCATGTCGAGGTCGTCGCGCCACGTCGCGCGGGCGCCGATCGCGGTCACCTCGTCGGCGAGCAGCTCCGCCACCGTGCGGGCGTCGCCGCGGATGTACTCTCCGACGCGCGGATGCGTGGCGGTCGCGGCGATATCGACCTGGATGAAGCGCGCCTCGGGCTGCAGCAGCTCGCCGAAGCGCATCGTGAAGGGGCTGAGACTCGCGCCGACCGCGACCACGACGTCGGCCGTGTGGATCAGGTCCATGGCGCCCGGTGCGCCGAACCCGCCGGTGACGCCGAGGTCGTGCGATGCGTCGGGGAACACGCCGCGGCCGAGCGCGGTGGTGGCGGTCACGGCGCCCGCGGCGTCCGCGAGCCTGCCCAGCGCCTCGCCCGCACCGGCCAGCCAGGCCCCGCGGCCCGCGAGCAGGACGGGGCGCTCGGCCTCGGCGAGAGCGCGCGCGGCCCGGCGGATCGCGGCGCGCCCGTCGGGCGAGGGGACCACGGGAGCCGGCATCCGCGGATCCGGGATCTCGGGCAGCGGACCCGCGTCGAGCGTGGGCGTGTCGTACGGGAGCGCGAGCACCACCGGCGTGCGGTTCGCGAGCGCGTGCTCGATCGCGATCACCGTCGTGGCGGCCGCATCGAGGCGGCCGACGGTATACGTCCGCACGCCGACGGCGGAGGCCAGGGCGATCTGATCCACGTCCCACGGCCGCGGGCCGGGCGTGGGCTGGTCGCCGACGACGAGCACGAGCGGGACGCGCGCCTGCGCCGACTCGGCGAGCGCCGTGAGCGTGTTGGTGAAACCCGCGCCGTACGTCGTGGTGGCGGCCGCGATCCGGCCCGACACGCGGAAGTGCGCGTCGGCCGCGACCACCGCGCCGACCTCGTGGCGGACGGCGGTGTAGGCGGTGCGGGTGTCGCGAAGCAGGGCGTCGAGGAAGTAGGCGTTGCCGTTGCCCATCAGTCCGAACACCTGGTCGATGTGGCGGGAGAGGGCGGCGGCGACGTGCGCGGAGACGGTGGGCATGGCGATGCCTTTCGAGACGGACGGATCGATTCCCGTATGTGTCTCGCCGCCGTCGTCGGCAGTGCTTCGTGCCCCTTTTTCGAGCACCGGCTCCGATCGTCGAGCCGGACGGGGACGATCCTAACCGGTTGCGGCGGACGAAGCGGGCGCTTAGACTGCCCATGATCGATAAGCGAACATGACGTTCGAATATCGAACACAGCGGCCATGACGCCGCCCCGCCCGCATCGATGGAGATCGAGGAGAGACCCGTGCAGTTCCACCATCACGGCTACGTGTCCGGCGACCCGCGGGTCGAGCCCGCCGCGGGGATCGGCCTCGATCGTCCCGCCGCGCTTCCCGACGAGATGGACGTGCTCATCGTGGGTGCGGGGCCCGCCGGCATGATCGCGGCCGCGCAGCTGGCGCAGTTCCCCGGCGTCTCGACGCGCATCGTCGACCGGCGTCCCGGGCGCCTGGCCGTCGGGCAGGCGGACGGCATCCAGGCCCGCACGGTCGAGACGTTCCAGGCGTTCGGCTTCGCCAACCGGATCATCGACGAGGCGTACCGCATCACGGAGATGTGCTTCTGGAAGCCGGATCCGCAGAACCCGCGCAACATCGTGCGTGCCGCGCGCACGTCGGACGATCCGCACGGCATGAGCGAGTTCCCGCACCTGATCGTGAACCAGGCGCGCGTGCTCGACTACTTCGCGGAGTACGCCCGCAACGCCCCCGGGCGCGTGCAGCCCGACTGGGGCTGGGAGTTCGTCACCCTCACGGTCGACGACGACGGCGAGTATCCGGTCGCCGTGACCCTGCGCCGCGCCGCCGAGGCGGGGACGTCCGCCGGCACCGCGGAGGGCGAGGAGCGCACGGTCCGCGCGAAGTACGTGCTCGGCGCCGACGGCGCGCGCAGCCGCGTCCGCGAGGCGATCGGGCGCCGGCTCGAGGGCGACCAGGCGTTCCACGCCTGGGGGGTGATGGACGTGCTCGCCGAGACCGACTTCCCCGACATCCGGCTGAAGTGCGCGATCCAGTCCCACGACGGCGGCAGCATCCTGCACATCCCGCGCGAGGGCAACCATCTGTTCCGCATGTACGTCGACCTCGGCGAGGTGCCGCACGACGACAACGGGCGCGTCCGGCTCACGACGCAGGAGGAGGTCGAGGAGCGGGCGAACCGGATCCTGCACCCGTACACGGTGAACGTGAAGCATGTCGCGTGGCGCAGCGTCTACGAGGTGGGGCACCGCGTCACCGACAAGTTCGACGACGTGGCGCACGACGAGGTCGGCACCCGCACCCCGCGCGTGTTCATCGCGGGCGATGCCTGCCACACGCACTCCGCCAAGGCCGGCCAGGGGATGAACGTCTCGATGCAGGACGGCTGGAACCTGGCGTGGAAGCTCGGCCACGTGCTCGAGGGCCGTGCGCCCGAAACGCTGCTCGACACCTACTCGGCCGAGCGTCAGGAGATCGCGGTCAACCTGATCGAGTTCGACAAGGAGTGGTCCTCGCTCATGGCCAAGCGCCCTGAGGACATGGAGGATCCCTCGCAGCTCGAGGACTTCTACATGAAGACGATCGAGTTCCCGGCCGGGTTCATGACGCAGTACGCGCCGTCGATGCTGATCGCGGGCGACGAGCACCAGCAGCTGGCGACCGGCTTCCCGATCGGCAAGCGCTTCAAGTCGCACCCCGTCACCCGCGTGTGCGACGCGACCCCGCAGCACCTGGGGCACCATCATCGGGCCGACGGCCGCTGGCGCGTGTACGTGTTCGCCGACGGCGCGACGGCGGGGGAGTCGTCCCGGGCGGCGGACCTCGCGGATTGGATCCTGGCGTCGCCCGAATCGCCCGTCGTCGCGTTCACGCCCGAGGGCGCGGACATCGACGCCTGGTTCGACGTCAAGGTCGTCTACCAGCAGGACCACACCCAGGTGGAGATGGATCGCGTGCCCGCGATCTTCCTGCCGAAGGTGGGGCCGTTCCAGGTGACGGACTACGAGAAGGTCTACGCGGCCGATCCGGTCGACGACATCTTCGACGCGCGCGGCGTCAGCCGGGACGGCGCGGTCGTCGTGGTGCGACCCGACCACTACGTGGCGAACGTGCTGCCGCTCGAGGCGACGGACGCGCTGGCGGACTTCTTCGCGGGCATCTTCCGGAAGCAGCCGGCAACGGTCTGACCCGTCGGCGCCGGCGGGCGCGTCGTCGCGGCGCCCGGCTACGCCCGGCCGGCGCCGAGCGTGCGCGCGATGTTCGCGGCCGCGGCGTGCAGCCGCTCGGCGATCTCCGCCTCCGGCAGCGTGAGGGACACGTGGATGGCGGCGACCGACGCCAGCGGCTGACCGGGCAGCACGAGCGGCACGGCGACCGACCACAGCGAGGGCACGACCTCGTCGTGGCTCGTCGCATAGCCGCGTGCCCGGCTCTGCTCGATCTCCGCCCGCAGTGCGGGGGAGGCGTCCTCAGGCCACGCGGGATCCGGAAGCTCCATGAGCATCGCCTTCCCCGGCCCACCGCGCGTGATCGGGTGGCGGTGGCCGGGGTTGTACGAGACCGCGACCGCACGACGCGGGCGGGTGCTGACCACCGTGATGCCCTCGCCGGACTCGAGCATGACGAGCAGGCAGGTCATGCCGAGCTCGTCGGCGGCCTCGGCGAGCTCGGGCGAGGCGGCGGACTGCAGGTCGCGAGACACGCTCGAGGCCAGCGCCGCGAGTCCCGCGCCGAGCGACACGAGGCCCCCGGCCGCGCGCGTCACCAGGCCGTGCTCCTCGAGCGTGCGCAGCAGCCGGTAGGCGACCGAGCGGTGCACGCCGAGCGCCGCCGCCAGCTCGTCGATCGACATCGCGCTGTCCGCCGCCGCGAGGATCTCGAGCAGGCGGATCCCGCGGCTGAGCGTCTGAGAACCGGCCTGCGCGGGCGCGGCCTGCGCCGGGGCGGGGGAGTCGGGCGTCACTGCGGCCCTCCGATCGTCGGTGTCCCTCGATCCTAGGCGGCCCCGCGTTCGATAATCGAACCCGAAATTCGATGCTTTATTTTGAGCGCGCGATCAGATATGGTTTCGGACAGCCGCCGCCGACCCGGGCGATCCGGCGAGATCGATGAGTGAAGGAGCTCTCCGATGACCGACAACGCCGTCGCCGTCACCCTGCTGGACCGCGTGCAGGCCGCGCCCGAGATCGGGCGCGCGATCCCCGACGCCGCGACCGGCGAGACGATCGGGTGGTCGCCCGAGCACTCCGTCGCCGACGTGGACTCCGCCGTCGCTCGGGCCAAGGCCGCGCAGCCCGCGTGGGAGGGTCTCGGGGACGAGGCCCGCAGCGCGCTCCTGCTTCGCGCCGCCGATGCCATCGACGCGCACGCCGAGGAGCTCGCCCACCTGCTCTCCCGCGAGCAGGGCAAGCCGCTGGACGGCCCCAACGCCCGCTTCGAGCTGGGCGCGTGCACCATGTGGCTGCGCGAGACCGCCACCGCGCAGCTGGGCACGCAGGTCATCCGGGACGGCGACGACGACATCGCCGAGATCACCTACCGCGCGCTCGGCGTGGTGGCGGCGATCGGCCCGTGGAACTGGCCGCTCATGATCGCGATCTGGCAGATCGCGCCGTCGCTCCGGATGGGGAACACGGTCGTGGTCAAGCCCAGCGAGTACACGCCGCTGAGCGTGCTGGCGCTCGTGCAGGTCATCAACGACGTCCTCCCCGCCGACGTGCTCATCCCCGTCGTGTCGGGCGACCGCGAGGTGGGCGCACGCCTGGCGTCGCACCCCGACATCGACAAGGTCATGTTCACCGGGTCGACCGCGACGGGCCGCAAGATCGTCGAGGCGTCCGGCGCGAACCTCGCCCGGCTGACGCTCGAGCTCGGCGGCAACGACGCGGGCATCGTGCTGCCGGACGCCGACCCCGCGGCGATCGCGGAGGGGCTGTTCTGGGGCGCCTTCATCAACACGGGGCAGACGTGCGCTGCGCTCAAGCGTCTGTATGTGCACGACTCCATCTATGACGAGGTGGTCGACGCGCTGGCCGCGGTGGCGTCGCAGATGCCGATGGGCAACGGCATCGAGGGCGGCAACGTCCTCGGTCCGCTGCAGAACGCCAAGCAGTTCGACATCGTGCGCCGGCTCGTCGAGGACGCAAAGCAGCGCGGCCGCCGGATCGTGGTCGGCGGCGAGCCCGCCGCCGACCTGGGCCCCACCTTCTTCCAGACCACGCTCGTGGCGGATGCCGAGGACGGCGACCCGCTGGTCGACGAGGAGCAGTTCGGCCCCGCGCTGCCGATCATCCGGTACTCGGACGTCGAGGACGCGATCGCGAGCGCCAACCGTCTGGAGGCGGGCCTGGGCGGCTCGGTCTGGTCGAGCGACCGCGAGGCCGCTCGGGCGGTCGCGGCGCGCATGCGCGCCGGCACCGTGTGGATCAACTCGCACGGCACCATCCACCCCAAGGTGCCCTTCGGCGGCGTCAAGGGCTCGGGCTACGGCCTGGAGTTCAGCGTGGAGGGCCTCAAGGCCGTCGCCGAGCCGCGCGTCATCGCCGGCTGACCCGCGCGGTCGCGGGGTCGCCTCGCCCCGCGACCGCCGCGGCGGTCCCCGCGCACCGGATTCACATCGTGACGTGCGCGTCACCCGCGCGAAACACGTGCGTGCCTAATATCGAGCAATCGCTCAATAATCACCTCGCCGCAAGCCCGCCCCAGCGCCCCTGCGGCACCACCGTCCCGCCGCCCCACCGTCCCGCCGCCCCCGGCACAGGAGACCGCCATGACCGACGCCCGGCACCCCCTCGCCCCCCTCTCGACCGAGGAGATCGACCGCCTGCGCGAGATCCTCGACGCCGAGGGTCTCGTGACCGCCGCGACGCGCTTCTCGTACATCGCGCTGCGCGAGCCGGCCAAGGCGGACGTGCTGGCCTGGCGGCCGGGCGCCGCGCTGCCGCGCGAGGTCGGGGTGCTGCTGACGGATCTCGCCGCCGACACCGTCACGGACCTCGTCGTGGATCTCGATGCGCGGGCGATCACGTGGCGCCGCACGCTGGATCCCGCCGTAGACGGGTTCGGCCCGGTGCTGGATGAGGACTTCGCCGCCGCGGATGAGATCGTCAAGGCCGACGCCGCCTACGTCGCCGCCCTCGCGGCCCGCGGCATCACGGACCTGTCCAAGGTCGTCTCGTGCCCGCTTTCGGCCGGCGTCTTCGGCTACGACGACGAGGTCGGCGTGCGCATGATCCGCGTGCTGTCCTTCCTCCAGGAGCACCCGCAGGACTCGTGCTGGGCGCATCCCATCGGCGGCCTCGTGGCGCATGTCGACCTCAAGAACCGGCGGGTGGTGCGCCTGATCGAGACGGACGCCGCTTTCGTGCCGCAGGAGTCCGGCGACTACCGGGACCCGGCCGTGCGAGGACCCGAGCGCACGTCCCTCAAGCCGATCTCGATCACGCAGCCCGAGGGCGTCAGCTTCACGCTCGAGGACGGCGTCCTGCGCTGGGAGAACTGGAGCGTGCGGGTCGGGTTCAACGGGCGCGAGGGACTGACGCTGCACCAGCTCTCGTTCCGGGACAACGGCGTCGAGCGGCCCGTGATGTACCGCGGCTCGATCGCCGAGATGGTCGTCAACTACGGCGACACCAGCCCGACCAACGCGTGGCAGAACTACTACGACGTGTCCGAGTACCAGTTCGGGCGCCTGGCGAACTCCCTCGAGCTCGGCTGCGACTGCCTCGGCGAGATCACGTACGTCGACGCCGTCGTGGCGGACGATCTCGGCCGCCCGACCACGCTCAAGAACGCCATCTGCATCCACGAGGAGGACTACGGCATCCTCTGGAAGCACACCGACTTCTTCGCGGGCACGAGCGAGGTGCGCCGCCAGCGGCGCCTGGTCGTGTCGTTCTTCGTGACGGTCGGCAACTACGACTACGGCTTCTACTGGTACCTGTACCTGGACGGCAAGATCGAGCTGGAGGCCAAGGCCACGGGCATCGTCTTCACCAACGCCCACCCGGGCGGCGAGTACGAGTACGCGACCGAGGTCGCTCCCGGCCTGGGCGCGCCGATCCACCAGCACCTGTTCTCGGCCCGCCTCGACATGACGGTGGACGGCCTGGCGAACGCCGTCGACGAGGTGGACGTGGCGCGGGTCCCGAAGGACGAGCGCAACCCGTGGGGCAACGCCTTCACGCGCACCCACACGCGCCTGCGCACGGAGCGCGAGGGCGTGCGCGATGCCAAGGGTGAGGTGGACCGGGTGTGGCGCATCTCGAGCACCGAGAAGGCCAACCGGCTCGGCGCGCCCACGTCCTACATCCTGGTGCCAGAGGGCAAGCCCACCCTCCTGGTCGACGAGGACGCCTTCGTGCGACCGCGCGCGGAGTTCGCGGCCCACCACCTGTGGGTCACGCAGTACGAGCGGGACGAGCTGTGGCCCGCCGGCCGCAGCACGAACCAGAACCCGGGAGGCGCGGGTCTGCCGGCCTACATCGCGGCGGACCGGCCGATCGACGGCGAGGACATCGTGCTGTGGCACACGTTCGGGCTGACGCACTTCCCCCGCACCGAGGACTGGCCGATCATGCCGGTCGACTATGCGGGCTTCCGGCTGCTGCCTCACGGGTTCTTCGACCGCAACCCCACGCTGGACGTGCCGAACCTCAGCACGCACTGCGCGGCGCCTGCCGCACCGTCGCCGGACGTGGCTCCCACTCCCCACGGTCAGGCCGGCGGCGGCGGATGCGGCGGCGACTGCCGCTGCGGCCACTGAGCCGGGACGAAACGGGAGACGGACGACGGTGTTCGAGCTCGCGGCCGCGGGAAGCGGCCTCCTCGCGGCGGGAAGCTGCTGCGTGGCCACCACGCGCCGCCGCGCGCGCGTCCTCGCGGTAATCATGGCCGCGACCATGGTCGTCCACGCGCTGCCGCTCGGGGTGCCGGGGTGGGCGCTGGCCGCCGTGCTCATCGTGGCGGCGCTCGCCGCCTCGGCGGGGGACCGGCGCCGCGAACGGGAGCGGCGCGCCTCCGCGCACCGGTCGATCGGCGCGGTCCTGATGGCGGCCGCGATCCTGGCGCACCCCGCGTCTTCGGGCGCGGCGGCGCACGCGCACGGCGTGCCGGCCGAGGCGCTCGTCGTGGCATCGGTCGCCGCCTACGGCGTGTGGAGCCTGGCGCTCGCGCGCCGCGGCGCCCACGCGACGCCCGCCATGCGCGTCGAGATCGGCGCCATGGCGGTCATGCTCGCCGTCATGACGCTCCCGGCGTCCGGCGTCGGCTGAGAACGTCACGCGGTCGCAACATCATCGAAACCATCTTTGAGCGCATGCTCAATACAGTCGGATCACCGACGAAGGAGAGACAGCATGACCGAGCCGGACCTGATCGTCCACAACGCGGTCGTCCACACCATGGACGACGCGCTTCCCGCCGCGACCGCCTTCGCCGTCACGCGCGGGCGCATCGCCGCCGTCGGCGACTCCGCGCAGATCACGGCGCTCGCGGGGGTCGGCACCCGCATGGTGGATGCCGCCGGGGCATGCGTCGTGCCGGGCCTGATGGATGCGCACAACCACCACTCGATGGCCGGCGAGGAGGACCTGTACCGGCTCAGCTTCGCCCCCACGGCCACGGTCGACGAGATCTGCGACGCGGTCGCCGCGTGGATCCGCGAGCACGAGCTGGCGCCCGGGGAGTGGGTGCTGGGCGGGATCTGGGGCTCGACGCTCGTGCCCGAGCTGAGCACGGCCGATCCGCTCGGCCGCCTGGACGCCGCCTCGCCCCGCAATCCCGTGCTGCTGACGGACGACTCCCACCACAACAAGTGGGCCAACTCGCTCGCGCTCGCCGCGGCGGGCATCGACGACGCGCTGCCGGACCCGGCCGGCGGCAAGATCGTGCGCGACGCGAGCGGCCGGGCCACGGGGCTGCTGTTCGAGTCGGCCGGCGCGCTCGCGGACCAGGCGCGTGCGGCGGCCGAGGGCGAGCCGGACATCGCGCGCCTCGCGCGCTGCTCGGAGCGCGGCATCGAGATGATGCACGAGCTGGGGATCACCGCGTTCCAGGACGCGGCGGCGACCCGCGAGCTGCTGGAGGCGTTCGAGATGCTCGACGCGGAGGGGCGCCTCAAGGCTTGGGCGGTGTCGTCCCTGCTGATCAACGACAACATCTTCGGCAACCGGTTCATCGGGCGCCCGCTCATGGAGCGCGGCGAGGCGCACCGCACCGCTCACCACCGTCCCGACTTCACGAAGATCTTTCTGGACGGCGTCCCGCCCACCCACACGGGCGCGTTCCTCGAGCCCTACCTCCCCTCCGACGCCCACGGCCACGACCACCGCGGCGCCACGACCATGCCGATCGAAGAGGTCGAGGAGTGGCTGCGGCACGCGGACGAGCTGGGACTCGGCGTCAAGATCCACTGCACGGGCGACGCGTCCGTCCGCATGGTCCTCGACGCGGTCGAGCGCGTTCGGCGGGACGGGCTGGGCCTGATCGTGCACATCGCACACGGTCAGTACATCCACCCGGACGACGTCCCGCGATTCGCCCAGCTCGGCGTCGTCGCCGAGATCTCGCCCATGCTGTGGGTGCCCGGCGTGATCGTGGACTCGCTGCGCTCCGTGCTGCCCGAGCCGTTCGGCGACCGGCTGCACCCCAATCGGGCGCTGCTGGACAGCGGCGCGACGGTCGTGGGCGGGTCCGACTGGCCGGTCGCGGAATCGCCCAACCCCTGGCACGCGATCTTCGGCCTGGTCACGCGCGAGGACCCCACCGGCCGGTTCGCCGGGCGCCAGTGGCCCGAGCAGGCCATCACCGTGCGCGAGGCGCTGGCCGCGTACACGTCGTCGTCCGCTCGCGCCATGAACCTCGCCGACGTCGCCGGCCGCATCGCGCCGGGCCTGTCGGCAGACTTCGTGCTCCTGAGCGCGGATCCGCTGGCCGTCGATCCGGTCGAGCTCAAGGACATCGTCGCCCGGCAGACCTGGTTCGAGGGCGAGCTCGTGTTCGAGCGCAGCTGACCCCGCGCCCGACCCCGCGTGCCCCCACCCACGCGTCCCCTCGCGGGCTCACCCCCGCGGCTCCTCCTGCAGTCCCCACCGCAGTCACCCGAGAAGGAAGATCCACCATGAAGCACACCCACCGCCTGCTCGCGGTCGCCGCCGGCGTCGCGATCACCGCCGGCGCACTGAGCGGCTGCTCGGTCGAACCCGAGTCAGCGCCCGCCGACGCCTCGCAGCCCTCCGCCGGGGCCGTCGACAAGATCCTGTTCGACTACCCCTTCACCGCACTCCCCGTGTACGCCGCGCTCACCGAGGCCGCGACCGCGTACGCCGAGGAGAAGGGCGTCGAGCTCGTCCTGACCAACGACAACATGGACCTGTCCACGCAGGTCAGCCAGCTCACGACCCACCTCGGGTCGGACGTCGACGCCGTGGTGTCGTTCCCCATGGACAACGCGAGCGTGGAGTCCGTGGCCTCGCAGTACCTGGACGCGGGCAAGCACTGGATCACGTACGGCGGCGACCTCGAGAACCAGACGACGTCGCTGCAGTTCAGCTTCGAGAAGTCCGGCCGCATGCTGGGCGAGCACGCCGGACAGTGGGCCCAGGACGAGCTCGGCGGCAAGGGCACCGCCCTGGTGCTCGTCGACGAGACCATCCAGCTCGGCCAGGAGCGCACGAAGGGACTGCTGGACGCGCTCGCCGAGACCGCGCCCGATCTCGAGATCATCCAGCAGCAGGCCGTGACCCCCGACGAGGGGCTGTCGGTCACGAGCGCGGTGCTCGCCCAGCACCCGGACGTCAGCATCGTGGTGGCCGCGGTCGGCGACGCCGCGGCGGGCGCGTACCAGGCGCTCGCGGGTTCGGGGCGCGCGGCGGACGACGCCGGCACCTACCTCGGCGGCCTCGACGGGAACCTGACGCTGTTCCAGGAGATGAAGAAGGGATCGTTCGTGCGCGCCGTCGTCACGATCGACTCGCTCGAGATCGCGCACGCCGTGATCGACGTGCCGCTCGCGCTCGGCGAGGGCGAGAGCGACGAGCGCTTCGACGTGCCGGTGTACATGGTGACCCCGGACAGCGCCGACCTCGACGACTACATCGCGTCGTTCGGCGGCTGAGATGACCGTCACGATCACCGGGCTGACGAAGCGGTACGGCGCGACCCTCGCGCTGGACGGCGTGGATCTCGAGATCCGCTCGGGAGAGGTGCACGCGCTGCTGGGCCACAACGGCGCCGGCAAGTCGACGGTGATCGGCTGCCTGGGTGGGCGCACGGCGCCCACCCAGGGGGTCATCGACATCGACGGGGAGCGGCACACCGCCCTGGACCCGCGCGCGTCGATCGCGGCCGGCGTCGCCGTGATCTACCAGCACCTCAGCCTGATCGACTCGCTCACGGTCGCCGAGAACCTGTTCCTGGGGCAGGAGCGCACGGCGGGCGGCGTGCTGGTGCGGCGCGGCGAGCAGAAGCGCCAGACGGCCGAGGCGCTCGCGCGCATCGGTGCCGACATCAGCCCCGACGCCGTCGTGGGGGAGCTCTCGATGGGGCAGCGCCAGCAGGTCGAGATCGCCAAGGCGCTGCAGCGGCGCGCGCGGCTGCTGATCCTCGACGAGCCGAGCGCCGCGCTGTCGCCGGTCGAGTCCGAGCGCCTGGGCGCGCTCGTGCTGCAGCTCAAGCGCGAGGGCATCGCGATCCTGTACGTGACGCACCTGCTCAACGAGGTGGTGCGCCTGGCGGACCGCGCCACCGTGCTGCGCAACGGCCGTGTGGTGTGGTCGGCGGACATGGCGGGCGTGAGCAAGTCCGACATCGTCGCCGCGGTGTCGGGCGGAGCGCACGACGCCCGCGTGACCCCGCCCGCCCCCGATGCGGGCGAGCCGGCCCTGCGCCTGCGCGGCTTCGAGACCGAGGGGATCGCGCCCGTCGACCTCGACGTGCAGCCGGGCGAGATCGTGTGCCTGTACGGGCTGATCGGCTCCGGGCGGACGCGCCTCATGGAGACCCTGTTCGGCCGTCGACCGTGGCGCGGCGACGTGCGCGTCGACGGACGCGCCGTGCGACTGCGCACCCCGGACGACGCGCTGCGCGCGGGCGTCGCGCTGGTGCCGGCGGATCGCGCCAAGCAGGGGCTGTTCGGCACGCTGTCCGCGTCGGAGAACATCGTCACGCGGGCGATGGGCGCGCTCGGCCGGTTCGGCGGGCGCGACTTCGCCGCGGAACGCGGCCTGGTGGCGCGGGCGTTCGACGCCATGTCGGTCCGCCCCGCCCTGCCGGACCTGGCCGCCACGCGCTTCTCGGGCGGCAACCAGCAGAAGATCCTGATCGGGCGGTGGGTGAACGCCGCCTCGAGCGTCCGGGTGCTGCTGCTGGACGACCCCACCCAGGGCGTCGACGTCGGCGCCCGCGCCGAGATCTACGAGACCATCCGCACCCTCGCCGCAGAGCGCCGCGTCGCGATCGTCTACGCCACGAACGAGCCCGAGGAGGTCCTCGCCCTCGCGCACCGCTGCGTCGTCATGCGCGACGGGGCCGTCGTCGACGCCGTCTCCCTGGACGGCGCGGACGAGGAGTCCCTGCTCGCCCTCATCCATCACGAGCCCGCGCTCGCCTGACACGTCTGGAACGCTCATGAACCGATCCTTCGCCTCGCGCCTGACCCACGGCGTGATCAACAATCCCCTGGTCGTGCTGCTCGTGCTGATGGTCGTGGCCGTGCAGGTGGTCACCGGCGCGCAGCTGAACCCCGCGAACCTGCGCGGCGTCTTCCTCGACGTCTCGGTGATCGCCATCGCGGCCGTACCGGTCGCGATGCTCGTGATCGCCGGCTACATGGACCTCTCGGTCGGCTCGACCCTCGCGCTCGGCGGCGTGACCGCCGGCATCACGCTTCGCGCCACCGGCTCGCCCGTCCTCGCGATCGTGCTGGCGGTGCTCGCCGGCGCGGTCGTCGGCCTCGTCAATGCCGTGCTCGTGACGGTGGTCGGGCTGTCGTCCTTCATCACGACGCTCGGCATGCTCACGGCCGCGCGCGGCGTGGCGCAGCTGCTCGCGCCCCTGCCGGTCTCGGGCTTCGACGCGGGGTTCACGGCGCTCGGGATCGGCGCGGTCGCGGGCATCCCGGTCCCGGCGATCATCGCGGCCGTGCTGCTGCTGGCGGCCGGCGCGTTCCTCACGCTGACGCCCGCGGGACGCCACGTGTACGCGATCGGCGTGAACCGCGAGGCGGCCTACCTGTCGGGCGTCGCGATCCGCCGCATCCCGTTCGTGCTCTACCTCGTCTCGGGATCGGCCGCCGGGCTGGCGGGCGCCATCACGGCGGCGCGCCTCAACAGCGCGCCCGCCGGTCAGCTGGGCTCGGGCTTCGAGCTGGCGGTGCTGACCGCGGTCCTGCTCGGCGGCGTCGCGCTCACGGGCGGCGCGGGCAACATGGGCGGCGTGCTGGTCGGGGTGCTGTTCATGGGCATGCTCACGAACGGCCTCACGCTCCTGGGCGTGCCGACCTTCTGGCAGAGCGTCGCGAGCGGCGTGGCCCTGATCCTCGCGATCGCGATCAGCGTGGGCACGCAGATCCTGCGCGGCCGCCTGGTCGCGCGCGACGCCCAGCGCATCGCCCGGCAGGCCGCGGTGGAGGCGGAGGCCGCCGCCACCCGCTGACCGGGCGCCCCGCACGGCTCGCACCGCTGCGCGGGCGGACCGTCCCCCCGAGCATTCGCTCACCCGAACGAAGGAGTTCCCCCATGTCCACCTCTCCCGACACGACGTCGACAGCGCTCAAGGGCAACCTGGGCGTCGCCAGCATCGTCTTCCTCGTGCTCGCGGCCGTGGCGCCGCTCACGGGCATGATCGTGATCGCCAGCCTGGCGATCGCGCTCGGCTCGGGCGGCGGCACGCCCGCCATGTTCGCCGTCATGACCGTGATCCTGCTGCTGTTCTCGGTCGGCTACGCACAGATGGCCAAGCAGCTCACCAACGCGGGCGGGTTCTACGCCTTCGTGGTCAAGGGGCTCGGTCGCACAGCCGGTCTCGTGGCGGCCATGATCGCGGTCGTCGGCTACAACTGCTTCGTCGCGGGCGCGGTGGGAACCTCCGGGTTCTTCAGCGCCGTGGTCTTCGAGAGCTTCACGGGCGTGTCCACGCCCTGGTGGGCGTGGTCGCTGGGCTGGGTCGTCCTGGCCTGGATCTTCACGCGCAGCGGCATCGACTTCTCCGCCAAGATCCTCGGCGTCGCGCTCGTCGTCGAGGTGCTGATCCTCATCGCGCTCGACGTGGCGATCCTGGCGCAGACCGGCTTCGCGCTCGATGCGTGGGCGCCGTCGGCCTGGGCCGGCCCGACCATGGGCCTCGGGCTGCTGTTCGCCGGCACGGCGTTCCTGGGCTTCGAGGCGACCGGCCTGTTCGGCGAGGAGGCGCGCGACCCCAAGCGCACGATCCCGCGCGCCACCTACGCCGCGATCCTCGTGATCGGCGTGCTCGCGGTCGTGACCACGTGGGCGTTCGTGTCGGCCATGGGCGTGGCCGACGCGCAGGGCGTTGCGCTGGATCACCTCGCCGGCGGCGACCTGGTGTTCGTGCTGTCCGACACGTATCTCGGACCCGTGCTGACCGCCGTCATGCAGGTGCTGCTGATCGTCAGCCTGTTCGCGGCCCTGCTGGCCCTGCACAACTCCGCGACGCGGTACCTGTACGCGATGGGGCGCGTGGGCGTGTTCCCCGCGCGGCTCTCGCAGACCCGCGAGAAGACCGGGTCGCCGGTCGTGGCCTCGACCGCGCAGTTCGCGTTCTCGGTCGTGGTCGCGATGCTGTTCGCGGTCGCCGGGGCCGATCCGATCCTGACGCTCGTGCCCGCGTTCACAGGGCTCGGCACGCTCGGCATCATCGTGATGCAGGCGATCGCCGTCGTCGCGGTCATCGTGCACTTCCGCCGCCAGCGCGACCCGCGCTGGATGACCACGTTCGTGCTGCCGGGCATCGGCGCGATCGGGCTCTGGGTCGTCACCGCGCTCGCCTTCGCCAACTTCGGGATGATGGCGGGCTCGGAGGATCCCCTGATCGGCGCGCTGCCGTGGCTGCTGCCGCTCGCGGCGGTCGCGGGCCTGGTGATCGCGGTCGTGACGCGCTCTCGCGCGCCGCGCGTGTGGCAGGCGCTCGACCAGGACCTCGACAAGGTCGGCCTCGAGGTCGCCGTCGAGACGCCGCTGCGATGACGGCGCACATCATCACGGGCGGCGGCACCGGCATCGGCGCGGCCACCGCGCGGCTGCTGGCGGACGCGGGGGGCGACGTCGTGATCGTCGGTCGTCGCCCCGAGCCGCTGCAGGCCGTCGCGGCCACGCACGAGCGGGTCCACGCGATGACGGCCGACGCCGCCGACGGCGCCGACATGGCGCGTGTGGTCGCCGCGACGGCCGAGCGCTTCGGCGGCGTGGCGGGCCTGGTGGCCAACGCGGGAGGGCACGGCTACTCCACGGTGGGCGACACGACGGACGACGAGTGGCGCGCCAGCCTGGAGGCCAATCTCACGACCGCGTTCGTCGCGATCCGCGCGGCGCTCGGCGAGCTCGAGCGCGCGCAGGGCTCGATCGTGGTGGTCTCGTCTATCGCGGGCCTTGCCGCCGGTCCCGAGACGGCGGGCTACACGGTGGGCAAGCACGCGCTGCTGGGGCTCGTCCGCTCGGTCGCCCGCGACTACGGCCGGCGGGGCGTGCGCATCAACGCGCTGTGCCCGGGATGGGTGCGCACGCCGATGTCCGACGCGGAGATGTCGGTGCTTGTCGAGCGCGGCGATGCGCAGGACGTCGAGAGCGCGTACGCGCTGGTCACTCGCGACGTCCCGCTCGGTCGGGCCGCGCTGCCCGAGGAGATCGCCGCGACCATCGGCTTCCTGCTCGGGCCCGCGTCGGCCTACGTGCACGGCGCCACGATCGTCGCCGACGGCGGCAGCACGATCGTCGACGTGCCGACCCTGGCCTACGGATGACGCGCCGGCCCCTTCCCGCGGATCGCGCGACGGCGGACCGCCGCGCGCCGGATCCCGCACACCCGCACGGAGCAGAGAGCAGGAGCATGACCATGCACCCCGCGGCCACCGCGCCGCCCTTCACCCTGGACGCCGCCGAGGCGCTCGCGCGCGCGGCGCTGCCGCGCTTCGGGCTCGGGCCCGACGCGCGCATCGAGTTCGTCAAGCACCGCGAGAACCACACGTATCGCGTCACGGACGGCGACGAGGAGGTCGCGCTGCGCGTGCACCGCTCGGGCTACCGCGACGACGCCGAGATCGCGAGCGAACTGCGCTGGATCGCTCTGCTGTCGGCGCACGGGGTGCCCGTGCCCCGCGTACGCAGCACGAGCGCGGGGGAGCCGTACGCGGTGGTGGAGCACGGCGGCCACACGCGCCGCGTGTCCGTGCAAGAGTGGCTCGACGCCGAGCAGGCGGGCGACGTGGTCGACTGGTTCGAGGGCCGCACGCGCCCCAGCGCCGAGCTGTTCGGCGTGCTCGGAGACCTCGCCGCCCGGCTGCACGACGCAGCGGAGCGGATGGGCACGCCCACGTGGTTCCGCCGCGCCGCGTGGGACGCCGAGGGGCTGGCGGGCGAGGCGCCGCGCTGGGGCGTCGCGGAGGCGCTGACAACGCTCGGCCCGGAGGAGCGCGAGCTGTTCGCGCGCGCCCGGGCGCGCGCGCACCGTGACATCCTCCGGGTGCCGCGCAGCGCGCGCAGCTTCGGCGTCATCCACGCCGACCTGACACCCGAGAACGTGCTGCGCCGCGCCGACGGAGCCCACGTCGCGATCGACTTCGACGACTTCGGGGAGGGCTACTACCTGTTCGACCTCGCCACGATCCTGTGGTGGGCATCGCGGCTCGACGACGTGGCCGACCTGCGCGTGGCGCTGCTGGACGGATACACCGCGGTGCGCCCCCTGGGGCCCGAGCTGGCCGCCCTCGACGCGCTGGTGATCGCCCGGGGGTCGAGCTACCTCGGCTGGGCGGCCGACCGGGCCGGCGACGACGCCGCCCAGTGGATCGCCGACCGGGTGGCGCCCTGGGCGCGCCACCTGTGCGCCGCCTACGTGGCGGGCGAGCCCCTGCCCTGGCACACGACACACTCCCGAGAGGACGCCTCATGACGAACGACCTGCTGGCACGACGCCACGCCACGCTGGGCCCGCACTCGCCGCTGTTCTACCGCGCGCCGCTGGAGATGGTGCGCGGCGAGGGCGTGTGGCTGACCGACGCGCAGGGCCGCCGCTACCTCGACGCCTACAACAACGTGCCCCACGTGGGGCACAGCCACCCGCGCGTGGTCGCGGCCGTGGCCGAGCAGATGGCGACGCTCAACATCCACACCCGCTACCTGAACGAGCGCGTGGTGCGCTACGCCGAGAAGCTGCTGGCGCTGTTCGACCCGGGACTGGATCGTCTCTTCCTCACCAACAGCGGATCCGAGGCGAACGAGCTCGCGATCCGCATCGCGCGCCAGCACACGGGGCACCGGGGCGTGATCGTGAGCGACTTCAGCTACCACGGCAACACCATCACGCTGGCGGAGGTCACGACCGGGCTGGACGCCGCGGAGGCGCTCGCGCCGCATGCGCGGGCCATCCGCATCCCGGACCTGGACGCCACGGACGCGCCCGACGAGCAGACCCTGCTGCGATCCGCGCTCGCCGAGCTTGACGCCGCGATCGCCTCGCTGGACGAAGCGGGGTTCGGCGTCGCGGTACTGCTGATCGACACGCTCTTCACGACCGAGGGCGTGGTGCGTCCGCCGCGGGACTTCGTGCGCCTGGCGGCCGAGAGGGTGCGGCGCGCGGGCGGCCTGGTGATCGCCGACGAGGTGCAGCCCGGGTTCGGACGCATCGGCACGTACTGGTGGGGCTATCAGCAGTGGGGCTTCACCCCGGATTTCGTCACGATGGGCAAGTCGATGGGCAACGGCCACCCCGTCGCGGGTGTGGTGACCACGCAGGCGCTGCTGGAGGAGTTCGGCTCACACAATATGTTCTTCAACACGTTCGCGGGCAACCCCGTCTCCGCCGCCGCCGCCGAGGCCGTCCTCGACGTGATCCATGACGAAGGGCTGCGTGAGCGCGCGGCCGAGAACGGCGCGTTCATCCGCGAGCGCCTCGAGGCGATCACGGCGTCGTACGAGGCTCTGGGGCCGGTGCGCGGCGCCGGCCTGTTCTTCGGCTTCGAGATCTTCGCGGACGCGGCACGCTCGACGCCCGACCCGGCAACGACGAAGGACCTCGTCGAGGACATGCGTGAGCGCGGCGTCCTGCTCAGCCGAATCGGTCGCCACGACTCCGTCTTCAAGATCCGACCGCCGCTCGCACTCGAGCGTGCGCACGCGGAACGGCTGCTCGCGACGATCGAGGAGAGCATCGCGGTGCGGTTCGGCAGCTGAGCCCGGCCCGGTCCACGTCCGGCAGAATCGAATGCATGCCGAAGATCGTCGACCGCGACGCACGCCGCCTGGAGATCGTCGAGACGTATGTCAAGCTCGCGGCGGCTGAGGGCTTCGAGGCGGTCACGACCCGTCGGCTCGCCAGCGAGCTCGGCGTGGCCGCCGGCGCGCTGTGGCACTACTTCAAGGGCTTCGATGAGGTGCTGCTGCGGGCCTTCCAATTGATGTACGAGCGCACGGACGCCCGCATGCAGGCGCAGACGAAATCTCGGCGCGGGATGGACGCGCTGTGCGCGCTGGTCGAGCAGACGCATCCGCTGGACCGTCTGACGAGCGATGAGGCGCACGTCGTGGTCAGCTTCTGGGGACGCGTGCCGTTTCACAAGGACTTCGCGCAGATCCAGTCGAGCGTGGAGGACCACTGGCATCTCACCTACTCTCGTGCGCTCGAGCAGGCGGTCGAGGACGGCGAGCTGATCGCCGAGACGCCCGTGCAGGGCCTCACGGACGCGTTGCTCGCGCTGGTGACGGGCTATCAGGTGGAGCATGTCCTGCGCACGCGTATCTCCGAGCCGGCGCGTCAGTGGGGCGTGATCCAGACGCTGCTCGGCCCGTGGCTGACGCCCGCGGGCGCGGAGCGCGGTCGATTCGACGAAAGGGCGGCGGCCGTCACCGGGTGACAGCCGCCGCTCTTTCGGATGCGCCGGCGACGCGGCCTTCAGCCGCCCGCGGGAGTCCTCAGATCACCTGAGCCCGCTCCACGACCTCCGCGATCCGGGGGAACAGGGGGTGCTCGGGCTCGAGGCCCGTCACCTGCGACGTGAAAGCCTGCGCATCGAGCTCGCGCAGCAGGCGCTGCAGGTCGACCGACTGGTCGTCCTCCGGGTCGTCGAACGCGAGCAGCGCGCTCACGGCGTGCAGCAGACCGTCCACCTTCAGGTCGCGCTCGGCCGCCTCCGCGGCCGGCCCGACGAATCGCTCGTGGCGCGACAGCTTGCGCAGCGGCTGCCGCCCCACGCGCCACACCGTGTCGGGAAGCGCGGGGTTGCGGAAGCGGCCGAGGATCGTCGCGCGATACTGCGCGAGATCCTCCGGGTCGAATCCGTGCTTGGCCGCCAGGAGGGCGGACGTCTCCTCGAGCGCGGCCGCCACGCCCGCGGCCACCGACTCGTCCGCCAGCGCATCCGAGATCTTCTCGAGGCCCGCGCGGGCGCCGAGATAGGCGGCCGTCGCGTGCCCGGTGTTGACCGTGAAGAGCTTGCGCTCGATGTACGGGGCGAGGTCGTCCACGAAGTGCGCGCCCGGGATCTCCGGCGGGTTGGCGCCGAACGGGTGCTTCTCGATCGCCCACTCGAAGAACGGCTCGACCGTCACGTCGATCCCGTGCCCCTCGGGCTGGCCCGGCACGATCCGGTCCACCGCCGTGTTGGCGAACACCGCGCGGCCGGCGAGCGCGTCCCAGCTCTCGCCCGCCGACTCCTGCATGTGATCCCGCAGGGTGTCGGTCGCGCCGATCGCGTTCTCGCACGCCATGACCTGCAGGGGAGCGGCATCCGGATCGCGCAGCGCGAGTCCGGCGACGATGTGCGGCGCGATGAAGCGCAGCACGGTCGGCCCGACGGCGGTGGTGACGACGTCCGCCGTCGCCACCTCCGCCGCCACGGCCTCCGGGTCGGCCGCGCTGTCGATCGCGCGGAATCTCGTCACGACCTTGTCGCGGCCCCCCTCTCCGACCTCGTGCACGGTGTACTCGTCCGCGGCGTTGATCGCATCGACCAGCGCCGTCGCGACGTCCGAGAACACCACCTCGTACCCGCCCTCGTGGAGCAGGAGCCCCACGAAGCCGCGCCCGATGTTCCCCGCACCGAAGTGGAGTGCCTTCTTCATGATCCGGATCAGCCCTCGTTCATCGTCTTGAGCAGTGCGTACAGGTCCTCGGGCGTCTGGGCCCGCTTGAGCTGCTCGACCTGCTCCTCGTCCGAGAACAGGAGCGCGACGTTCTGCAGCAGACCGAGGTGCTCGTCGCCCTTGCCGGCGATGCCGACGACGAAGCTCACCTGCTCGCCGTCCCAGTCGACGCCGCCGTCGTACCGGACGACCGTGAGCGCCGAGTCGAGCACCGCGTCCTTGGCGGCGTTGGTGCCGTGCGGGATCGCCAGCTCGTTGCCCATGAACGTCGAGACGGTCTGCTCGCGCTCGAGCATGGCGTCGTAGTACCGGCCCGTGACGGCGCCGGCGGCCTCGAGCATGTCGGCGGCCTCGCGGATCGCCTCGTCGCGCGAGACGGATCCGGCGTGGATCCGCACGCTGCCCTGCGTGAGCACCGCGTCGTCGCCTGCCGCGCCGGACGCGGCCGCGGCAGCCGTGGCGCGCGCCTCGGCGCGCGTCGCGGGAGCCCCGGTGCCCGCCATGCCATCAGGCGCGGTGGGCACATCCTGCGGCGCCACGTCGACGCTGTCCGCCGCGCGCTGCTGCAGCACGAGCTGGACGACCTCGTCGTACTTCGGCGAGTTCATGAAGTTGTCCACCGAGACGTGCACGGCCGACTGCTCGCGCTGGCGTGCGCGGTCGGTCAGCTGCGCCTGCGTGATGACCAGGTCGGCGTTGCCGTCGAGCGACGCGATCGCCTTGTTGGTCACGTTCACGTCCGTGATCCCGGCGGCCTTGAACTTGTTGCGCAGCACGCTCGCACCCATGGCGGAGGAGCCCATGCCGGCGTCGCACGCGAACACCACGCGCTCGATCGCCTGGGTGGGAGCGAGGGTCGCGACGCCCGTGGCGGCCGTGGCGCCCGCGAGCCCGCTCAGGGCCGCGGAGGACTTGCCCTTGTTCGCCTGCGTCTGCGCCACGGCGGCGGAGAAGCCGTCCGCGCCCGCGGCCTCGGCCGCGAGGTCGCGCTTGCGGCTTGCGCGCAGGATCACTGCCGCGACGAGGAACGTCACGAGTGCCGAGAGGACGACCGACAGGATCACGCCGACGTAGCTGTCGCGCGCCGTCTGGGCGAGCACGGCGATGATCGAACCCGGCGCCGCCGGGGCGACGAGCCCGGTCTGGAAGATCGCGTTCGTGCCGACGCCCGTCGCGCCGCCCGCGATCACGGCGAGCAGCAGAGCGGGCTTCATCAGCACGTACGGGAAGTACACCTCGTGGATGCCGCCGAAGAACTGGATGATGGCCGCGCCGGGAGCCGACGCGCGCGCCGCGCCGACACCGAAGAACGTGAAGGCCAGCAGGACGCCGAGGCCCGGGCCGGGGTTCGCCTCGAGCAGGAACAGGATCGACTTGCCCGTCTCGGCCGACTCCGCGGTGCCGAGCGGGGTGAGCACGCCGTGGTTGATGGCGTTGTTCAGGAAGAAGACCTTCGCGGGCTCGATCAGGATGCTCGTGAGCGGCAGCAGGCCGTTGTCGACGAGCCAGCCGACCGCTCCGCCGAGGACGTCCATGATCCAGTTCACGATCGGCGCCAGCACGTAGAACGCGAACACGGCGGCGATGAAGCCGAAGATGCCGGCCGAGAACATGTTGACGAGCATCTCGAAGCCCGCCCTGATCTTGCCCTCCCACAGGCGGTCGAGCTTCTTCATGACCCACGCCGCGAGCGGGCCCATGATCATCGCGCCGATGAACATGTGGATCGTGTTGATGGGCTCCTCGCCGGCGGCGACGAGCTCGAGGTTCCGCTGAGTGATCAGCCAGTCGGAGCCCGCGATGGCACCGAACGTGGCGACCGCGCCGACGACGGCGCCTCGCGTCTCGTAGACCATCCGGCCGCCCTGGTACGCGATCAGGATCGGGAGGAGGTAGTGGATCATCGGGCCGACGATCGACTCGAGCGCCGGGTTGGGCGTCCAGCCGGCGGCGATGAAGAACGCCGTGAAGATCCCCCACGCGATGAGAGCAGGGATGTTGGGCATGATCATGCCCGAGAGGAACGTGCCGACCTTCTGCACGCCCACTCGGAAACCGCCGGGCGACTTCGCCGCGACTTGGGTGTCCGTCATGATGACTCGTCTTTCTGCTGTGTGATTCGGGTAGGAGTTGCGGGTGGAGGAGACGTCAGGATCCGGCGGCGTCCCGGGCGGCCGCGCGGGCGCCGGCCGCATCCTCCGCGTCGAGGGCGGCCTGCGCGATGCGGCGGGCGTCGTCGAGCGTGAAGCGGCCGAGCGCGTACCGCACGTCGGCCAGCGCCGCGGGCGCCATCGACAGCGTGGTGGCGCCGAGACCCACGAGCACGACGGCGAGCAGCGGGTCGGCGGCGGCCTCGCCGCAGATGCCGACCGGCTTGCCGTGCGCCCGGCCCGCCTCGCCGACGTGCGAGATGAGCTGCAGCACCGCCGGGTGCCACGGGTCCTGCAGGGTCGCGACCGTGCCCAGGAGGCGATCCGCCGCCATCGTGTACTGCGTGAGGTCGTTCGTGCCGATCGAGGCGAAGTCGGCGTGCGCGAGCACGCGGTCCGCGAGCAGCGCGCTGGCGGGAACCTCGACCATGACGCCCGCGGTCTTCAGGCCCAGTTCGCGCGCGAGCGACGTGAAGTACCGCGTCTCCTCCACGGTCGCGATCATCGGGGCCATGACCCACAGGTCGGCGTCCGTCTCGGCGTCGGCACGGGCGAGGGCCGTCAGCTGGTCGCGCAGAATCTGCTCGCTCGCGCGCAGCGCGCGCAGGCCACGCAGGCCCAGGGCCGGGTTGTCCTCGGGCGCGTCGTTCAGGAACGGCAGCGGCTTGTCGGCGCCGGCGTCGAGCACGCGCACGACGACCTTCTTGCCGGCGAACGCGGTCAGGAGCTTCGTGTACTCGGCCTGCTGCGCCTCGACGGTGGGCGCCTCCTTGGAGCTCAGGAACAGGAACTCCGTGCGGAACAGGCCCACGCCCTCCGCGCCGAGCTCGAGCGCCTCGGCGGCGCCCGCGGGCGAGCCGAGGTTCGCCAGCAGCGGCACGGCCGTGCCGTCCGCCATCGCACCCGGCGTCACGGGAGCGGCCTCCGCCGCGCCGCGCTCATCCGCCCGGCGCTGCGCGTCGGAGAGCTGCTCGTCCGACGGGTCCGCGATCACGGATCCGGCCGCGGCGTCCACGATCACGGTGTCGCCGTCGGCGAGGCGCGCGGCGGCCGACGCGCCGACGACCGCGACGATGCCCTTCTCGCGCGCGAGGATCGCCGTGTGCGAGGTCGGCCCGCCGTCGGTCGTGACGAGCGCGAGCACGCGGTTGGGCGAGGCGGGATCGAGGTCGAGCAGGGCCGTGTCGGCGGGTGCGAGGTCCGGGGCGACGAGCACGAACGGGTGGCCGGGGGTCGGCACGCCCGGCGCGGGCTCGCCGCGCAGGTGCGCGATCACGCGCGCGGCGACGTCGTCGAGGTCGGCGGCGCGCTCGCCGAGGTAGCCGCCGACGGCCTCAAGCGTCGCGCGGAACTCCGCGAACGCGTCGTGCACGGCCCACTCGGCCGTCTTGCCGGCGTCGAGCCGCGTCTGCACGGCCTCCTCGAGCGTCGGGTCCTCAGCCATCATCGCCTGCGCCTCGAGCACGTCGCGCGCGGCTCCGCCCGCGGCCTCCGCCCGTCGGTTGAGCTCGGCCGAGACCGCGGCGACGGCCTCGCGCACGCGCGCGGCCTCCTCGTCCGCGGGGCGGGCGCTCGCCTCGTCCCGCGGCGCAGGGGCGCGCTCCGCCATGCGGGCGACCTGGCCCTGGGCGACGCCCAGCCCGATGCCGACGCCCGTGATCGTGTCGCTCATGGGGCTCACTCGGCGTCGTGGTCGGTGGTCAGCAGCTGCTCGAGCGTGTCGAGCACTCCCTCGCCGCCTTCGCCCTCCGCCGTCAGGGTGACCGTGTCGCCCTGCTCGACGCCGAGCGCGATCACGCCGAGGATGCTCGCGGCGTTGACCGGCTTGCCGTCGCCCTTCGCGATCGTGACGGGCACTCCCGCGTCCTTCGCCGCCTGCGCGAACAGCTTCGCGGGGCGCGCGTGAAGCCCGTGCGACGAGCCGATCTGAACGTTGCGAGTGGCCATTGTGGTGTCCTTTCGTCAGGCGGTCTCCGCGGTCGCGGATCCCGTTGCGGAGGGGGCGGCGGCGGTCACGAGCGCCAGGGCGCGGCTGCCGTCGCTGTCGGCGAAGATGTCGTCGGGAAGCAGCACGACGCGCACGCCCCGCGGTGCGGCGAGGCGGTGGATCTCGTCGAGCGAGCGCTCGAGATGCGGGCCGACCAGGACGACGTCGGTCGAGCGCAGGTCATCGGCGAGCGAGGACGCGGAACCGGCGGAGGCGCTGAGCGGCATCCCGGCCAGGGCGGCCGCGCGACGGAGGCGCAGGGCGACGAACGTGCTGGACGCGCCCGCACCGCACACCACGAGGATCCTCATCGACCGCACAGCCTCTTCTTCTTCGCAAAGTCCTTCTGGTCGATCCTGACCGGCCGCTGAGAGCGCCGCAACGAGGGTTGTTTCCGCCCGGGCGGAAAGTTTCGACCGTGGCCCCAGGTGCCGCGTGATTGACTGGCGAGCATGACGCGGCGTCGGCAGGACAGGGTGCTCGGCATCCTGATCCGCCGCGGCGAGTGGGTGACCGCCGCGACCCTCGCGGATCAGCTGGGCGTCACCCCGCGCAGCGTCCGGACCTACGTCACCGCCGCCAACGCACGCGTGCCGGGCACGGAGGCGATCGAGTCGGGCCCCGCCGGGTATCGCGCCACGTCGGCGGCTCCCGCCGTGCTGCGTGCCGGGGCCGAGGCGGATCCGGGCACGCCGCGCGAGCGGCTGCACGCGCTCGTGCGCGCGCTGCTGGATCAGCCCGACGGCATCGATGTGTACGACACCGCCGACCGCATGCACGTCAGCTCCGCGACGCTCGAGGCCGATCTCGGGCGGGTGCGAGCCCTGCTCGGCGGATCCGACCTCGCTCTCGAGCGCGCGGGATCCCGCATCCGGCTCGAGGGATCGGAGCTCGCGCAGCGCCGATTCGTGAGCCGCCTGGCGCACGACGAGATGGAGGAGGGTGCGTTCGATCTCGCGGCGCTGCGCCGCGCGGCCGACGCGATGGCGATCCCGTCCGAGGCGCTCGGCGCGTTCAAGAGCGACCTCGTCGCGCGGCTCGGCGAGCTCGGCTACTTCGTCAACGAGTTCGCCGCGGCCGACGTCGCGCTCCACGTCGCGATCGCGGCCGACCGGGTCGCGCAGGGGCGCGCTCTGGAGGCCGTGCACGGCGAGCCCGAGCCGGTGCGGGCGCGGTTCGCCGAGGTCGTGGGGGAGCTGACGAGCCGGCACTTCGGCGTGGAGCTCGGTCAGGGCGATCGCCTGCACCTGGCGGCGCTCGTGCTCACGCGCGTCGTCGTGCCCGGCTCGCGCGAGGAGCCCGCCGCACGGGTGGATCCGCAGATCGCCGCGGCGGTGCGCACGGCGGTCGAGCGGGCGGCGGCGTCGTACCTCGTCGACATCGCGCACGACGACTTCGTCGAGCGCCTGTCGCTCCACGTGCAGAATCTCGTGCACAGGGCGCGCGAGCAGGCGTGGTCGCGGAACCCGCTCACCCGCACGCTGAAGTCGGCGTATCCGATGATCTTCGACGTCGCGGTGTCGATCGCGAGCGAGCTCGCCGTGACGCTCGGCGTCCCCATCCACGACGACGAGATCGCCTACATCGCGATGCACGTCGGCGGGCGTCTCGAGCGCAGCCGCCGCGCGGAGACGATGCTGACCGCGACGATCGTGTGCCCCGGCTACTACGAGCTGCACGAGCTGCTGCGCTCGAGCGTGGACCGGTCGCTCGGCCGCTCGATCGAGGTCATCGGGGTCGAGACGCGCGTGGACCCGGACTGGACCGCGATCGACTCCGACCTCGTGCTGACCACGATCGAGCCGCCCGTCCTGTCCGCCGGCACGTCGCCCGACCGGATCGTGCGCATCCAGCCGTTCCTGACCGACGCCGACGTCGAGCGGGTCGCGGCCGCGGCGAGCCGCGTGCGCCGTTCCCGCCGGCTCGGTCGCCTCCGCGCCGAGCTCGCCCGCTACTTCTCGCCCGGCGCGTTCCTGCGGGGGATGGACGCCTCACGCGGCGAGGAGGGGATCATCCGCGACCTCGGCGCGCTGCTCGTGACCCAGGGCGTGATCGACGAGGAGTACGTCGCCAGCACGATCGAGCGCGAGCGGCTGTCGTCGACGGCGTTCACCGAGACGCTCGCGGTGCCGCACGCGCTGCGGATGACCGCCACCCGCACGGCGATCGCGATCGGCATCAGCGACCAGCCCGTGCGATGGGGCGACAGGCGCGTGCACGTCGTGGCGCTCGTGGCGTTCAGCGAGAACGACCGCGCCGCGTTCCAGACCGTGTTCGAGCAGCTGGTCGAGGTGTTCGGCGAGCCCGACAGCGCGCAGCGGCTCGTCCGGCGCGGCGTCGACCTGTCGTCGTTCCTGGACGAGCTCGCCGCCGTGATCGACGGCTGACGCCGGGGCGTCAGAGCCCGCGCGGGGCGAGCAGCGACTCGGCGATGTCGAGCGCGGCGTCCGCCCCCGGCCCCTCGGCCTCGAGCACGACCTCCTGGCCGCGCGTCAGCGCCAGGTCCATCACGGCCAGCACGCTGCCGGCGTCGACCGTGGCGCTCGCCGTGCGGATCCGGATTCCGCTCTCGCGCGTCCGCGCGAGGCGCGCCAGCTCGGCCGCGGGCCTGGCGTGCAGCCCCGCGGCCGCGGTGATCACGACCCTCCGCAGCGCCATCCCCACACCGTACCGGGCGGCGTCGAACCGGCGCTGATCCGCGACCCCGCCTGCGCCGCGTCTCCCCGCCCCGTGTTGCGGCGTGTGACGGGCGCGTGTGACAGGGCGGGCGGCGGTTCCTACCGTGGAGGCATGAGCGAGAACACGACCCAGGATGTGCTGCCGGTGCAGCGCGCGGTGGTCTCGGCGTGGCCGAGCGCGTGGATCGATGCTCTCGTCATGTGCACGGACGCATCGGGCGTCGTGCTGTCCACGCTCGCGGGCGACGCGCTCGCAATCGACGTGCGGGCGCGCGTGTCCGCGGGCGAGCCGGTGGCGTTCCATCCCGTCGCGGAGGTGCTGTCGGTCGGCGGCGAGCTGATCCGCGCCCGCCGCCGCTGATCCCTCCGGCCGTCAGGCCATCTGCATCGCGTCCATCGTCTTGCGGCAGGTCTCGACCATCGCCTCGCACGCCATGGCGCAGATGCGGCAGTGCTCGGCCATCTCGGCGTGCATGCGACACTCCGCCGCACAGGCCTCGCCCATGGTCATGCACGCCGTCATCATGGCCCGCATGACGCCCATGTCGTAGCCCATCGGGCGCATCATCATCCGCATGGTGGCGTGCGCCACGTCCGCCATGTTGGCGCACATTGCGGCGCACTTCGCCATGTTCTCGCCCGCGTCGGCGTCGGCGCACATCGTGGCCGTCATCTCGACCGCCGAGCACGCCTCGATGCACTCCTGCATTATCGCCATGTCCATGCCCGTCGCCTGCGTGCTCGGCATGGACTCCATCATGTCCATCATCATTCCCATGTGCGTCGTCCTCTCGTCGGGGGACGGCGGCGCCGCCCGTCTGCTCGCATGTTACGTCGCAGCCGGGCGGCGCCCAAGGGGGTTCAGGACAGGCGATCCAGCCGTTCCCGCACGGCCTGCTCGAGCGCCACGAGGCGCGCCGCGGAGTCCTCCCTGGACTCGCCGCGCACGTCGAGGTAGACCTTGAGCTTCGGCTCGGTGCCGCTCGGGCGGAAGATGATGCGGGATCCGTCCTCGAGCCGGTAGCGCAGGACGTCGCCGCCCAGACCGGCCGGGTCCTGCAAGAGGTCGTCGGCCAGCGCGACGGCGGTGTCGCCGAACGAGGAGGGCGGATCCGCGCGCAGCGCGGCCATCATGGTCGCGATCGTGGAGACGTCCTCGACGCGCACCGACACCTGGCCGCTCGCGTAGAAGCCGATCTCGGCCGTGAGCTCGTCGAGCAGGTCGGCGATCGTCAGGCCGCGGCCGCGCGCCTCGGTGGCGAGCGCGAGGAACGCGATCGACGCCGAGATGCCGTCCTTGTCGCGCACGGTCTCCGGATTGACGAGGTAGCCGAGCGCCTCCTCGAATCCGAACACCATGCCCGGCGCGCGCGAGATCCACTTGAAGCCCGTGAGGGTCTCGTGGAAGTCGAGGTCGTGCTTCCGCGCGATCGCGCCGAGGCCCGGCGACGACACGAGCGAGCACGCGAGCGAGGCGCCCGGCATGCCGGCCGCCGCCCGCGCGGCGCGGAGGCCGAGCAGCAGCCCGACCTCATTGCCGGTCAGGCGACGCCAGCCGCCCTCGCCGCCCTCGCCGCGCAGCGGGATGGCGACCGCGAGGCGGTCGGCATCCGGGTCCTGCGCGATCACGAACTCGGCGTCCGACGCGCGCGCCGTCGCGAAGGCGAGGTCCATCGCGCCCGGCTCCTCCGGGTTCGGGAACGACACGGTCGGGAAGCGGCCGTCCGGATCGATCTGCTCGGGCACCACGGTGGGCGCGGGGTAGCCGGCGGCGTCCAGCACGCGCGCGAAGGTCTCCCACCCGACGCCGTGCATCGCGGTGTAGACCCAGCGCGTGCCCGCGGCGCCCTCGGGCGCGGGCGCGACGGCGGCGGTCGCCGTCACGTACGCCTCGACGACCGCCTCGTCGGCGATCTCGTACTCGATCGAGCGTGGCAGGTCGAGCACGGAGCGCTCGTCCGCGATCCGGCGGATGGACGCCGCGATCTCGCCGTCGGACGGCGCCACGATCTGGGAGCCCGCGTCCCGGCCGCCGAGGTAGACCTTGTAGCCGTTGTCGTTCGGCGGGTTGTGACTCGCGGTGACCATGACGCCGGCATCGGCGCCGAGGTGTCGCACGGCGAACGCCAGCACGGGCGTCGGCAGGCGCCGGGGGAGCAGGATCGCGCGGAGCCCTGCTCCCGCGAACAGCTCCGCGGAGTCGCGCGCGAACACGTCGGAGTTGCGGCGGCCGTCGTAGCCGACGACGACCGTGGGCGTGCCCTCGGGGTCGCGCGCACGCAGGAACGCCGCGAAGCCCGCCGCGGCCTGCGCCACGAGCACGCGGTTCATGCGGTTGCTGCCGGCGCCGAGCTCGCCGCGCAGACCCGCGGTGCCGAACTGCAGCCGGCCGTCGAAGCGGTCGAAGAGGTCGTCGATCGCGTCCTCGTCGCCGGAGTCGGCGCGCTCGATCAGCGCCGCGAGCTCCTCGCGCGTCTCGTCGTCGGGGTCCTGCGCGAGCCAGGTGCGCGCCTGATCCAGGATGGCGGTGTCCATCACAGCCGCTCGATCACCTTCGCGAGCAGGGCCGAGATCACCGGCTCCGCCTGCCGGCCCGCGTCGATGACCTCCTCATGACTGAGCGGGTCGGGGGAGATGCCCGCGGCGAGGTTCGTGATGAGCGAGAAGCCGAGCACCTCCATGCCCGCCTCGCGCGCCGCGATGCCCTCGAGCGCGGTGGACATGCCGACGATGTGGCCGCCCATGGCCTTGGCCATCTGCACCTCGGCGGGCGTCTCGTAGTGGGGGCCGCGGAACTGGCAGTACACGCCCTCGTCGAGCGTCGGATCCACCTCGCGTGCGATGTCGCGCAGGCGGCGGGAGTACAGGTCGGTGAGGTCGATGAACGTGGCGCCCTCGAGCGGCGAGTCCGCGGTCAGGTTGAGGTGGTCGCTGATCAGCACGGGCTGACCCGCCTGCCACTGCTCCTTGATGCCGCCGGCGCCGTTCGTGAGCACCATGGTCTTCGCGCCGGTCGCCGCCGCGGTGCGCACGCTGTGCACGACGCGGCGGACGCCGTGGCCCTCGTAGTAGTGGGTGCGGGCGCCGATCACGAGGACCGCCCTGCCGCCGGCGGTGCGCAGCGAACGGATGGTGCCGACGTGGCCCGCGAGCGCGGGCTTGGAGAATCCGGTCACCTCAGTCGCGGGGATCTCCGCCACCGTCTCGCCGATCAGCTCGGCGGCCTTACCCCAGCCGCTCCCGAGGGTCACGGCGATGTCGTGGCGGTCGACGCCCGTCAGGCGCGCGATGTCGGCGGCGGCGGTCTGCGCGACCCGGAACGGATCGGCGGGGGCGTCGAGCGGATGAGCGTCGGTCATGGGACCACGATAGTCAGCGCCCGTCCGCGCGTCGGCCGAGAGGGGTCGTGCGGGACGTCGCCCGGCCGGCGCAAGGGGGTTCCGGGGCGGGTGTCGCGGTGGGCGAGAATGGACGCATGGTCTTCGACTTCGAACGCAGGCAGCGGATCGCGATCCTCGGTGGTGGCCCGGGCGGATACGAGGCGGCGCTCGCGGGCGCCCAGCTCGGGGCGGACGTCACCGTCATCGAGCGCGTCGGGATCGGCGGCTCGGCCGTGATCACCGACGTGGTGCCCTCGAAGACCCTCATCGCCACGGCCGACGCCGCACTCTCGGTGGCCGAGGCCGGCGACCTCGGCGTGCAGTTCTACGCGAAGGGCGACGGCGGCAAGCCGCTCAAGCCGGAGATCGCGATCAACCTGCTGGCGATCAACAAGCGCCTGCTCGCGCTCGCGGGGCAGCAGTCCGAGGACATGCGCTCGTCCCTGCTGGAGGCGGGCGTGCGGATCATCGCGGGCCACGGCCGCCTGGAGGGCGAGGACGCGATCGTCGTGTCCACCGGGCCGGACGGCACCGACTTCGACCGCATCGAGGCGGACACGATCGTGATCTCGACCGGCGCGACGCCGCGTGAGCTCCCCGCCGCGCGCCCCGACGGCGACCGCATCCTGACCTGGAAGCAGCTCTACAACCTCAGCGCGGTGCCCGAGCACCTGATCGTCGTCGGCTCGGGCGTGACGGGCGCCGAGTTCGCCTCGGCGTACATGAACCTGGGCGCCGAGGTCACGCTGGTCTCGAGCCGGGAGCAGGTGCTCCCCGGCGAGGACGCCGACGCCGCGAAGGTGCTGGAGAAGGTGTTCAAGCGCGGCGGCATGAAGCTGCTGGCGAAGGCGCGCGCCGACAAGGTCGAGAACACGGGCGACGGCGTCGTCGTGACCCTCTCCGACGGGCGCACGGTCGAGGGCTCGCACTGCCTGATGGCGGTCGGCGCCATCCCGAACACCGCCGGGATCGGCCTCGAGGAGGCGGGCGTGCAGATGACCGACTCCGGTCACATCCGGGTCAACAAGGTCAGCCGCACGTCCGTGCCGAACATCTACGCGGCAGGCGACTGCACGACGCTGCTGCCGCTCGCGTCGGTTGCCTCGATGCAGGGACGCACGGCCGTGTTCCATGCGATGGGCGACACCGCGATCCCGCTCGAGGAGCGCAAGATCGCGTCCAACATCTTCACCAACCCCGAGATCGCCACGGTCGGCTGGACCGAGAAGCAGATCGACGAGCGCGTCGTCGACGGCGAGGTGCACACGCTGCCTCTCGCCTCGAACGCCCGCGCCAAGATGATGGGCGTCAAGGACGGCTTCGTGAAGCTGTTCGCCCGCACGGGCTCCGGCACCGTGATCGGCGGCGTGATCGTGGCGCCCAAGGCGTCGGAGCTGATCTTCCCCCTCTCGCTCGCGGTCGAGCGCCGGCTGACCGTCGACCAGCTCGCGCGCGCGTTCGCGGCCTACCCCTCGCTGTCCGGATCCATCACGGACGCCGCACGCGCCATGCACCACGTGCAGTCCTGACTCCGATCGGGCGAGACCGCGGCACGGTCCGCGCTCGCCGCGGAGGCCGCGGAAGAAGCCGCGGGATGCTCGGTCATCCCGCGGCTTCTTCGCATTCCGGCCGCTCTCGGGGCGGGGCGCGCCGCTCGGCTGAGCAATCTGCACCGTGCTGCGCGTTGCCATTGCTCGCTCTGATGGCCGGGCGTAGCGTGTGCCGTGTCCGGACCAGGACGGCACTGAGCGCTCACGAAGCGCTGCGCGAACAAGGAGGTTCCGCGAATGTCGATCGCCATCCCCGCACCCCGGAGCGAGCTGATCGAGGGACTCGACGCCCCGCTCGGCGTGCTCGATCCCGAGGGTTCACGTCACCCGAGCCCCGTCCTCGACGACAGCCTCGCGGACGTCGACGAGTCGGCCCTCACCGACCTCTACGTCGACATGTCGGTCCTGCGCCGCGTGGACGAGGAGTCGTTCGCGCTCGCGCGTCAGGGCGAGCTCGCGCTGTGGCCGCCCCTGCGCGGGCAGGAGGCCGCCCAGATCGGAGCGCTCCGCGGCGTGCGCGACGACGACTTCCTGTTCCCCACGTACCGCGAGCACCCGCTCGCCCTGCTGCGGGGCGCGGACCCCGCCGAGGTGCTCTCCGTCTGGAAGGGCATGGCACTGTCGGGGTGGGACCCGTTCGCGCACCGCCTCGCGACGACGCAGATCATCATCGGCGCGCAGACGCTGCACGCGACGGGCTACGCCATGGCGGCGCGGCGCGACGGGGGCGACGACATCGCGCTTGCCTTCTTCGGCGACGGCGCGACGAGCGAGGGCGACGTGAGCGAGGCGATGGTCTTCGCGAGCTCGTTCCAGGCGCCCGTCGTGTTCTTCTGCCAGAACAACCAGTACGCGATCTCGGAGCCCGTGCGCGTGCAGTCGGAGACAGCGCTCGCGCTGCGCGCGACCGGGTTCGGCATCCCCGCGCTGCGCGTCGACGGCAACGACGTGCTGGCGGTGCTCGCGGCCGTGCGCATCGCGGCCGAGCGGGCGCGCGCGGGCGGCGGGGCCACCTTCGTGGAGGCCGTCACCTATCGGATGGGCCCGCACACCACGACGGACGACCCTGGTCGCTACCGCGACGAGGCGGAGGTCGCGGCGTGGGCCGCGAAGGATCCGATCGAGCGCCTCGAGCGCCACCTCGAGCGGATCGGCGCTCCCATCGCGCGCATCCGCGAGGAGGCGAGGATCCGGTGCGACGCGATCGCCGCGCAGGTGCGCGCGGGGGCGGCGCACACGACCGCGCCGGATACCGAGACCATGTTCGACGACGTCTACGTCGCTCCCACGCGCCGCCTCGAGCGCCAGCGGGCCGAGCACCTCGCCTTCGTGCGCAGCGTGGAGGGCCTGCGATGAGCGCCGAGACCCTCACGCTCGGGCGCGCGATCGGGCGCGCCCTGAGCGATGCGATGGACGCCGACCCGGCCGTCGTCCTCATGGGCGAGGACATCGGCAGGCTCGGCGGCGTGTTCCGGGTGACCGACGGCCTGCAGGCCCGGTTCGGGGCGGACCGCGTGATCGACTCGCCGCTCGCGGAGTCGGCGATCGTCGGCACGGCCGTCGGCATGGCGTACCGCGGCGCGTGTCCCGTCGTCGAGATCCAGTTCGACGGCTTCGTGTTCCCCGCGGTGGATCAGATCGTCGCGCAGGTCGCGCGCCTCCACTACCGCACGCACGGACGCGTGCGCATGCCCCTGACCATCCGGCTGCCGTACGGCGGCGGCATCGGCTCGGTCGAGCACCACGGCGAGTCGCCCGAGGCGTACTTCGCGCACACCCCGGGGCTGCGCGTCGTGACGGCGTCCAGCCCGCAGGAGGCCTACTCGACGCTGCGCGCGGCGATCGCGAGCGACGACCCCGTCGTGTTCCTGGAGCCCAAGGCGCGGTACTGGACCAAGGGCGACGTGGACGTCGCCATCGTCCGCGACATCGAGTCGGCGCAGGTCCTGACGCGGGGTCGCGACGTCACGCTCGCCGCCTACGGATCCGTCGTCCAGACGGCCCTCGAGGCGGCGGCGGCCGCCGTGGACGACGGGATCGAGATCGAGGTGATCGACCTGCGCTCGATCTCGCCGCTCGACCTCGACGCTGTCGTCGCGAGCGTCGAGCGCACGGGCCGGCTCGTCGTGGCGCACGAGGCGCCCGGCGAGGCGTCGGTGTCGAGCGAGCTGATCACGAGCGTCGTCGAGCGCGCGTTCGCGTCGCTCGAGGCGGCGCCCGAGCGCGTCACGGGCTACGACACGCCCTATCCGCCGTCCGCGCTCGAGTCGCACTACCTGCCAGGGCTGGACCGGATCCTCGACGCCGTCGACCGCACGCTGGGGCGCCGCTCGTCGCGCACGCTGCTGCGCCACGAGCCGAGCGAGCGGGCGCGCGACGCGCGGCCCGCCGTGCTCGAGGGGAGCGCGCGATGAGCGTCGTCTTCCGCCTGCCGGATCTGGGCGAGGGGCTCACGGAGAGCGAGATCGTGAGCTGGAAGGTCGCCGAGGGCGACGCGGTCGCGCTCAACCAGGTGATCGCCGAGGTCGAGACTGCCAAGGCCGTCGTCGACCTGCCGAGCCCGTACGCGGGCGTCGTCCGCCGCCTGCACGCGTCGGAGGGCGAGACGCTCGAGGTCGGCGCCCCGCTCGTGGAGTACGACGTCGAGGGCGAGTCGGATGCGCCCGCAGAGCCCGAGCCCGTCGCCCCGGCGTCGGGGGAGGAGCCGTCCGCACCCGAGGAACCCCCACCGTCCGCGCCGCCGGGCGGACCGGGCCTCGAGCCGGACGAGTCCGACGCGGTGGACAGGACCGAGGAGGAGCCCGCGGAGGAGGAGCCCGCCGAGGAGAGCGTGGCCGTGCTCGTGGGCTCGGTCAAGGTCGCGGGAGGCCGCAAGCCGAAGCGCGCGGCGCGGACGTTCGCGCAGACGCCGTTCGTGCGCGAGCAGCGGCAGCCCGCCCGCGCGTTCCCGCCCGTGCGGCGGCTCGCCAAGGAGCGCGGCATCGACCTCGCCGCCGTCGTGCCGACGGGGGAGGGCGGCGTCGTCACCCGCGCGGACCTCGACAGGGCCGTCGCGGCGCCGTCCGCGCGCTCGTCGCACCGCGAGCGCGTGAGCGGCCTGCGCAGGCAGACGGCGAAGGCGATGACCGCGGCCCTCGCGGTGCCGCACGCCGCGTGCTTCCTCCAGGTGGACGTGACCGAGACCCTGCGCCTTGCGCGCGACCTCGCGGCGGAGGGATCCCCGTCTCCCACGCTGCTGTCCCTCGCGAGCCGCGCCGTGATCCTCGCCGCGGCGCGCACGCCGGGCGTCAACGCGACGTTCCACGCCGATGCGGAGGAGATCGAGTTCCACGACCGGATCAACCTCGGCATCGCGGTCGCGACCGAGCGCGGACTGGTCGTGGCGAGCGTCGACGACGCCGATCGGCTGGATGCGACCCAGCTCGCCGGGGCGATCGCGGCGCGGGCGGCGGAGGCGCGGGACGGATCGATCGGCGTCGCGGCGCTCACCTCCTCGACGCTGACGATCTCGAACGTCGGCGTGTTCGGCGTGGACGGCGGCATCCCGCTCCTCACGCCGGGCCAATCCGCGATCGTCGCCCTGGGAGCCGTGCGGCGCCTGCCGTGGGAGCACGAGGGAGCCGTCGCGCTGCGCGACGTCATGACGATCACGGTGTCCTTCGACCACCGCGTGATCGACGGCCGCGAGGCGAGCGCCTTCGTGCGTGACATCGGCCGCGTGCTCGAGCGGCCCGGCCTGGCGCTCGCGCGCGGCTGACGGGGACGGCGCGGATGGCGACGAGAGGGCGGCGATGGAGCGGCTGACGACGGCGGTCGATGCGGGGAGCGCGGAGGGGACGGCTCGGGCCGAGGCGATGGCGGCGCTCGTCGGCGAGCTGCGCGACCGGCTGCAGGCAACGGCCCTCGGCGGGCCGCCGCGCGCGAGGGAACGGCACACCGCCCGCGGCAAGCTGCTGCCGCGTGAGCGCGTCGATCGGCTCCTCGATCCCGGCAGCCCGTTCCTCGAGCTGTCGCCGCTCGCCGGGAACGGCATGTACGACGACGAGGCGCCCGCGGCCGGCATCATCACGGGCATCGGGCTCGTCGAGGGCCGCCGCTGCATGGTGATCGCGAACGACGCGACCGTCAAGGGCGGGACGTACTACCCGCTGACGGTCAAGAAGCACCTGCGCGCGCAGCAGGTCGCGCGCGAGAACCGGCTGCCGTGCATCAGCCTCGTCGACTCCGGAGGCGCCTTCCTGCCGCTGCAGGACGAGGTGTTCCCCGATCGCGAGCACTTCGGCCGCATCTTCTACAACCAGGCGACGATGAGCGCCGAGGGCATCCCGCAGATCGCTTGCGTGATGGGATCATCGACCGCCGGCGGCGCGTACGTGCCCGCCATGAGCGACGAGACCGTGATCGTGGCCGAGCAGGGGACGATCTTCCTGGGCGGCCCGCCGCTCGTGAAGGCCGCCACGGGGGAGGTCGTCACGGCGGAGGATCTCGGCGGCGGCGAGCTGCACACGACGGTGTCGGGAGTCGCAGACCACCTCGCCGGCTCGGACGAGCACGCGCTCGGCATCGTGCGCGACATCGTCGCGACGCTGCCGCCCAGCCCCGCGCCCCCGTGGGAGGTCGCGCCGACGCAGGAGCCGCTCGTCGACCCCGCGACCCTCGGCGCGGTCGTCCCGGCCGATCTGCAGACGCCGTACGACGTGCGCGAGATCATCGCCCGCCTGGTCGACGGCAGCGCCTTCCACGAGTTCAAGGCGGGATTCGGCACGACGCTCGTGACGGGCTTCGCGCGCATCCACGGGCATCCGGTCGGCATCGTCGCCAACAACGGCGTGCTGTTCTCGGAGAGCGCGCAGAAGGGCGCGCACTTCATCGAGCTGTGCGACCAGCGCGGGGTGCCGCTCGTGTTCCTGCAGAACATCACGGGCTTCATGGTGGGCGCCGAGTACGAGCGCGGCGGCATCGCGAAGCACGGCGCGAAGATGGTGACGGCGGTGTCCTGCGCGCGGGTGCCGAAGCTCACGGTCGTCGTGGGCGGCTCGTTCGGGGCCGGCACGTACTCGATGTGCGGACGCGCGTACGATCCGCGCTTCCTCTGGCTGTGGCCGAACGCGCGCGTGTCCGTGATGGGGGGCCCGCAGGCCGCAAGCGTCCTGGCGACCGTCAAGCGCGAGCAGATCGAGGCCGAAGGCCGGCAGTGGGCACAGGACGAGCAGGCCGCGTTCGAGGCGCCGATCCGCGACCGGTACGAGCGGCAGGGATCGCCCTACTACTCGACCGCGCGTCTGTGGGACGACGGCGTCATCGACCCCGCGGACACCCGCCGCGTGCTGGGACTGGCGCTCGACGTCGCCGGTCAGGCACCGCTGCCGGACATCCGCTACGGCGTGTTCCGGATGTGAGGGGCGATGTTCGACAGGGTTCTGATCGCGAATCGCGGGGAGATCGCGCTCCGCATCATCCGCACGCTCGAGCGGATGGGGATCGCGTCCGTCGCGGTCTTCTCCGACGCCGACGCCGACGCGCCGCATGTCCGCGCCGCCACAACGGCCGTCCGCATCGGTCCGGCCGACGCGCGCCGCTCGTACCTCGACGGCGGGGCCGTGATCGCGGCGGCGCTCGCCGTGGGCGCGGAGGCGGTCCATCCTGGTTACGGATTCCTCTCCGAGAACGCCGCCTTCGCCCGCGCATGCGCCGGCGCGGGACTGGTCTTCATCGGACCGCCGGCCTCGGCGATCGAGACCATGGGCGACAAGATCCGCGCGCGGGCGGCGGTGGAGGCACGCGGCGTCGCGACCGTGCCGGGCATCGCCCGCGCCGGGCTCGACGACGCCGCGCTCATCGCGGGCGCGGCGGATGTCGGCTATCCCGTGCTGATCAAGCCGTCCGCGGGCGGCGGCGGCAAGGGCATGCACCGCGTCGACCGTCCCGAGGGGCTGGCGGACGCGCTCGCGCAGGCGCGACGCGAGGCCGCCGCGGCGTTCGGGGACGACACGCTGTTCGTCGAGCGGTTCGTCGCGGAACCCCGGCACATCGAGGTGCAGGTGCTCGCGGACGCGCACGGCCGGGTCGTCCATCTCGGCGAGCGCGAGTGCTCGCTGCAGCGGCGGCATCAGAAGGTGATCGAGGAGGCGCCGAGCCCCCTCCTGACGCCCGCGCAGCGCGCGGCGATCGGCGAGGCGGCGTGCGAGACGGCGCGCGCCGTCGGCTACACGGGAGCCGGCACCGTGGAGTTCATCGTGTCGGGCTCGCGCCCGGACGAGCCGTTCTTCATGGAGATGAACACGCGCCTGCAGGTCGAGCACCCGGTGACGGAGCTCGTCACGGGGATCGACCTCGTCGAGCAGCAGCTGCGCGTCGCGGCGGGTGAGCCGCTCGCGTTCGCGCAGGACGACGTCCGGCTCGACGGCCATGCGATCGAGGCGCGGATCTACGCGGAGGACCCGGCAGCGGGCTTCCTGCCGACGGGAGGGCGCCTGATCGCCGTGCGGTGGCCGCGCGATGTGCGGGTCGACGCGGGCGTCGAGGCCGGCACGGTCGTCACCTCCCACTACGACCCCATGCTGGCGAAGGTGATCGCGCACGCCCCCACGCGCGACGCGGCCGTGACGGCGCTGCGGTGCGCGCTCGCCGACACGCACCTGCCCGGCGTCGTGACGAACGTCGGGTTCCTGCGCCGCCTCCTGTTCGTGCCCGGCGTCGTGGACGGCTCCCTCGACACCGGTCTCGTCGACCGCGAGGCACCGGCGCTCGCGGCGGCTCCCACGCCCGACGCGGCCTTCACCGCCTGTGCGCTGCGCGACGTGCCCGCCGTCACGGGAGCCTGGCGCCCCGACGGATGGCGCCTGTCCGGCGCGCGGGGCGCCGTCCTGCGCTACGCGGATCCGGATGCGGACGTCGTCGCGACCGTCCGCCTCGACGCGGACGGTCGCACCGCGACCGTCGAACGCGGCGGCGAGGTGCGGCACGTCCGCCTCTCCGACGTCGCGGGGGTCGAGGTGCTCGCCGAGCCGGACGGCGGTGCCCTGTGGGTGCTCGGGCGGGACGGAGATCACCGCATCGCGGGCCCCGCATCGGCGCGCCGGGAGCGGCGGCGGACGGCGCCGGGGCTCGTGTCGCCCATGCCCGGAACGGTCGTGGCGGTGCACGCGTCCGACGGTTCGGAGATCGAGGAGGGGGCGGCGGTCGTGAGCGTCGAGGCGATGAAGATGGAGCACGTGCTGCGGGCGCCCGCCGCGGGCCTCGTGCGCATCGCGGTCGCGGTGGGCGAGGGCGTCGCGCGCGGGCAGGAGCTCGCCACGGTGGCGGCCAGGGGGGGAAACGCATGAGCGAGGAGCGGCGCATCCGGCAGCGCGGGCTGTGGTTCGACGAGTTCGAGCCCGGGGTCGTCTACGAGCACCGGCCGGGGCGAACGATCACCGAGGCCGACGACGTGCTGTTCACCACCATGACGATGAACTCGCAGGCGCTGCACCTCGATGCGCACTGGGCGGCCCAGACCGAGTTCGGCGAGCGCCTGGTGAACTCGATGCTCACGCTCGCCACCATCGTGGGCATGTCCACGGGGCAGCTCACGAACGGCACGATCGTCGCCAACCTCGGCTTCTCGCTCGTCGAGTTCCCCGCGCCGATGCGACACGGCGACACGCTGTACGGCGAGTCGCGGGTCGTCGACACGCGCGCCTCCCGCTCGCGGCCGGGGCAGGGGGTCGTGACGCTCGAGCACATCGGCCGGAACCAGGACGACGTCGTGGTCGCGCGCGCCGTCCGCGCCGTGCTCATGCAGGGGAGGCCGGCATGACGTTCGGCATGGGACCGGCCATCCTGTTCTGTCCGGGCGACCGGCCCGACCGATTCGCCAAGGCGGCCGAGCGCGCCGACGCCGTGATCCTCGACCTCGAGGACGCCGTCGCGCCGGAGGGTAAGCAGGCGGCGCGCGAGGCGGTCGCCGAGGCACGTCTCGACCCGGACCGCACCGTCGTGCGTGTGAACGACGCGCGCTCCGGCCTGCTCGCCGACGACCTCGCGGCCGTTCGGCGCTCGCCCTACCGCGCGGTCATGCTCGCGAAGACCGAGGACGCCGCCGAGCTCGACGCGATGGGCGACCTCGACGTCGTGGCGCTGTGCGAGACGGCGCGGGGCGTCGTGAACGCCGCGGCCATCTCCGCCCATCCGCGCGTCGTCGCCCTGATGTGGGGAGCCGAGGACCTCGTCGCCTCCCTCGGCGGGACGTCCAGCCGGGACGCGACGGGAGGCTACCGTGCCGTCGCGCTGCACGCCCGCTCGACCGTGCTGCTCGCCGCGGCGGCGGCCGGGAAGTCGGCCATCGACGCCGTGCACCTCGACATCCCCGACCTCGAGGGCTGTCGCGCCGAGGCGGAGGACGCCGCGGCGAGCGGCTTCGCGGCGAAGGCCGCCATCCATCCCTCGCACGTCGCCCCCATCCGCGACGCGTTCGCGCCATCCGGCGACGAGCTCGCGTGGGCGCGCGATGTCCTGGACGCGGCCCGCCTCGCCGCGGCCGAGGGCCGCGGCGTCTTCCGTTTCGACGGCCGCATGGTCGACGAGCCGGTCCTCCGACACGCGCGCGGCATCCTCGCGCGCGACCGCAGCGGAGCCACGAGCCCCGCACCGTGAAAGGAAAGACGACGATGTCGATCATCACGCCCACCCGCACGCCCGTCCCCGGCACCGAGATGCTCGAGCCCGAGCTGCAGGACCTCGCGCACCGCGTGCGCGAGTTCGCGGACGACGTCGTGGCACCGGCCGCCTATCAGTACGACACCGAGCGACGCCTGCCCCTCGAGATCATCCACGAGATGGGCCGGATGGGGCTGTTCGGACTGCCGCTTCCGGAGCAGTACGAGGGACAGGGGAAGACCTACCTGCACCTCTGCATCGCGGTCGAGCAGCTCGCACGCGTGGACCAGTCCATCGCCGTCACGCTCGAGGCGGGACTGGGGCTCGGCGCGATGCCGATCTACCGCTTCGGCACGGAGCAGCAGCGTCGCGACTATCTGCCGCCCCTTGCCCGCGGTGAGAACCTCGCCGCGTTCGGCCTCACGGAGGCGGAGGCGGGGTCGGACGCCGGCGCGACGAAGACCACGGCGACGCTGCAGGACGGCTGGTGGACGATCGACGGGACCAAGCAGTACATCACCAACTCCGGCACCCCCATCACGAGCGTGGTGACGGTGACGGCCGTGACCGGGCAGCGGCAGGGCGCGGACGGCTCCCGCCGGCCCGAGCTCTCCTCGATCATCGTCCCGGTGCCGACGCCCGGCTTCACGGCGCTTCCGTCCTACGACAAGGTCGGATGGCACACGTCCGACACGCATCCGCTGGTGTTCGACGGCGTCCGGGTGCCCGAGGAGAACCTGCTCGGCGAGCGCGGGCGCGGCTTCGCCAACTTCCTGTCGATCCTCGACGAGGGGCGCGTGGCGTTCGCCGCCCTGTGCGTCGGCGCCGCACAGGGGTGCCTCGAGCAGGCCGTGCTGCACGCCAGGAAGCGCGTGGTGTTCGGCAAGCCGATCGGCGAGAACCAGCACATCTCGTTCACGATCGCGCGCATGCAGGCCCGCGTCGCCGCCGCGCGCGCCGTGATGCACGACGCCGCGCGGCGCATCGACGCCCGCCTGCCCTTCACAACCGAGGCGTCGCTCGCCAAGCTGATCGGATCGGAGGCCGCGATGGCCAACGCGGCCGACGCGACGCAGATCTGCGGGGGCTGGGGCTTCATGAATGAGAACCCCGTCGCGCGGCACTACCGCGACGCGCGCATCCTCACGATCGGCGAGGGATCGACGGAGGTCCAGCTCGGCATCATCGCCCGCAGCCTCGGCTTCGCGAACGCGTTCTCCTGAGCCCCGGCCGCCGCTCCTGCAGGTCTACGCGATCTGCAGGAGCTGGTGGCCGGCCGGCACCGTGGTGCCGGGGGTGGCGTCGATCCGGGCGACCACGCCGTCCTTGTGCGCCTGCAGCGGCTGCTCCATCTTCATCGCCTCGAGCACGACCACGAGGTCGCCCTTGACGACCGTCTGGCCCTCCTCGACGGCGACCTTCACGACGGTCGCCTGCATGGGGGACTTCACGGCGTCGCCGGACGCGCCGCTCGACACGGCGGTCGAGTGGCTGCGGCGCGACGGCGGCACGATCGCGGGGCGACCGGCGGTGCCGGGCGCCTGCGCGATCCGGTCGGGCAGCGACACCTCGAGGCGCTTGCCCGCCACCTCGACGACCACCGTATGACGGCTCTCGGCCGCCCGCGGCGCCTCGAGCTCGCCGTCCCACGCCGGGATGTCGTTGACGAACTCGGTCTCGATCCAGCGCGTGTAGACGCCGAACGTGCCGTCCTCGGCCGTGAAGGCGGGGTCGCGCACGACCTTGCGGTGGAACGGCAGGACGGTCGGCAGACCCGCGACCTCGAACTCGTCGAGCGCGCGGCGCGAGCGCTCGAGCGCCTCGGCGCGGTCGCGGCCGGTGACGATGATCTTCGCCAGCAGCGAGTCGAACGCGCCGCCCACGACGTCGCCCGCGGTCACGCCCGAGTCCAGCCGGATGCCCGGGCCGCCGAACGTCTTGAAGACGTGAATGGGACCGGGCTGCGGCAGGAAGCCGCGACCGGGGTCCTCGCCGTTGATCCGGAACTCGATCGAGTGGCCGACGGGGGCGGGGTCGTCGTAGTCGAGCGTGCCGCCCGCCGCGATGCGGAACTGCTCGCGCACGAGGTCGATGCCCGTGACCTCCTCGGACACGGGGTGCTCGACCTGCAGGCGGGTGTTCACCTCGAGGAAGGAGATGGTGCCGTCCGCGCCGATCAGGAACTCGCACGTGCCGGCGCCGGTGTAGCCGACCTCGCGCAGGATGGCCTTCGACGCCTCGTACAGCGTCGCGTTCTGCTCGTCGGTCAGGAACGGCGCGGGCGCCTCCTCCACGAGCTTCTGGTGGCGGCGCTGCAGCGAGCAGTCGCGGGTCGAGATCACGACGACGTTGCCCTCGGCGTCCGCGAGGCACTGCGTCTCGACGTGGCGCGGCTTGTCGAGGTACTTCTCGACGAAGCACTCGCCGCGGCCGAACGCCGCGATGGCCTCGCGCGTGGCCGACTCGAACTGCTCGGGGACCTCCTCGAGCGTGCGCGCGACCTTCAGGCCGCGTCCGCCGCCGCCGTATGCCGCCTTGATGGCGATCGGCAGGCCGACCTCGCGCGCGAACGCGACGACCTCGTCGGCCGTGTCGACGGGGCCCGGCGTGCCGGGGGCCAGGGGAGCGCCCACCTTCTCGGCGACGTGACGCGCGGTGACCTTGTCGCCGAGCGCCTCGATCGCCTCGGGGGACGGGCCGATCCAGGTCAGGCCCGCCCCGATGACCGCACGCGCGAAGTCGGCGTTCTCGGCGAGGAAGCCGTAGCCGGGGTGCACGGCGTCGGCACCCGAGCGGCGCGCGACGGAGAGGATCTTGTCGATCTGCAGGTACGTGTCGGCGCTCGTCGCGCCGTCGAGCGCGTAGGCCTCGTCGGCGAGGCGTGCGTGCAACGCGTCACGGTCGGGGTCGGCGTAGACGGCGACGGACGAGATCCCGGAGTCGCGCGCCGCGCGGACGATGCGTACGGCGATCTCGCCGCGGTTCGCGATGAGCACCTTGGCGATGGCAGGCATGGATTCGAGCCTACCGACGGGCGCCCGTGGGTCTTTGAGCCCGTCCGACAAGAAAACCCGCCGAACGTGTCGGTTGGTCTACGACTGCCGGTTCCACAGCGCAGGCCAGGAGACGCCGAGCTCGCGCACGAGCCGGCGCACGGTGGACAGCGACATGCCCACCACGGTGGACGGGTCGCCCTCGACGCGCTCGATGAACGCGCCGCCGAGGCTGTCGACCGTGAAGGCGCCCGCGACGTGCAGCGGCTCGCCGGTCGCGACGTAGGCCGCGATCTCGTCGTCGGCGACATCCGCGGCGAACGTCACGGCCGCCTCGGCGACCGCGTGCGCCTCGACCGGGTCGCCGTCCGCCCGCACGCGGAACACGCTGTGCCCCGAGTGCAGCACGCCGGTCCGTCCCCGCATGCCGTGCCAGCGCTCCGTCGCGGCCTCGGCGGTGTAGGGCTTGCCGTAGACCGTGCCGTCCAGCGCGAACATTGAGTCGCCGCCGATCACGATCCCCTCGAAGCCCACGTGCTCCGCGCGCACGCGCGCCGCGACATCCGCCGCCTTCCGCCGGGCGAGCAGCAGGACGTGCTCGGCGGGCGGGAGGATGCGCCCCTCGCGGGCCTCGGTCTCGGCGATCACGGCCTCCTCGTCCACGGCGGGGGCGAGGGTGACCGGTTCGATCCCGGCCTGGCGCAGCAGCATGAGGCGGGCGGGGGAGGTGGAGGCGAGGCAGACCTGCGGCATGGGGACAACGGTACGGCGTCCGGTCAGGCGCCTTTGAGAGGATGGCGGGATGCAGAGCGGTGATGTGGTCGACCTCGACGTGACCGGCGTGGCGCACGGCGGCGTGTTCGTCGCGCGTCAGGAGGGTCTCGTGGTCTTCGTGCCCGACGCCCTGCCCGGGGAGCGCATCCGCGCCCGGATCACGGACGTGAAGAAGTCGTTCGCGCGCGCGGAGGCGCTCGAGGTGCTCGACGCGTCGCCGGACCGCCGGGCGCACGTGTGGGCACAGGCCGACATCTCGGTCGCCCCCGAGGCGCGGCCGGGGGGCGCGGACTTCGGGCACATCACGCTGACGCGGCAGCGGGCGCTCAAGGCGCAGGTGCTGCGCGAGGCCTTCGACAAGTTCGCCGGCACGTCCATCGACGTCGCGGTGCGCGGTCCGGAGGACGTGCTGGGCGCCGACCATCCCGTCGTCCGCGACGCGGAGGACGGCTCGCACTACCGCACGCGCGTGAGCCTGCACGTGGACGGCGACGGACGCATCGGCCCGTTCGCCGCGCGCAGCCACACGGTCATCCCCGTCGAGGCGCATCCGCTCGCGACGCCCGAGATCGAGGAGGTCGCGCTCGCGCTGCGCAGCGCGCCCGAGGGGCGGATCGACCTCGTCCAGCCCGCCGACGGACGCGTGCGCTCGATCCGCCGCCCCGCCCGCACGGGCGACCGTCGCCGCCGCTTCGCGCCCAAGCCCGAGCGCGCCGAGCCCGAGACCGTGATCGAGCGCGTCGGCGACCGCGAGTTCCAGGTCGACGCGGGCGGCTTCTGGCAGGTGCACCGCGCCGCCGCGGCGACCCTCGACCGGGCCGTGCGCGACGCCCTGGGAGAGCTGTCGAGCGACGCCTGGCACCTGGACCTGTACGGCGGCGTGGGCCTGTTCGCGGCCGCGCTCGGCGACCTCGCCGGTCATGCGCGCCTCACGACCGTCGAGTCGGAGCCCCGCGCGACCGCGCATGCCGAGCGCAACCTGGAGGAGTTCGGCGCGGAGGCCGTCACCGCCCGCGTCGATCGCTTCCTGTCCCGGGTCTCCAGCCAGGCGAGCCTGTTCGACCGCGAGATGCTGACGCGTGGCGTGACGCTGCTCGATCCGCCCCGCTCGGGCGCCGGCCGCGAGGTGGTCGAGGCCATCGCGGATCTCGGGTCCTCGCGGGTCGCGTACGTGGCGTGCGACCCGGTGGCGCTCGCGCGCGACGTGGGGTATTTCCGCGCCGCCGGCTACGAGCTGAGCGGTATTCAGGCATACGATCTGTTCCCCCACTCCCATCACGTGGAAGCGGTCGCCGTCCTGACCCGCTGAGTGCGAGAACCGCCACTATCATCGCTCCGTGAGACGACTCCTGGCGGCCCCTCAGTTCTGGTTCCGCGGCCTGCTGATCCTGTGCTCCGTGTACGGGTTCATGGTCGGATCGCACTCCGTGTCGTACCTCACGACGATCACCAACGCGATCCTGCTCGGCTACCTCGTGGTCGGCATGTGGACGATGTGGGTGCGCCGTTCCCCCGACCTTCCCGCGCCCCGGCTGCGCGGCGCGATCGTGACGTGGATGCTCTTCATCTGCGTGATCGCCCACGTCATGCTCGAGAACTGGGCGAACCCGTTCGACAGGGTCTTCGACCCGGATCCCGCGCAGGCGCTCAGCGGAATCGCGCTCCTGATCGCGCACTACGTGATGCCCGTCGGCATGCTGATCGACTGGCTCGCGTTCGGTCCGCGCGGACGCACCACCTGGCGCGACCTCGTCTGGTGGCCCGTCTTCCCGCTCGCCTACGGCCTGCTCACGATCGTGCGGGCCATCGCCTTCCCCAGCGTGGCGAACCGCATCCCGTACCCCTTCATGCAGCCGCGCGGTGACGACTGGTTCGGGGTGCTCGTGTCGCTGCTGCCGATGATCGTCGCGGTCGCGGCGATCGGCGCCGTGGTCATCGGCTGGGACCGCGCGATGGCGCGACTCGCCGGCGTCACGGTGCCGGCCGCGCGGGCCGCGCTTCCCGTCGCCGATAGGCTCTCCCCATGACCCGCGTGGCCCTCATCGACGACCACGAGTCCGTGCGTCTCGGGCTCGTCGCCGCACTCGAGCGCGACGGCGAGGAGGTGGTCTTCGCGGGCGCGAGCGTCGCCGAGTACCGGGCATGGCGCACCGGCACGGGGGCGCCGCCCGCCGACGTCGTGCTGCTCGACCTCACGCTCGGCGACGGCACGACCGTCACCGAGAACGTCGTGAGCCTGGCGGATGCGTCGGCCGTCATCATCCATTCGGTCGCGGATCGGCCCGCCGCGGTCCGCGAGGCGCTCGCCGCGGGCGCGGTCGGCGTGGTCAGCAAGGCGTCGCCGCTCGACGACGTGCTGGGCGCGGTGCGCACCGCGGCGCGCGGCGAGCCGCTCAACAACGTCGAGTGGGCGAGCGCCGTCGAGGGCGACCGCGCGTTCGCCGACGCGCAGCTGTCGGCGCGCGAGCGCGAGGTGCTGCGCCTCTACGCCGCCGGGCTTCCGCTCAAGATCGTCGCCGACCGCCTGGGCGTCGCGTACTCGACCGCCAAGGAGAACATCACGCGGGTGCGCATGAAGTACATCGAGGTCGGCCGCCCCGCGCCCACCAAGGTGGACCTGCTGCGTCGCGCCATGGAGGACGGCATCGTCGACTCCTCCGCGGAGGACTGATCCCCGTGGCGACCCAGAGCGTCATCGATGCCGCCTGGGGCACGCTTCCCCCTGCGGGGCGCACGGTCGAGACCGCGGGTCGCTACACCTCCAGCCGCATGGAGCGCATCATCCAGATCGTCGTGGCGGTCGGGTGCGTCGCGATCGGCGGGCAGGGCTTCGTGACCTCCTGGGACCTGTACGGCATCGGACTGCCGCACGCCGTGCTGCACGGCGCCGTCTTCCTGAGCCTCGCCGTGATGACCCTGCTGTGCATCATCGGCCGCGGCGCGCGGATCGGCTCGGCCGTGTTCGCGATCCTGTACCCGATCGCGCTCGTGCTCTGGCCGCTCGTCACCGCCGGCACGCAGCCCGACCCCCACGGGCAGCCGTGGACGTTCTACCTCGTCAACCTGGCGACGGTCGGCGCGATGGTCGCGTTTCCGCTCCGCTGGCAGTACGTGTGGGCGATCGCGATGTCGGTCATCTACGCCGGCGTGCGCCTCGTGCGCGGCGGATTCGCCCCGGAGTACTGGGTGGGCATCGGCTACGACGTGTCCATCGCCCTGATCCAGGGGCTCGTGTTCGTGACCGTGGCGTGGGTGCTCCGCAGCCTCGCCGGCGGCGTGGACGCGGCCCGGCAGCAGGCCGTGCTGTCGTACGCGCGCGCCGCATCCGCGGACGCGGGGGAGCAGGAGCGCGTGGCGGTCGCCGCGCTCATGCACGACAGCGTGCTCGCGGCGCTGATCGCCGCAGAGCGCGCACGCACCCCGCGCGAGCGGCAGCTCGCGGTCTCGATGGCGCGCGAGGCGCTCACCCGCCTCGCCAACGCGGAATCGGATGATCCGGAGGGCAGTGACGAGCCCGTCGCCCGCGCGTGCATCGCGGCCGCGATCGAGCGCTCGGCGGAGGAGCTCGGCGTCTCGCTCCAGGTCACGCGGAAGGACGTGGACGACGGACGCCCCGCGGTCCCCGGCCGCGTCGCGCGCGCGATCGTCCTCGCCGCGACCCAGGCGGTCGCGAACGCGGTGCAGCACGCGGACGGGGCGGGACTGCAGGTGGCGGTCTCCCGTGCCGGCGAGGGCGTGCGCGTGGAGGTGTCCGACTCCGGACCCGGCGTCGACGTGGCTTCCATCCCGGCCGACCGCCTCGGCATCCGGGCGTCGATCTTCGCCCGGATGGCGGCCGTGGGCGGCGACGCCACGATCGAGTCCGGTGCGCGGGGGACGACGGTGGCGCTGACCTGGACGGGGAAGAAGCAGGCATGAGAAGCGTCCGTCGCGTCTTCGACACGATCGCGCTCGCGTTCACCGCGTACTTCGCGGTGCGCGGCCTCGTGCGTCCTGAGGGCGTGGCGCATCTGCCCCTCGCGATCGTCGCGGTGTCGCTGTACCTCGTGCTCACGCTCATCGCGCTCTATGTGGAGCAGGCGCGGGAGCCGGGTGACGGGTCGGGTCCGCCTCGCGAACGCGCGGGCACCGTCCTGCCGCAGTGGGCGGCGTTCGCGGTGCTCGCCGGCACCGCGCTCATCCCGCTGCTCGTCTCGGCCTACACCCCGCCCGGCGAGCGCACCGCCTCGCATGCGACCTGGTATCTCGGCGCGGTCGGCGCGGTGCTGACGATCGTGTGCGCGCGGCACCGGCCCGTCCACGCGTGGATCGGCATCGGCGTCCTGGCCGTCGAGTCCTCCCTCACCATCGGACTGGGGCCGGCGCTCGGGCTCGGCCTCGTGGGGTCGGCCGTGTGGGTCGCGATCGCGCAGCTGCTCATGATCTTCACGGATCGCGCCTACCGCGACACGGCGCGTCTCGCGGCCCTGCAGCAGGCGACGTCCGCGTGGCAGGCGACCCAGGCGGTGCGGCGGCTCGAGCGTCGCCGCCGGGTGCAGTACGCGCTCGCCGTGGCGGGTCCGATCCTGTCCCGCGTGATCGCGGCCGACGGCGAGCTCACGGACGAGGAGCGCACGACCGCGCGTTTGGCAGAGGGCCGGCTGCGCGACGAGCTGCGCGGGGCGCTCCTCCTGGACGACGACGTGCGCGAGGCGATCGCCGCCGCGCGGCTGCGCGGGGCGACCGTGACCGTGTTCGACGAGGGCGGCCTGGACGACCTCCCGCCCGAGCACCTCGACAGCGTGCGGCACGAACTCGCCGATACGCTCCGCCAGACCGACGCGGCGCGCATCATCATCCGCGCGGCACCGGATCCCGACGTCGCGATCACGATCGTCGGACGCTCGCCCGGAGGCGAGGGCCTCACGGAGGAGGACGACCTGCAGCTCTGGCGCGAGGTGCCGCGTCCGACCGCCGCTTCGTAGACACCGGAGCCGTCGGTCGGTGCCGCCGGCGGCGCCTCCGGACAAAAAGAAGGGTGGGGGTGGCGATGCCACCCCCACCGGGTCGCGGAACGGTTACCCGAAAACCGTCCGCTATGGGCCGAGAACTCATCCGTCTACCCTGGGACGGATGGTCGGCCAACGCTCAAGCGTTTCCACACCCAGTATCGAACAGACGCAAGTGCATAGTCTGTAGGTACTTTGGGGGACATTTTCCCGGCCCGGTCAAGAGGCGTGTTCCGAGCCGGTCAGCCGGCGAATCTCCCCCAGGGGACGTCCCGCCGGAGCGGGCGACGCAGGGGGCGCTGCGTGAGCTGCCATGCCGAAGGCCGGCTCTCGTCGGCGACGGCCTCCTCCGTCTCGCGAGTGTACTCCTCGCCGACGACCGCGAGAAGAGCGGCGAGCTCCTCCTCGGTCGCGGTCCCGCGCACGATCTCGACGCGCGGCGGACCCGCCTCGGCGCCGTTGGCATCCCTGGACGTCATCAGAGCGGGATGTTCCCGTGCTTCTTGGGCGGCAGCTCCGCGCGCTTGCCGCGCAGCGCGCGCAGCGCCTTCGCAACCGCGACGCGTGTGGCGGAGGGCTCGATGATGCCGTCGAGCTCACCGCGCTCCGCCGCCAGGAACGGCGACGCGACGTTGTACGTGTACTCGTTGGCGAGGCGGGTCCGCACGGCCGCGACGTCCTCGCCGGCCTCCTCCGCGCGCTTGAGCTCGCCGCGGTAGAGGATGTTCACGGCGCCCTGACCGCCCATGACCGCGATCTCGGCCGTCGGCCACGCGAGGTTGATGTCGGCGCCGAGCTGCTTCGAGCCCATCACGATGTACGCGCCGCCGTAGGCCTTGCGCAGGATCACGGTGACGAGCGGTACGGTGGCCTCCGCGTAGGCGTACAGCAGCTTGGCGCCGCGGCGGATGACGCCCGTCCACTCCTGGTCGGTGCCGGGCAGGTAGCCCGGCACGTCGACGAGCGTCACGATCGGCACCGAGAACGCGTCGCAGAAGCGCATGAAGCGCGCCGCCTTCTCGCCCGCCTCGATGTTCAGCGTGCCGGCCATCTGCGACGGCTGGTTCGCGATCACGCCGACCGTGCGCCCCTCGACGCGGCCGAAGCCGATCACGATGTTCGGGGCGAACAGCGGCTGCACCTCGAGGAAGTCGCCACGGTCGACGAGGTGCGCGATGACCTCGTGGATGTCGTACGGCTGATTCGGTGAGTCCGGCACGATCGTGTCGAGCGCGCGGTCCGGATCCGTCGTCTGCCACTCGAACTCGGTCTCGTAGACCGGCAGCTCGGCCATGTTGTTGTCGGGAAGGTAGCCGAAAAGCGTCCGGGCGTAGTCGAGCGCGTCGTCCTCGTCCTGCGCGAGGTAGTGCGCGACGCCCGAGCGCGTGTTGTGGGTGAGCGCGCCGCCGAGCTCCTCCATGCCGACGTCCTCGCCCGTGACGGTCTTGATGACGTCGGGACCGGTCACGAACATCTGGCTCGTCTTGTCGACCATGATCACGAAGTCGGTGAGTGCGGGGGAGTACACCGCGCCGCCGGCCGCGGGGCCCATGACGATCGAGATCTGCGGGATGACGCCCGAAGCCGCGGTGTTCAGGCGGAAGATCTCGCCGTACTTGCCGAGCGCGATGACGCCCTCCTGGATGCGCGCCCCACCCGAGTCGAGGATGCCGATGATCGGCATGCCGCCGCGCAGGGCGAACTCCATGATCTTGACGATCTTCTCGCCCGCGACCTCGCCGAGCGATCCGCCGAACGTCGTGAAGTCCTGCGCGTAGACCGCCACCGTGCGGCCGTGGATCGTGCCCACGCCCGTCACGACGGAATCGCCGTAGGGGCGCGAGCGGTCCATGCCGAAGGCCGTGGTGCGGTGGCGCACGTACTCGTCGAACTCGACGAAGCTGCCGGGATCGACGAGCAGCTCGATGCGCTCGCGCGCCGTGAGCTTGCCCTTGGCGTGCTGCTTCTCGCGCGCGCGGTCCTCGGCGTCGACGACGGCCTCGGTGTAGCGCTGGCGGAGGTCGGCGATCCTGCCGGCGGTGGTCGAGATGTTCTCGGCGGGCGCAGTCGGTTCGGTCACGCGTTCCACCCTATCCACGGCCTTCCCGTGCGACTTGGCGTCCGGACACAACGACCACGCCGATCCTGTGTCGCGTGTCGCCATGCGGCCCTGCGATCGTGCGGGGCGCGGCGAGGTCGTTCCCGCGCCCCGCCATAGGCTTCGGGGATGGAGTTCGAGCGGGCCCGCGCTGTCGCGGGGCAGTGGCGGCACGTCGATGCGACAGGGTCGACGAATGCGGATCTGGTGGCCGCGGCGCAGGCGGATCCTGCCCTGCCGCACCTCGCCGTCCTGCTGACCCGCGACCAGCGGGCGGGCCGCGGGCGCCTCGACAGGGTGTGGCAGGCGCCGGCGGGCGCCGCGCTCGCCGTGTCGGTGCTCGTGCGCGTGCCGGATGTGCCGCTCGCGGCGCGCGGGTGGATCCCGCTCGCCGCGGGCGCCGCGATGGCCGCCGCCGTGCGCGCGCAGCTGCCGGGGCACGACACCGGCCTGAAGTGGCCGAACGACGTGCTCGTCGACGGGCGGAAGATCTGCGGCATCCTCGCGGAGGGCACGGCGGACCTCGCCGCGGTCGTGATCGGCTCCGGCATCAACACCGCCATGCGTGCGGAGGACCTGCCGGTGCCCACCGCGACGTCGTTCTCGGCGCTGGGCGCCACGTGCGATGAGGACGCGCTCGTGGCGGACTACCTCGCGGAGCTCGACCGGCTGCTGACGGCGCTCGTGGCCGACGCGGACGCGGTGCGCGACGTCGTGCGGGCGCTGTGCCTCACGATCGGCCGCGAGGTCACGGTGTCGCTGCCGGACGGCTCGGCGCTGCGCGGCGTGGCGGGCGACATCGACGCGGAGGGGCGCCTGGTCGTCGCGGGCACGGCGGTCTCCGCAGGCGACGTGGTGCACGTGCGCTGACGGCGCGCCCGCGCCGGCATGTCCGGGGCCGTGGGCACAATGGACGCATGAGCCAGCCGACCCCCGCCGCGCGTCTCGCGACGCCGCCGCCGGGCACGCGCGCGCCCGAGCTCATGATCGCGTCGCTGCGGCCGCACGGCGGTCGCCTCGTCTGGTCGGCGCTGCTGCTGATCGCTGTCGCGGGGTGCGTGGGCTTCTTCCTCGGCAACCTCCCGGCGCCGTTCCAGGACTGGATGCTTCTCGCCGCCGCCGCGGCTCTCGTGCTGCTGGGCGTCGTGCTGCCTGTGCTCGCGTGGCTGTCGCACAGCTACACGATCACGACACGTCGGGTGATCAGCCGGCGCGGACTGCTGTCGCGCTCCCGCGCCGAGCTCTCGCACACGCGGGGGTACACCGTCGCCACGCGTCGCGGCGTCCTGCAGCGGATGCGCGGCACCGGGACCCTGACGCTGTCCGACGGCGTCGAGGGGCAGCTCGTGCTCGAGGACGTGCCGAACGCGGTGCTGGTGGGCGAGGTCCTCGCCGACCAGGTCGAGCTGAACCAGATCCTGGCCCACCGCGACATGCAGGGGAGCCTGCCGCAGGAGCGCATCGAATAGCTCCTCTCGCGAGGCCACGTCTCCCGCTCTGAGAGAATCGCACTCATGAGCATGCGCGTGGGCGTTGTCGGTGGTGGGCAGCTGGCCCGGATGATGATCGCCCCGGCGGTCGAACTCGGAGTCGAGCTGCGGGTGCTGGCCGAGGGCGAGGGCATGGCGGCCTCGCTCGCGGCGACGGCGGTCGGCGACTACAAGGATGTCGACACGGTGCTGGCGTTCGCACGCGACGTCGACGTCATCACGTTCGACCACGAGCACGTGCCGCAGCCCGTGCTGCGCGCCCTTGTCGAGGCGGGGGTGCCCGTCCACCCCGGCCCGGACGCGCTCCGGTTCGCGCAGGATAAGCTCGAGATGCGCCGCCGCCTCGCCGAGCTCGGCGCGCCGCAGCCCGACTGGGCGGCGGTCGCCGACGAGGACGAGCTGCGCGCGTTCCTGGGCGACCACGGCGGCCGCGCGGTCGTGAAGACCCCGCGCGGCGGATACGACGGCAAGGGCGTGCGCGTCGTGTCGGACGCGAGCGACGCATTCGACTGGTTCGCGTCGTGGGACGGCCCGCTGCTCGTCGAGGAGCTCGTGCCCTTCACGCGCGAGCTCGCGCAGCAGGTGGCCCGTCGCGCCGGAGGCGAGGTCGTCGCGTACCCCGTCGTCGAGACCGTGCAGCGCGACGGCGTGTGCGCCGAGGTGATCGCGCCCGCACCTCGGGCGAGCGAGAAGCTGCTCGAGGTGGCCGCCCGACTGGGCGTCACGATCGCCGAGGGGCTCGGCGTGACGGGCATGCTCGCCGTCGAGCTGTTCGAGACGGAGGGCGAGCGCATCCTCGTGAACGAGCTCGCCATGCGCCCGCACAACAGCGGGCACTGGACGCAGGACGGTGCGGTCACGAGCCAGTTCGAGCAGCACCTGCGCGCCGTGCTCGACCTGCCGCTCGGGGCGACGGATCCGCTCGCCGACTGGGCCGTGATGGTCAACATCCTGGGCGGCCCCGCGGACGGCGGGCTGACCGACCGCTTCGCGACGGCGATGACCGACCACGCCACGGCCAAGATCCACACGTACGGCAAGGACCCTCGGCCGGGCCGCAAGGTCGGTCACGTGAACGTGGTCGGGGACGACCTCGAGGACGTCGTGTACGAGGCCCGCGCGGCGGCGGAGTACTTCTCCTGAGGGTCGCCGGCACCGCGACTTTTCGGTGCCGGTCCGGGTCGCATGCGGGAAACTCCAGGCTCCCCGCCTAGCCTGTAACGCGTGCTGCACTCCTCCGACACCCCCCTGATCGGCGTGGTCATGGGATCCGACTCCGACTGGCGCGTGATGGCCGACGCCTCGAGCGCGCTCACCGAGTTCGGGATCCCCCACGAGGTCGAGGTGGTCTCGGCCCACCGCACCCCCGACAAGCTGATGCGCTACGCCCGGGAGGCCCGCGGGCGCGGACTGCGCGCCATCATCGCCGGCGCGGGCGGCGCCGCCCACCTGCCGGGCATGCTCGCCTCCATGACGGCGCTTCCGGTGATCGGCGTCCCGGTGCAGCTCGCGACGCTGGACGGCCTCGACTCGCTGCTGTCCATCGTGCAGATGCCCGCGGGCATCCCCGTCGCGACCGTGTCGATCAACGGCGCCCGCAACGCCGGGCTGCTCGCGGCGCGCATCCTGGGCGCCGGCGACCCCGGCATCGCCGACCGCGTCGAGGACTACGCGCGCGACCTCGAGCGCCAGGTCGAGGAGAAGAACACCCGTCTGAAGGATTCGCTGTGAGCGCGGCGGCCGGCAGCAGGGGTGATCTGTGACCGCAGTCGGCGCGGGGCCGTACGCGGCCGCCCGCGGCACGCGGTCGCCGAACGGGCGGGCGCTGATCGAGCAGCGCCCCCTGCGCTACCCGGACGGCACGCCGGACGTCATGACGCGGCGCGGCTGGTGGCTGGTGATGCTGGGGTGGCTCATCCCGGGATCCGCGCAGGTGCTCGCGGGCAGCCGCCGGCTCGGCCGGTTCGGCCTCGGCGCGACCCTCACGGCGTGGGTCGTCGCGATCCTGCTGGTGCTGGGTCTCGTGCTCTGGCGCCCCGGCGTGACGTCCATCCTGTTCGCGCCGGTGTTCGGGCCGATCCTGCTGACGGTGGCGCAGGTCGCGATCGCGGGCTACGGCATCCTGTGGATCATCCTCGGCATCGACACGATGCGTCTGGTGCGGCTCGTGCGGACGCGCGGCGGCGCGCGCATCGGCATCGCGGCGCTCGCGATCGTGCTCATGGTCGTCTCGGGCGGCACCGCGGCGTACGGTGCGAGCTCCGTCGGCACCGCGCGCGACGCGCTCGGGTCGATCTTCGGTGAGAGCGGCCCCTCCGTGCCGCCGAGCGACGGGTACTACAACATCCTGCTGCTCGGCGCCGACAGCGGCGAGGGACGCGACTCCATGCGCTACGACAGCATCTCTGTCGTGTCGATCAACGCCGACACCGGGGCCACGACGATCACCGGCATCCCGCGCGACATGCCGCACTTCCCGTTCAGCCCCGGCCCCATGCAGGACCTCTACCCGAACGGCCACGAGGGCGTCGCCGACCCCGAGTGCGGCTGGAGCTCCGGCATCAACCAGCTGCGCACCGAGGTCGAGCTGTGCCGCGACGGCGAGGCGCTCTACCCCGACGCAGCGGGGCGCGGATCCACTCCCGGCGTCGAGGCGACGAAGGACGCGGCTGAGGGCATCCTCGGCATCGAGATCCCGTACTACGTCTTCATCGACATGCACGGCTTCGCGGCGCTGATCGACGCGCTGGGAGGGGTCGAGATCGAGGTCGCCGAGCGCCTGCCGAAGGGCGGCGGGCCCGCGTACGAGGGACAGCCCGCCGAGGAGTGGGCGATCGGCTGGATCGAGCCCGGCGTGCAGCGCATGGACGGCGACACCGCGCAGTGGTACGCCCGCTCGCGCTACACGACGAGCGACTGGGACCGCATGCAGCGCCAGCGTCAGCTGCAGCAGGCGATCCTCGCGCAGTTCACGCCGACCACCGTCCTCACGCGCTTCCAGGATGTGGCCGAGGCCGGCACCGCGATCGTCGAGACCGACCTGCCGCAGTCGATGCTGTCCTACTTCGTCGAGCTGGGGCTCAAGGCGAAGGAGCAGCCGGTCGGGACCGTCGAGCTGATCCCGCCGCTCGTCGATCCGGAGGCGCCGGACTTCCCCGCCATCCGTCAGCTGATCGCCGACACCCTGCACCCCCCGACCCCCACGCCCGAGCCCACGCAGTGAGACTCCTCGGAGGCTGGCTGGCTACGCTTCGAGCATGACGGTCAGACTCCGCGTGGTGCTGGATCAGCTGGTCGCTCCCACCCGCTCCGACCTCGAGACGGCGTCGCGGTCGCTCGCGGCGGCGCTCGCGGAGACCGCGCCCGCCGGGTGCGAGGTCGAGGCGATCGCGCCGTCGGGCGAGCTGCCGTCGATCGACGGCGTGGCGGAGGGGCGCCGCCTGCCCCTGGCACGCCGCGAGACCGCGGCGGCCTGGCAGCTCGGCGTCGTGACGGGCGTCGGCGGGGGGATGATCCACTCGCCGACCCTGATGGCGCCGCTCGTGCGGCATGACCGCGTGCACGATCACGACCAGACGGTCGTGACGCTGTGGGACCTGCGCGCCTGGGAGGCGCCGGAGGAGCTGCCGCGCGCGAGCGTCATGTGGGAGCGCGCGATGCTGCGCCGAGCCGTGCGATACGCCGATGCCCTGATCGTGCCGACGCACGCGATGGCGGAGCGGCTCGAGACGCACGCGCGCCTGGGGGAGCGGGTCCGCGTGATCGCGGGCGCGCAGCCGGACGGCTTCGCGGCGCCGACGGATGCTGCCGCACGCCGCCGCGACCTCGGTCTGCCGCCCGCCTACCTCGTGCTCGCGGGCGGAATCGGCGCATCCGACGGCCTCGCGGCGGGGTTCCGTGCCGCGGCGCCCTCCGCGTTCGACGTCGTGGTGGTCGACGTGCCCGAGGGCGAGGAGGCGGGCGTGTCCGCGCTGGCCGAGGCGTCGGGGCTCGCGGCGCACCGTGTGCACGTCCGCTCCGGCCTCGACCGCGGCGATCGCGCGGCGACGATCGAGGCGGCCGCAGCTCTGATCGCGCCGTCGACGCGGGGCGCGTGGCCGTGGCGGGTGCTGGACGCGATGGCGCTCGGCACGCCCGTCGTCGCGATCGATTCGGATGTGCACCGCGAGGTCGTGCTGGACGGCGGCATCGTCGTGCCCGAGGCCGGACTCGAGGACGCGGTCGTCGACGCCCTCAGCGACCGCTCGCTCACCGGGGACGCCGGACGGATGCGCGTGCTCGGCAGGGACCGCTCCCGCGCGTTCTCGTGGGCGGGCGCCGCGGAGCGCGTGTGGCAGGTGCACGCGGACCTGTGACCCCTTCAGGAACCGGCCCGGACCGCTGTCCTAGGATGAACTCTCGTGCCCACTGAACCCGAGCTGTCCGCGCGAGATCTGTTCGCGAACGTGCCGCGATCCGAGTTCGAGACGCCGGGCACGAGCCGCGGTCTGCTGGATGTCATCCGCTGGCGCTACCTGCTGAAGCTGCTCGTGCGCACGGGCGTCACGACGCGCTACCGCAACTCGGTGCTCGGCTGGACATGGTCGTACGTGCGCCCCGCCGTGCAGTTCCTCGTGTTCTGGCTCATCATGGGCGTGTTCATGCGGCTCGGCGAGACCGTGCCGAACTATCCCGTGTACCTGTTCAGCGGCATCATCGGCATCAACTTCTTCAACGAGGCGTTCGGCAACGCCACGCGGTCGATCGTGGGCAACGCGCCGCTGGTCCGCAAGGTGTACCTGCCGCGGCAGCTGTTCTCGGTGTCCGCCGTGGTGGTCGCCTTCGTGCACTTCCTGCCGCAGGTGGGCCTGCTGCTGATCGTGTGCCTGTTCATGGGCTGGATCGTGCACATCACGGTGTGGAGCGTGCTCGCGTTCCTCGCCGGCGTGGTGATCCTGGCGATGGTCGCCTTCGGCGCGGGCCTGTTCTTCGGCGCCGTGAACGTGCGCTACCGCGACGCGGAGCCGATCGTCGAGCTGCTGCTGATGCTCGTGACGTGGGCGTCGCCCGTCCTGTACTTCTGGACCATGGTGCGCGACGCGTTCCCCGCGTGGCTCACGCAGCTGTACCTGCTCAACCCGATCACGGTGGCCGTCGAGCTGTTCCACACGGCGTTCTGGGAGCCCGTCACCCGGGTCGCTATCGAGGCGTCGCAGGCGACGGAGCGGCCGATCGAGCTGATCCCCGACCTGGGCTGGCTCACGCTGTGGGCCTTCCTGATCTCGCTGGCGACCATCCTGATCGGCCAGTTCGTGTTCCGCCGTCTCGAGGGGAGGTTCGCCCAGGACCTCTGATCCCTCGGGATCAGCTGGGCGCCGCATCATGAGAGCGACAACCCCCATCCACACTCCGAGCGTCATCGTCGACGGCGTGCGCAAGACGTTCCTGCTCAACCACGCCCACTCGCTCAAGGACACCGTCGTGAGCGCGCTGCGCGGACGCAAGCTGTCGAGCGAGTTCCATGCCCTGAACGGCCTCGACCTCGTCGTGAACGAGGGCGACTCGATCGCGATCCTCGGGTACAACGGCTCCGGCAAGTCGACGCTGCTCAAGCTGCTGTCCGGGGTCATGAAGCCCGACGGCGGCGAGGTGCTCACGCGCGGCCGCGTCGCCGGTCTGATCGAGGTCGGCGCGGGCTTCCACCCCGAGCTGTCCGGACGCGAGAACGTGTTCCTGAACGCCGCGATCCTCGGCATGCAGCAGAAGGAGATCGAGGCGCGCTACGACGAGATCGTCGCGTTCGCCGAGATCGGCGAGTTCATCGACCAGGAGGTCAAGCACTACTCGTCCGGCATGTTCATGCGCCTGGCGTTCTCCGTGGCGATCCATGTCGACGTCGACGTGCTGCTCGTCGACGAGATCCTGTCGGTCGGCGACGCGCCGTTCCGCGAGAAGTGCCGCGCGAAGTTCGAGGAGCTGATCGCCGCGGGCAAGACCCTCGTGATCGTGAGCCACGACATGGACATGGTGCGCGAGCTGTGCAACCGGGCGGTCGTGATCCGCAAGGGCGAGCTCGTGTACGACGGCGGCGTGGATGACGCGATCGCCGCCATGAACGAGGGGTGACGTGAGCGACTGGTGGGCAGCGGCGCCCGCCCTCGCCGCCGGGGTGCTCGTGATCTACGCTCCCGGGCTGGCCCTGGGGGCGGCGCTCGCACTGCGCGGATTCGCGCTGGTCGCGGCGGCCCCCGCCCTGACCTTCGGCGCCGCGGGACTGCTCGCGATCGCAGCGGGCCTCGTGGGCGTGCCGTGGACCCCGCTCACCGCGGCGGCCGGCGTCGCGCTGCTCGCCCTCGCGCTGTGGGCTCTGCGGCGGGCGCTCCGTCTCGGCGCGCTGCGCACGGAGGCGGACGGGCCCCGATGGGTCCTGCTGCTGGGTCTGGGCGTCGCCGCCGTCGCGACCGTGGCGACCCTCACGGCCTACATCGGCGCCCCCGATGCGATCTCGCAGACGAACGACGCGATCTTCCATCTCAACGCCGTGCGCTGGGCGGTCGACACGGGCGACGCGTCGTCGCTGCTCATCAACGCGGTGCAGGGCTCGCGCGGCTTCTACCCGGCTGCATGGCACGCCGCGGTCTCGCTCGTCGTGCAGCTGGGCGTCGACCTGCCCGTCGCGGTGAACGCCGTGGTGATCGCGCTGTCGGCACTGGCGTGGCCGACGGGCGTGGCCTGGCTCATGCTCGTCACCACCCGATCGCGCCTGACCGCGGGACTCGCCGGCGCGATGTCGGCGGCGTTCGCGACCTTCCCGCTGCTCATGCTCCAGTGGGGCGTGCTGTACCCCAACCACCTCTCGATCGCGCTGCTTCCCGCGGCGATCGCGGCCGCCGTGAGCGTCGGATCCGGGACCGCGGGCGTCGCCGGAGCGGTCCGCGCCGTCGGACTGGCGTGTCTCGCCGCCGCGGGCGTCGCCCTCGCGCAGCCCGCGACGATCCTGCCCCTCGCGCTCTGCGCGTGGCTCGTGTGGGCCGGGCGCGGCCTTACGGCGTGGCGGACGGCGCAGACGAAGGCGCGGGTCCGCGGCATCCTGCTGCTCGCGGTCGGCGGCGTCGCGGTCGCCGGGCTGTGGCTGGTGGTCGGCGCCATCCCCAGCGACGGGCACTGGCGGGAGTTCACGGGGATCCGGGATGCCGCGTGGCACGTGCTTTCGCTCGCGCACCTCGGAGCCCCGCCGCGCATCGCGCTCGCGGTGCTCGTCGCGGTGGGAGTGGTGGCCGCGCTCCTGCGCGCCCCGCTGCGGTGGCTGGCCGCACTGTGGGCCGTGCTCGCGGCCCTGTACGTCACGGTCGCGGCGATCTCCCTCGACGTGGTGCGCAACACGCTCGTCGGCGCCTGGTACGAGGACCCCTACCGCATCGCCGCCCTCACGACCCTGGCGTCCGCGCCGCTGGCGGCCGTCGGCCTGGAAGCGCTCGTGCGGCTCGTCCTGGGGCGGCGTCTGCGCGAGCGGCTGCTCGCTCCGATCGCCGCCACGGCGGCCGTGGTGGTCGTCGTCCTGACGGTCGTGCTCACCCCGACGGTGTTCCGCGACGTCGTGTTCGACGTGGGCGGGGAGCGGCCGCATCCGTACCGCGAGGCGGAGGCGGACTATCTCGAGGACGACGAGCGCGCGCTGCTCGAGACGCTGCCCGACCTCGTGGCGGAGGACGCGACGATCATCGGCAACCCCGGCACGGGCATGGGCTTCGGCTTCGCCCTGACCGGCCTGGACGTGCAGCCGCGCTCGTGGCGCCCGCCGCGCAGCTTCCTGGACGTGCTGGGTCGGCGGCTGCCGGAGGCGGCCGCGGACCCCGCGGTGTGCGAGATCGTCGACGAGGTCGGTGCGGACTACGTGCTCGATTTCGGCCCGGGCTTCTCCGAGCCGGGGCGGTGGGTGCTGCCGGGCTTCACGGGATTCGAGGGCCGCGAGGGCTTCGAGCTCGTGGCGGGAGACGGCGACGTGGCGCTGTGGCGCATCACCGCGTGCGACTGAGCGGCGAGGAGGCCGCGCTCAGGGGCGCGCCGACCCCGGCGACTAGGATGGGCGGCATGGCACCACCCGTGGCGAGAACGCTGATCGTGGTGCCGGCGTACAACGAATCCGCCGCGGTCGGGGACGTGATCAGGGCCGTCCACGCGTCCGTGCCGGATGCCGACTGCCTCGTCGTCGACGACGCGTCGGCGGACGACACGGCGGCCGTCGCGGCCGCGGCCGGCGCCCGCGTGATGCGCCTGCCGGTCAACCTCGGGGTCGGCGGCGTGATGCGCGCCGGGTATCGCTGGGCGAGTGAGCAGGGGTACGACGTCGTCGTGCAGGTCGACGGCGACGGGCAGCACCCCGCGGAGGACATCCCCGCGCTCATCGCGGGGCTCGACGAGGCCGACATCGTGATCGGCGCGCGCTTCGCCGGCACGGAGGGCGTGGGCGTGAGCTGGCCGCGCCGCGTCGCCATGTGGATCCTGGCGCGCACGCTCAGCCGCGTCGCGCGCACGCGCCTGACGGACACCACGAGCGGCTTCAAGGCGGCGGGTCCCCGCGCGGTGCGCCTGTTCGCGCGCACGTACCCCGCCGAGTACCTCGGCGACACGATCGAGGCGCTCGTGCTGGCGGCGCGCGCGGGGCTCGTCGTGCGTCAGCGGCCGGTCGCGATGCGGGAGCGTCAGGGCGGCACGCCGTCCCAGAGCACCGTGCGGGCGACGGCGCACCTCATGCGGGCGTGCCTCGCGCTGTGCATCGCGCTGACCAAGCCGCGCGTCGGAGCCGATCCGCGCCCGGCGAGGGCGATGGCGAAGGCGGGTGTCGCGTGATCAGCTCCACCACCTATGTGTTCGGCATCCTCGCGGCGGTCGCGGTGCTCGTGGTGATCTTCATCCTGCTGCGGCGAGGCACGCTGCGCGAGCGTCACGCCGTGTGGTGGATCGTCGCGGGCGTGCTGGCGCTCGTGATCGCGATCGTGCCGCAGTTGCTCGTCTGGGCGGCCGACCTCCTCGGCGTCGAGGTGCCCACCAACCTGGTGTTCTTCGTCGCGATCGCGCTGCTCGTGCTGCTGAGCCTGCAGCACTCGGCCGAGCTGACCCGCGCCGAGGACCGCATCCGCACGCTCGCCGAGCATGTCGCGGCGCAGGACCTGCGCCTGTCCGAGCTCGAAAAGCAGTCCTCCGCCGATCACCAGCCGCGGGAGCAGCATGACGGCAGATGATCCTCGCCGGTCCCGGGTCCTGCTGGCCACCCGCCTGTTCGTTCCCGAGGTGAGCGCGGGGTCGTTCCGTCTGGGTGCGCTGGCGGAGGGCCTCGTGGCGCGGGGCGCGGAGGTCGACGTCGTGACCACGCGCCCGCCGCGCGCGCTCCGGGGACGCACCGTGCGGCTGCCCGGCGTGCGGATCCGGCGCTGGCCCGTGCTGCGCGACGCGGGCGGCAACGTGCGGGGCTACATCCAGTACCTGAGCTTCGACGCGCCGCTGGCCCTGCGGCTGATCGGCGCGCGCGCCGACGTGATCGTCGCGGAGGCGCCGCCCACCACGGGGCTGGTCGCGGCCGTCGTCGCGCGCCTGCGTCGACGCCCCCTCGCCTACTACGCCGCGGACGTCTGGACCGACGGGGTGGTCTCGATGGGCGCGCCGCGGGTCGTGGCGGGCCTGATGCGGGTCATGGAGCGGGCCGCGCTGCGGGCCTCCGCGGTCGTGCTGTCGGTGTCTCCCGAGGTGACGGAGCGACTCGTCGTGCTCGGCGCTGAGCGGGATCGCATCGCGACGATCGGCAACGGCATCGACACCACGGTCTTCTCGCCCGACGTCGAGCCGCACAGCCCCGGTCGGCCGTACTTCGTCTACACGGGCACGATGTCGGAGTGGCAGCGACCGGATGTGTTCGTGCGAGCGTTCGCCCGGATCGCCGACCGTCACCCCGACGTGGACCTGCGGTTCTTCGGGCAGGGGGCGCTGCAGAGCGATCTGCGGGCGCTCGCCGAGCGCGCCGTGCCGGGACGGGTGCACTTCGGCGGAGTGGTGCCGCCATCCGATTCGGCGCGCTGGATCCGCGGCGCGCTCGCCGCCATGGTCAGCATCGCCCCCGGGGTCGGATACGACTTCGCCCGGCCCACCAAGACGTATGCTGCCGCGGCCTGCGGCACGCCCGTGCTGTTCGCGGGGGCGCCCACCGGGCGCGACCTCGTCACCACGGCCGGGCTCGGCGAGGGCGTCGGGTTCGAGGAGGATCAGGTCGCGGCGGCCATGGAGCGCCTGATCGCCCAGCACCGCTCGGGCGCGACGGAGGCGCACCGTACCGGACGCTCAGCGTGGGCACGAGAGAATGTATCGCTGGCGGCCGCCGGGCAGCGCGCCGCGGACGCCGTGCTCGGCGCGATCGCCGATCGACACGAGAGGAACGCAACGTGAGTCGGACGGACGTGCGCATCGCCGAGTCGGCGGATGTCGACGGCGATGCCCGGATCGGTGCGGGAAGCTCCATCTGGCATCTCGCGCAGGTGCGCGAGCAGGCGGTGCTCGGCGAGAACTGCGTGATCGGGCGCGGCGCCTACATCGGCACCGGTGTGCAGATGGGCGACAACTGCAAGGTGCAGAACTACGCGCTGGTGTACGAGCCCGCGCGCCTGGGCGAAGGCGTGTTCATCGGACCGGCGGTCGTCCTGACCAACGACACGTATCCGCGCGCCGTGAACCCGGACGGCACGCTGAAGTCGGCGCACGACTGGGAGCCGGTCGGCGTGACGATCGGCCGCGGCGCGGCCATCGGCGCTCGCGCGACGTGCGTGGCACCCGTGACGATCGGGGAGTGGGCCACCGTGGCGGCCGGAGCCGTCGTGGTCAAGGACGTGCCCGCGTTCGCGCTGGTGGCGGGCGTGCCGGCCAGGCGGATCGGCTGGGTCGGGCGCGCGGGTGTGCGGCTGGTGCCCGAGGGCGACCGCTGGCGGTGCCCCGAGACAGGAGACACGTTCGTCGAGTCGGACGGCGAACTGCGAGAGGTGACGAAATGAGCGAATTCATTCCCCCCGCGAAGCCGATCATCGGCGACGAGGAGCGCGAGGCGGTCGATCGCGTGCTGCGCAGCGGCATGGTCGCGCAGGGCCCGGAGGTGGTGGCCTTCGAGAGCGAGTTCTCCGCGCACTTCGTCGCGGGACGACCCGTCGTGGCGGTCAACTCCGGCACCTCGGGACTGCACCTGGGGCTGCTCGCCGCGGGAGTGGGAGCCGGAGACGAGGTGATCGTGCCGTCGTTCACGTTCGCCGCGACGGGGAACTCGGTGGCCCTGACGGGCGCCACCCCGGTGTTCGTCGACATCGAGCCCGAGACGTTCACGCTCGATCCGGCCGCGGTCGACGCGGCCGTGACCGAGCGCACGAAGGGCATGCTGCCCGTGCACCTGTACGGTCACCCGGCACGCATGCGAGAGCTCGGCGAGATCGCCGCGCGCCGCGGCGTCGCGCTGTACGAGGACGCCGCGCAGGCGCACGGCGCGTCGCTCGACGGCGAGCCGGTCGGCACGTTCGGCGACTGGGCCATGTTCAGCCTGTATCCGACCAAGAACATGACGAGCGGCGAGGGCGGCATGGTCTCGACGGCCGACGACGCGCTCGCGCGTCGCGTGCGTCTGCTCCGCAACCAGGGCATGGAGCGGCAGTACGAGAACGAGATCGTGGGCTTCAACGCGCGCATGACCGACCTCCACGCCGCGATCGGACGCGTCCAGCTCACGAAGGTCGACGGCTGGACCGCCCAGCGCCGCCGCAACGCCGCGTTCCTCGACGCCAACCTGCGAGACGTCGTGATCCCGCCCGTCGCCGAGGGCGCCGCGCACGTGTACCACCAGTACACGATCCGCGTCCCGGAGGACCGCGACGGCTTCGTGCGCGCCCTGAAGGAGGAGCACAACGTCGGCTCCGGCGTGTACTACCCGATCCCGAACCACCGTCTGCCGTCGCTGGCGTCGTACGCGCCGGGTCTCGATCTGCCCGAGACCGAGCGCGCCGCGCGCGAGGTCGTCTCGCTGCCCGTGCACCCCTCGCTCACGCAGGACGACCTCGATCGCATCGCGACAGCGGTGAACGCCGTCGCCGGGGCGGGCGCCTGATGTCCGCACTGCGGGCGGGCCTGCTCGGCGTCGGCATGATGGGGCGCCACCATGCGCGCGTGCTGCGCGAGGTCGACGGCGTGGAGCTCGTCGCGATCGCCGACCCCGGGGGAGACCCGCACGGCGTCGCCGGAGACCTCCGGATCCTGCCCGACATCGATGCGCTGATCGGCGAGGGCATCGACATCGCCGTCGTCGCGGTGCCGACGCAGTTCCACGAGGACGCCGCGCTCAAGCTCGCCGCGGCGGGCGTGCACACGCTCGTCGAGAAGCCCATCGCGCACTCGCTCGAGGCGGGGCGCCGGATGACCGACGCGTTCGCGCAGGCGGGTCTCGTCGGCGCGGTCGGGCACATCGAGCGCTTCAACCCCGCCCTGCAGGAGATGCGCCGCCGTCTGGAGGCGGGCGACCTCGGCGCGGTCTTCCAGATCGCGACGCGCCGTCAGGGCACGTTCCCCGCCCGGATCGCGGACGTGGGCGTCGCGAAGGACCTCGCGTCGCACGACGTCGACCTGACGGCGTGGGTCGCGCAGAGCGCGTACGCGCACGTGTTCGCGCAGACGACGTTCAAGAGCGGCCGGGCGCACGAGGACATGATCGCGATCACGGGGCGCCTGCAGTCGGGAGTGATCGTCAACCACCTCGTCAACTGGCTGAGCCCGATGAAGGAGCGCGTGACGGTCGTCACGGGCGAGAAGGGCGCCTTCGTCGCGGACACCTCGACGGGCGACCTCACGTTCTACGCGAACGGCACGATCCCGCTCGAGTGGGAGTCCGTGTCCTCGTTCCGCGGCGTCTCGGAGGGCGATGTGACGCGCTACGCGTTCGCGAAGCGCGAGCCGCTGCGCGTCGAGCACGAGGCCTTCCGGGACGCGGTGCGGGGCCTGCCCAGCGACGTCGTCACCATGGAGCAGGGCCTCGCGACGCTCGCCGTCGTCGAAGGGGCGCTGGAGTCGGCCGGCTCGGGCGCGTCGGTCGCGCTCTGATGGTGAACCCGGTGGCGGCGCTCGCCGGCGGCGTCCGCTGGCGATGGCGGACCTCGCGGATCCCGCGACCGTCCGTCGCCGGCTCGCGCGTGCGGCTCATCATCGGTCCGGCGAACTCGGCAGGTCAGGGGTTCCGCTGGGCCCGTGCGGCGGAGCGGCTCGCGGGCGTGAAGGCGTACGCCTTCGCGATCCAGGCTCCCGGCGACCGCTTCCGCTTCCCCGCGGACGGCCGGGTCGCCGCGCTCGACTACTCGCGGAACTACGTCTGGCGTCGGCGGCAGCGGCGCGACGTCGAGTCGCGGTTCACGCACGTGCTGCTCGAGTCGGGAAGAGGCGTCTGGCGCGGGGACGCGGCCGAGCAGATCGCCGGGCTCCGCCGCGCGGGGATCGAGGTCGGGATGCTGTTCCACGGTTCCGACATCCGCACACCGGACCGGCACGCACAGCTCGAGCCGGACTCGCCGTTCACCGACGGCTGGTATCCCGAGACCGAGAAGCTCCAGCGGCGCACCGCGGAGAACCACGAGCTCGTGAGCATGAGCGGGGGCCCCGTCTTCGTCTCGACGCCCGACCTGCTCGACTTCCTTCCCGAAGCGACGTGGCTGCCGGTCGTCGTCGACCCGGAGCCGTGGCGTCGCGTCGCGACGCGCCCGCCGCTCGAGCGCGAGCGTCCCCTCGTCGTGCACGCGCCGAGCAGACGCGGTCTGAAGGGCTCGGAGGCGATCGGGCCGGCCCTGCGCGCGCTCGACTCCGAAGGCCTCATCGCGTACCGCGAGGTCACCGGCGTGCCTGCCGAGCAGATGCCGCGACTGTACGGGGACGCGGACATCGTGCTCGATCACTTCGTGATGGGGGGCTACGGTGTCGCGGGCTGTGAGGCCATGGCGAGCGGTCGGCTCGTGCTCGCCCATGTGTCGGAGAGGCACCGGGAGGTCGTCCGGGCGGCGGCGGGCATGGACCTCCCCGTCGTCGAGGCGCGGGTCGGCGACATCGGCGACGTCATCCGCACGATCCTCGCGGACCGCGACAGGTATCGCGCGCTCGCGGCGCGCGGCCCCGAGTTCGTCGCCCGCCTGCACGACGGCGGATACGCCGCACGGACGCTGAGCGCCTTCCTCGGCGCGGATCGGGCGGCGATCGCATGACCCAGATCGTCGTCCTGCTCCGCCGGCTGTGGCCCTTCCTGCCGCACGAGGCCCGTCGCTTCCTCGTCGGGTACTCGCTCGTGTCGGCGGTGCTGTCGATCGTCGACGTCGTCGCGCTCATGCTGCTGGCCGTGGTGCTCGCCTCCGCCGTGTCCGGCGGGTCGATGACCCTGCCGCTCATCGGCGCGATCCCCGCGGACGCCCTCATCTGGATGATCCTCGTCCTGTCGGCGGTCGTGATCCTGAAGTCGGCGGCCAATCTGTGGCTGACGTGGGTGGCGACGCGACGGTTCGCGTCGCTCGAGGTCGAGGTCGGGGCGACGCTCCTGGCGGCCTACCTGCGCGCGCCGTGGACGGACCGGCTCGCGCGCAGCAATGCGGAGGTCGTGCAGCTCGCCAACGGCGTCGGTCAGGTCGTGTCGGGCTTCCTCCTGCCGGTGACCACGGTGCCGGGGATGCTCATGACGTCGCTCGGCGTCGTGATCGTGATCTTCGTGGCCCAGCCCGTGACCGCGGTCGTCGCGCTGGTCTATCTCGGCGGCATCGCCGCGCTGCAGTACTTCGTGCTGGGCGGCAAGACCCGCCAGGCGGCACGCGTCGCGCGCGACTCGCAGATCCGCGTCGCACGACTCGTCGGCGGCATGGTCGGCGCGCTCAAGGAGATCACGCTCCGCGACAAGGTGGACGAGTCGGAGGCGGTGGTGAGGAAGCAGCGGACGCTGCTCGCCCGCGCCCGCGCGAACTCGAACTTCCTGGCCGGGGTGCCGCGCTTCGTGTTCGACTCCGCGGTCATCGGCGGCTTCCTGCTCACGGGGGGCGCCGCGTACCTCGCCGGCGGCGGCGTCGACGCGATGGTCGCCGCGGTCGCGCTCTTCGGCATCGCGGGCTTCCGCCTCGTGCCGGCGCTCACCGGTTTCCAGTCGGTGATCACCCGCACGGTCTCGACCGGACCCCTCGTGGATCTGATGATCACGGACATCGAGAAGTCCGAGGAGTACCGCGCCGCGCAGGAGCACCTCGGTGACCGGCCGCTCCCCGCCGCCCCCCGCGAGCTCACGCTCTCGGACGTCGGCTTCACGTTCCCGGATGCGCAGGAGCCGGCCGTGCGCGATGTCACGTTGACGGTGCGCATGGGGGAGACCCTCGGGATCGCGGGACGATCCGGCGCCGGGAAGTCGACGCTCATCGACCTGCTCCTGGGGCTGCTGTCCCCGACGAGCGGACGGATCACGCTCGACGGCGAACCGCTCGAGGAGGTGCTCGCGGACTGGCGCAGCCGCGTCGGCTACGTGCCGCAGGAGGTCTCGCTCTTCGCGGGCACGATCGCCCAGAACATCGCCCTCGTCTGGGACGACAGCTTCGACCCCGAGCGCGTCGAGCGCGCGGCGCGTCGCGCGCAGCTGTGGGACGTGATCGAGCAGCGGTCGGGCGGCATCCACTCGGACATCGCGGACGGCGGTGCGAGCCTGTCCGGCGGGCAGCGCCAGCGTCTGGGCATCGCCCGGGCCCTCTACACCGATCCCCTCGTGCTCGTGCTCGACGAGGCGACGAGCGCGCTGGATGTGCGCACGGAGGCGGCCGTGACCTCCGCCATTCGTGAGCTGCACGGCGAGGTCACGGTCATCGCCGTCGCCCATCGCCTCTCCACGATCCAGGGGTTCGACCAGATCGCGCACATGCGCGACGGCCGGATCGTGTCGCTCGGCACATTCGAGCAGCTCGTCGCGACGGACGAGGACTTCGCACATCAGGCGGCGCTCGCCGGCCTCGCCAGAAAGGACGACGATGGCTGACGGCTCGAGGAAGACACTGCTGATCCTGTCGTACTCGAAGATCGCGACGGACCCGCGCGTCCGCCGGCAGATCGCGGTGTTCAAGGACCGCTATGACGTCATCACGTGCGGCCACGGGCCGACGCCCGAGGGCGTGGTGCGGCACATCGAGCTGCCGGCGGAGGAGAACGCCAACAAGTGGGACGGTCGCGTCCTGGCGCTGCGCCAGTACCGCCTCGAGCTGTGGCGCAACGTCGGCGTGCGCGGCGCACTGCGACGTCTCAAGGGGATCCGCCCCGACATCATCCTCGCGAACGAGGCGATCGCGGTGCCGGTGGCGCTCAAGATGAAGCCGCGGTGCGGCGTGCACGCCGACCTGCACGAGTACCACTCCCGGGTGCGCGAGCACGAGGGCTACTGGAAGCTGCGCGCCAAGCCCTGGATGGAGTGGATGATCCGCACGTACGTCACGAAGGCGGATTCGTGGACCACCGTCGGACCGGGGATCGCCGCCGAGTACGAGCGCGAGTTCGGCTTCCGCCCCGACGTCGTGCGCAACGCCGCCCCCTACGTCGAGGGCGAGCCCGGGGAGACCCACTGGCCGCCCCGGATCGTGCACTCCGGTGGCGCGATGCGCGCGCGAGGGATCCACACCATGGTCGAGGGCGTGCTGGCGGCGGAGAACGGCGCCACGATCGACCTGTATCTCGTCAAGAGCGATCCGAAGTACGTGGCGGAGCTGCAGGCGCTCGCGGACGCGTCGGGAGGTCGGGCGACGCTGCACGAGCCGCTTCCGTATGCCGAGCTGATCCAGCGGCTGCGCACCTACGACATGGGCATCCACGTCCTCCCGCCCACGAACTTCAACCATCGCATGGCGCTGCCCAACAAGATCTTCGACTACCTGCAGGCGCGCATCGGCGCGGTCGTCGGGCCGTCGCAGGAGATGGTGCAGCTCGTGGAGTCGGTGGGCTACGGCGTGAGCACCGAGGACTTCAGCGCCCAGGCGATCGCCAGGACCGTCGACGCGCTCACGAAGGAGCGGATCGACCGCTTCAAGCAGGCGGCCGCGGCGGGAGCGAAGGCCCATGCCGCCGCGACGGATGACGCCGTCTGGCTCCGCGCGATCACGGCGATCGACGACCGATGCGGTGCGGCATGACCTGCGGAGCACGATCATGACGGGACGCGTCGTCCTGCTGGCGCCGAGAGGCGTGACCGACGAGGCGACCGTCGCCGGACTCGGGGATGCACGACGGCTGCGGCTCGTGTGCTGGGCGGGCGCGCCCACCGCCGGGCTCACCGCGGTCCAGCTGCCGAGACCGTCGAAGCGGGTCTGGCGGCTCCATGCGGCGCTGGGCAGAGGTCCCCTCGGACGCACGCTGGTGCGTCTCACCCCCGCCGACACGGGCGCGCTCTTCTGGCGCGCGGCCTCGCGCCATGCCGAGGTGGAGGCGGCCGTCCACGGCGCCGACCTCGTCGTCGCGGGGGAGCGGGATGCGGTGTACGCCGCGTGGCGGATGCTGAATGACCGTTCCCGGGGCGTGCGCGGCGCCGTCAACGGGATCGCCGCCGCGGCCGAGAGGGTGAACGCGTGACCGGGCCGCATCTGCTCTACGTCGCATTCGGTTTCCCGCCGAGCCGGGCCGGCGGCGTGTACCGGGCCCTGGCGACCGTGAACGCGTTCGTCGAGGCCGGGTGGGAGGTCACGGTCCTCACGGTGCCGCGCGACACGTTCGTCACCGGCATCGGCGCAGACGTGGGGCTGGAGGCCCGGATCGATCCGCGCGTCGTAGTCGAGCGCGTGCCGTTCGACGCGCCGCAGCGCGTCTCCGATCTGGCGGACTGGTCGCGCTTCCGCGCCCGGCAGCCCGAACTGTGGACGGTCCTCGACCGCGTCCGCGACATCCGCCGCTTCCCCGAGCCCGCGTACGGGCGCTGGCGCCCCGCCTTGGAGGCCGCCGCCGACCGTGTGCACGCCGCCAAGCCCGTCGATCTGGTGATCGGCACCGCCAACCCGCACGTCGACTTCGTCGTTGGTCCGCACCTGGCGACCAGGCACGCCGTGCCGTACGTCATGGACTACCGGGACGCGTGGGCGCTCGACGTCTTCAGCGGACGAGAGATCCACGCGGATCGCTCGCGCGCGGGCCGCGTCGAGCGGCGGATGATCGACGGCGCGCACGAGGTGTGGTTCGTGAACGAGCCGATCCGGGCCTGGCATGAGCGCCGGTTCCCGGAGTCGGCGGCGAAGATGCACGTCGTCGCGAACGGATACGACGAGTACGACGCGCCGCTGCGGGTGCCGGTGCGCCCGGCGCGCGGAGAGGGGCTCCGCTTCGGCTACGTCGGCACGCTCACGGACCAGGTGCCCCTTGCGGAGACGATCGCGGGCTGGCGCCAGGCCCGCCGGCGCGGCGCCGTCCGGTCGGAGGACCGTCTCGTCATCCACGGCTACCTGGGCCACTTCTCCGACAGGAGCCGCGCCGCCCTGGCTCTCGAATCCGTCGTCCCCGAGGACGGCATCGAGTTCGCGGGAGCGGTGCCCAAGGCCACCATCGGCGAGGTGTATGCGGGATTCGACGCGCTCGTGCTGATCCTCGGCACCGGGGAGTACGTGACGAGCGGCAAGATCTTCGAGTACCTCGCGACGGGCATCCCCGTGATGTCGGCGCACGACCCGGGCAACGCCGCGAGCGACGTCCTGGCCGGTTCCGCGGCCTGGGTGCCCGCTCGCGGGCTCGAGACGGACGCGCTCGCCGATGCGTTCGCGGCCGTGGCCCGGATGGCCTCGTCCCAGACGCCGGACGGGCGTGCGGCGGCGCAGCACTGGGCGGCGCGGTTCGAGCGTCGCGCGCAGCTCGCTCCGCGCATCGCGGCACTGCGGGCCCACGTGGAGGCCCCGTGATGCGCGTCGCGGTGACGAAGGGTACCCTCAGCATCCCGCCCACGTACTTCGCGGTGCAGCACGCGCTGCAGCTCGGCGACAGGCTCCGGGCCGAGGTCTTCACGATGGCGGCGCGGATCGACGACGCCGCGATCGCGGAGCGCATCCGGATCCACGACGCGGGAGCCGCGATCCATGCGCGGATGCCGTCGCTGACCTGGTCGAGGCGCGAGCGGCTCGTGCCGCTCGTGGCCGGGCGGATGCGGCGCGACATCCGCCGGTTCGAACCGGACGTGGTGCATCAGCACTTCGCCAACTGGTCCGGCGCCGCACGCCTGGCCGCTCGGGATCGGAAGGTCCCCTTGCTGCTCACGCTGCACGGCGCAGACGTGTACGTTCCGCTCACCCCGCTGTCCGAGCGCAACGTCTTCGGCAAGCCCACGCTCGCGTGGCATCAGCGCACGGTGCGGTCCGCGTATCGCGACGCGGCCCGCATCCTGGCCGTGAGCGAGTACCTGGCCGGGCAGGCTGTCGCGGGCGGCGCGGACGCGGCGAAGGTGGTCGTCCACTACCAGGGCGTCGACACGGACCTCTATCAGCCGGTCGAGAAGCCCGAGCGAGAGCGCCCGCTGCGCGTGGTGTTCGTCGGCGGCCTCAGCAGGGCGAAGGGCATCCCCGATCTGCTGGCCGCATCGGCCGCCGCGAACGCGAGCACGCCGCACGAGCTCGTCGTGGTGGGCGACGGCGCGCTTCGCGACCAGGTGCGCGAGGCCGCATCCGATCCCCGGATCCGGATGACCGGGCAGATCGACCGCGAAGGCGTCAAGCGCGAGCTGGCCGCCGCCGATCTGTTCGTCCTGCCCACCCAGGCCGCAGGGCGATGGCGGGAGGCGGCCGGTCTGGTGACCTTGGAGGCCCAGGCGATGGGCGTGCCCGTGGTCGTGTACGACTCGGGCGGGGCGGGTGAGATGCTCCGCGACGGCGACACCGGCCTGCTCGTGCGCGAGCGCGACGTCGACGCCCTTGCCGACGCTATCCGCGGCATCCTGGGCCTGTCCTCCGCCGAACGGCGGGCCATGGGGGAGCGCGCCCGCCGCTTCGTCGTCGAGCACCGCAGCCTCGCTCGCAGCGCCGAGCAGCTGCTCGAGCACTACCAGGAGGTGATCGGATGAGCCGCCCGCGGATCCTCTGCATCTCGCTGTCGCCGATCCACCGCGATGCGCGGGTCCTGCGTCAGCTGAGCGTGCTGGCGGAGTTCGGCGACGTGACGACCGTCGGCTACGGCGAGGCGCCTCCCGGCGTCCTGCGTCACATCCGGGTGCCGGACGACAGGCCGTCGCTGCCGCAGACGCCGCTCGGCGTGCTGAAGCTCGGTCTGCGGCTGCACGGCGCGGCCGAGTTCGCCGCCCCCGGTACCGCGTATGCGCGCGCGCAGCTGTCGGGGGAGCGCTTCGACCTCGTCGTCGCGAACGAGGCCCGCATCCTGGCGCTGGCGTTCGAGGTCGCGGACGGCGCCCCCGTCTGGGCCGACATGCACGAGTGGGCCCCGAGGAGCGCACGCACGTGCTCGCCTGGAAGGTGCTCGTCGCGCCGCTCATGGTTCACCTGTGCCGCGAGTACCTGCCGCGCGCGGCGGCCGTGACGACGGTCGGCGGCGAGATCGCCAAGCTCTACCGGCGCGACTTCGGCGTCGAGGCCGAGGTCATGCGCAACGCGCCGCCCTACGTCGACCTCGCGCCTTCGCCGATCGACGGCGACCGGATCCGTCTCGTCCACAGCGGGGGCGCGGTCCCCGGGCGCAACATCGAGGGGATGATCGACGCGTTCAAGCGGCTCGATCGGCGCTTCTCGCTGGACCTGTACCTCGTCACGGCGTCGCCGAGCGACCGCTACCTCACCGCATTGCGCGAGCGCGCCGCGGATGACGCCCGCATCCGCTTCCACGATGCTGTGACACCCGCCGCGCTGCCTCGCACGCTGAACGCCTATGACGTCGGCGTCTACTGGATGCCGCCCGTGCACACGAACGCCCGTCTCGCCCTGCCGAACAAGTTGTTCGATTTCGTGCAGGCGCGCCTCGCGGTCGCGATCGGACCCACGCTCGAGATGGCGAATCTCGTGCGCGAGCACGACCTGGGCGTCGTCTCCGGGGACTACTCCGTCGACTCGTGCGTGCGCACGCTCGAGTCGCTCGACGGTCCGGACATCGCGCGCTGGAAGGCGAACGCCGACCGCGCCGCCCGTGCGCTCAGCTTCGAACGCGACGCCGACGTGGCGCGCGGGATCGCCGCCAGACTGCTCGGTGCGTGAGGCCGCCTAGACTCGACTCCCGTGAAGATCGTCAGCGTCGTCGGCGCCCGCCCGCAGTTCGTCAAGCTCGCCCCGATCCACAAGGCGGCGCTCGCCGCGGGCGTGGAGCACGTGATCGTCCACACGGGCCAGCACTACGATCCGATGCTGTCGGACGTCTTCTTCGAGGAGCTCGGCATCGGTGCCCCCGATGTGCATCTGGGGGTCGGCAGCGGCTCGCACGGCGTGCAGACCGGAGCGATGCTGTCCGCGCTCGACGCGGTGTTCGACGAGCACCGCCCCGACTGGGTGCTCGTCTACGGCGACACGAACTCGACGGTCGCCGCGGCGCTCAGCGCCGTGAAGATGCACATCCCCGTCGCGCACCTCGAGGCCGGGCTGCGCAGCTTCAACCGACGGATGCCCGAGGAGCACAACCGCGTGATGACCGACCACGCGGCCGACGTCCTCCTCGCCCCGACGCAGGTCGCCGTCGACCACCTCGCGAACGAGGGACTCGCCGAGCGGACGGTGCTCGTCGGCGACGTCATGACCGATGTGCTCTTCGAGCAGCGCGACGCCCTGCCCGACGGCCCCTCGAAGCTCGCGCGGGAGCTCGGCCTGGAGCCCGGCTCGTTCTACGTGTCGACGATCCACCGGGCGGAGAGCACGGATGATCCCGGGCGCCTCGCCGAGATCGTCCGCGCGCTGTCCTCCCTGGACAAGCCGGTCGTCCTGCTCGCACACCCGCGTGTGGTCGCCAAGGCGGCAGCGCACGGCATCGACCTCGCGCAGGGAACCCTGCGCGTGCATCCGCCCCTGGCGTACGCCGACCTCCTCGCCGCGGTGCTCGACAGCGCCGGGGTCGTGACCGACTCGGGCGGGCTCCAGAAGGAGGCCTTCCTGCTGCGCGTCCCGTGCACGACCGTGCGGACCGAGACCGAGTGGGTCGAGACGATCGAGCTCGGCTGGAACGTCCTCGCCAACACCGCCGAGGAGATCGCCGCCGGCGTGACCCGTCCGCGCCCCGCCGACACCGACGCCGCCCCCTACGGGGACGGTCGCGCCGCCGAGCGCGTCATCACCGAGCTGCTCGGTCGCGCGTGAGCCGGAGGACCGGCGGCTGGGACACCCGCGGAAACGCGTACCCGCGCCGTTGTATGTTGCCCCTGTGAAAGCTGTTGCCCCTGTGAAGCGGATCGTCGCCGTGATCGGCATCGTGACCCTTGCCGTCCTCGGCGTCGGGTCACCGGCTCACGCGGCGCTGCCCGGGGACGCCACGCGACTCGCCGGGACCGATCGCTACGCCACCGCGGCGAGGATCTCCTGGAACTACGGACCGGGCGCCGCCGTCGCCTACGTGGCGGCAGGCGACTCGTTCGCGGATGCGCTGAGCGCGGCACCCGCGGCCGCGGCGCAGGGAGGCCCGCTGCTGCTCACGCGCCCGACGTCGCTGCCGGCGGTCGTGGCCGCAGAGCTGCGCCGCCTGAAGCCGCGCAAGATCGTCGTGGTCGGCGGAACGGGCGCCGTCTCGGCGTCGGTCTACAACCAGCTCGCGGCGATCCAGCCCAACATCCGGCGCGACGCGGGCGCGGACCGCTACGCGACCTCGCGCATCATCAACCAGCGCGCGTTCCCGAAGGGCGCGGCCGTGACGTATGTCGCGACCGGCAGGGAGTTCCCCGACGCGCTCAGCGCGTCCGCCGCGGCAGGCAGCCTGGGGGGCGCGGTCGTTCTCGTCGACGGCGCCGGAACCTCCGTGGACGCGGCGACGCGGTCCCTCGTCTCCGCACTCCGCTCGAAGCAGATCCGCGTGGCGGGCGGCACGGGCGCGGTCTCCGCGCGCATCGCCACCCAGCTGGGCTCGGTCGCCCCCGTCGTGCGACTCGCGGGTCAGGATCGATACCAGACCTCCGTCGCGATCGGGAAGCACGCCTTTCCGACGGCGAGCGAGGTGAGCTTCGCGGTCGGCACCGACTTCGCGGACGCGCTGGCGGGAGCCGCGTACTCCGGGCTCCGCGGTGCGCCGCTGCTCGTGACGCCGCGCGCGTGTCTGCCGACATCGGCGCTCGATCTGGTGCAGAGGTGGAAGCCCTCGCATCGCTGGCTCTTCGGCGGCGCCGCCGTGCTCGGCGACGGCGTGCGCGACGGCACGGCCTGCCGGGTGGGCGGCTCGCAGCCCGTGTCCTCGGTGACCGCCGCCCAGCAGAGGACCGCCAAGACGATTCTCGACACGGGGCGGGTCGCCGCGACGGGGGAGGCCTACCAGCAGCTCCGCGGCTACGCGAGCGGCACGATACGCACGCACGTGATCGCCGGCGTCGAGCGCGAGTGCAAGATCGACCCCGCGATCCTCGAGGCGCTCAGGATGGTCGTCGTGGACCGCGGGTTCCGGCTGACGCTCTGGTCGCTCAACCGCTACTGCGTCGGCGACACGACCTCCGGCATCGGGGAGAACAGCTACCACTACCAGCGCGGCGGGGGCCACGCGATCGATATCCGCGCGGTGAACGGCGTCACGGTGAACGGACGCACGTCGCAGGAACGCGCGCTCATCGCCGCGCTCCTCACGGCGCTGCCGACGCCGGCCGGGCTGGGGCAGAGCAACTGCCGCACGGCGGACCCGATCAAGATGCCGTCCGGGTGGGTGCAGTTCCCCGACACGTGCGATCACATCCACGTCGAGTATCGCGGCCTCGCCTGATCCGGACCGAGAGGAGCGCCCCCCGCGGCGGCCGCACATCGTGCCCCGCCTAGGATGGAACCCATGCGCATCGCCGTCGTGGCCCTTGGAAAGATCGGGCTTCCTCTCGCCGTCCAGTTCGCCGACGCAGGTCACGAGGTGATCGGCGTCGACGTGAATCCGAAGACCGTCGAGCTCGTCAACGCGGGCACGGAGCCCTTCCCGGGAGAGGCGCACCTGCAGGAGAAGCTTGGTGAGCTCGTGCCCGCCGGGCGCCTGCGCGCGACGACGGACTACGCGGACGCGATCCCCGGCGCGGACGCCGTCGTGCTCGTCGTTCCGCTGTTCGTGAACGACGAGACGTGGGAGCCCGACTTCGCGTGGATGGACGCCGCGACCACGTCGCTTGCCGAGCACCTGACGGCGGGCACGCTCGTGTCCTACGAGACGACGCTGCCGGTCGGCACGACCCGCGGTCGCTGGAAGCCCATGCTCGAGCGCGGCTCGGGCCTCACCGAGGGCGTCGACTTCCATCTCGTCTTCTCGCCCGAGCGCGTGCTCACGGGTCGCGTGTTCGAGGATCTGCGCAAGTACCCCAAGCTCATCGGCGGCCTGTCGGACGAGGGCGCACGCCGTGCGCGCGAGTTCTACGAGGCCGTGCTGCAGTTCGACGAGCGCGCCGACCTCCCGCGACCGAACGGCGTGTGGGATCTCGGATCCGCGGAGGCGGCCGAGATGGCGAAGCTCGCCGAGACCACGTACCGCGACGTGAACATCGGTCTCGCCAACCAGTTCGCGCTGTTCGCGGCCAACAACGGCATCGACGTCTACCAGGTCATCGAGGCCTGCAACTCGCAGCCGTACAGCCACATCCACCGCCCCGGCATCGCCGTCGGCGGACACTGCATCCCGGTGTATCCGCGTCTGTACCTGTCGACGGATCCGGATGCCGACATCGTGCGCACGGCACGCGTGCTCAACGCGAGCATGCCCGAGCGTCTCGTGGCGCAGGCGCAGGGACTGCTCGGCGATCTCCAGGGCGTGCGCGCGGTCGTGCTCGGCGCCGCATACCGCGGAGGCGTGAAGGAGACCGCCTTCTCGGGCGTCTTCGCGACCGTCGACGCGCTGAAGCAGCGCGGCGCCGAGGTGCGCGTGCACGACCCGCTCTACACCGACGAGGAGCTCGGTCGCCTGGGCTTCGAGCCGTACGCGATGGGGGACGAGGCGGATCTCGCGATCCTGCAGACCGACCACGGCGACTACCGCGAGCTCGGACCGGCGGACCTGCCCGGCGTGCGCCTGCTCGTCGACGGCCGCAACGCGACCGACGCCGCCGCCTGGTCCGGCACGCCGCGCATCGTCGTCGGCATGGGCTGAGCCGCAGCCACTGCGTGGGAGCCCGCGGTTCTGAACTCCTTTCACATCTGTCACACTGGTCGCATGCGTGCCGCCCCGAGGTCCGTCCCACCATGCCCGCTCGCCATCGTGCCCCGCGCGCGGGACGCCTGATCGGCGTGCTCGGAACCGCCGCCGCGGTCGTCGTCGCGCTGCTGCCCGCGACCGCCGCGTCCGCGCAGAGCGCCCCGGCACCCGAGCCGACGACCACCGTCACCCCCACGGCGACCCCGGCACCGGTCGCGACGCCGAGCGAGCAGGAGCCGGCGCAGCCGCCGGCTCCGGCTCCCGCCCCGGAGCCGGAACCCGCTCCCGAGACGAGCGCGCCCGTTCCCGCGCCCGAGGCGACCGAGGTGGCCGAGGCGGTCGACGTTCCCAGCCCGGAGACGACGTACACGGTGCCCCCGGTGGCCGAGGTCGAGCGGACGGACCTGTCCGAGGTCGTGGCGACCACGCCGCTGGAGGAGAAGGACGCGGGCGGCGACGTCACGGTCGATGTGGCGGATCCCGGCAACGCGCCGTACCCGGAATCGGCGGCCGGCTCGGGGGCGGCGGATGGCGCATCGGGCTCCCGATTCGAGCTCTCGCGACCCGCGGCGTCGATCGTGCCCGCGGCCGCGGTCGTCGGCTTCCGCCCGGGCAACATCATCAGCGACGCAGTGTTCGCCAACCGGAACGCGATGACGGCGGCGCAGATCGCGTCGTTCATCAACGGCAAGGTCGCCTCCTGCAAGGCGGGCTACACGTGCCTCGAGGAGTACGTCGAGACGACCCGCACCCGCAAGGCCGACGCCTACTGCTCGCAGTACACGGGCGGCAGCCGGGAGAGCGCCGCCCGCATCATCCACAAGGTCTCCCAGGCCTGCGGCATCAATCCGCGCGTGCTGCTCGTGATGCTGCAGAAGGAGCAGGGTCTCGTCACGCACACGTGGCCGAGCGACTGGCGCTTCACGATCGCGATGGGCATGGGCTGCCCTGACACGGCCGACTGCGACAAGACCTATTACGGCTTCTTCAACCAGGTCTACGGCGCCGCGCGGCAGATGAAGATCTACAGCAAGAGCTCGTACTTCAACTGGTACGCACCCGGCGGCACGCGCTCGATCCTGTACCACCCGAACAAGTCGTGCGGATCCTCCGGTGTCTACGTGCAGAACCAGGCGACCGCGAACCTGTACTACTACACGCCGTACCAGCCCAACCGCGCGTCGATCGCCGCCGGATTCGGCACGGGTGACTCGTGCTCCTCGTACGGCAACCGCAACTTCTACAACTACTTCCGGGCGTGGTTCGGCTCGACCGGCTCCGTGGTCTCGAGCCGCGTCTACGGCGACGACCGCTATGCGACGTCGGCCGATCTGAGCAGCCGCTACACCGCCGGGGCCCCCGTCGCCTATGTGGCGAGCGGCGCCGACTACGCCGACGCGCTGAGCGCCGCGCCGGCGGCCGCCACGCTCGGCGGACCGCTGCTGCTGACGATGCCGAAGACGCTGCCCGCGTCGGTGCGCGACGAGCTGCGCCGACTGAAGCCCAAGCGCATCGTGGTCGTCGGCGGCACCGGCGCGGTCTCCAGCGCGGTGTACAGGGAGCTGGCGAAGATCCAGCCGAACATCCGCAGGGATGCGGGAGCGGACCGCTACGCGACGTCGCGGGTCGTCAATCAGCGGGCGTTCCCCGGCGGCACGTCCCTCGCGTACGTGGCCACGGGCCGGGACTTCCCGGACGCGCTGAGCGCCGCCGTGGCGGCGGGAGCGCTGCGCGCCCCGGTGGTGCTCGTGAACGGCAAGGAGTCGTCGGTCGGCTCGGCGACGCTGTCGCACCTCAAGGCCCTCAAGGTGAAGCAGATCCGCATCGCCGGAGGCACGGGCGTCGTGTCGCCTCAGATCCAGGCGCAGCTGGCGAAGACCGCGAGCGTCACGCGCCTGGCCGGAGCGGATCGCTACGCGACCTCGGTCGAGGTCAATCGCGCGGTGTTCCAGGACGGAGAGGCGCCCATGCTGGCGGTCGGCACCGACTTCGCCGACGCGCTGTCGGGAGCCGCGTACGTGGGCCGGCAGGGCAGGCCCCTGCTCGTCGTGCAGCGGAACTGCCTCCCCGCGTCCACCTACAACCTGCTCGGCGCGCGGAAGACGACGGCTCAGACCCTGCTGGGCGGGCCGGAGGTCCTCGGTCGCGGCGTCGTGGACCACGCGGTCTGCTGATCGAGGCGATTCGCCCTCGTCGGCTCTCGAGCGTCTCCGCGCGCTGCTCATCCAGCCCATCCGCATGCGCCCGGTGAGGCGGATGCCTACCGGCGAGGACGACGCGCCGTAGGTGGACGGCGTCGGCGCGGTGTCCGGCGGCGGCCGCAGTGAGCGCGGACTGGCCGACCGGGGCTACGACGCGGGATTCACCTGCTCGAACGTGCGCAGCATGCCCCGCTCGTCCAGCTCGTCCTGCAGTTCCCCGGGAAGCACCCAGAGCCGGTACGTGTAGTCGTCGCCCTCGCCGAACGCGAGCGCTCCGAGCTCCTGCGCGAGCGGCCAGTCGCCGCACGAGACCACGAGGTCGGAGGTGAACGACTGGCCCGCATCGCGATCGACCAGCTGGACCTGGTGCGGGGACAGCCAGTAGGGGAGCCAGTTGATGGCCTGCGCGTGCGTGAGGGCGGGACCCACGCAGTCGAGATCGAAGTCGATGGTCTCGACCGCCGCGGGATCGACCTGCTCGATCTCGTCGACGGCGGCGGCGATGTCGTTGGGGTAGTCGCGCTCCTGCTGCGGATTGGCCTGCCAGCTCATGACCCCGAAGGTCAGCAGCGCGGCGCCGGCCATCGCCAGGGGGATGCGCCGCAGGAGCATCCACGCGGCGGTCGACACCACGGCGAACAGCGAGGCGTACACCCAGAACCTGCCCTCGTTGGTGAAGCTCGGCACGAGCGGCACCTCGAACGGCGGCTGCAGGAAGAACTGGTCCCACGGCAGCAGCGCCGCCGCGTTCGCCGGCCCGTGCAGCGAGCCCCACAGCGGCACGGTCGGGGCGATCCAGAACACCACGAGCAGGCTCAGGACGACCGCCAGCGCGGTCGCGGCCGCAATGACGCTCGCGCGCAGCGCGCGCACCATCGCGATCAGCACCACCAGGGCGAGCAGCGTCGCGATGGGATCGATGTACCGCGTGTAGACCCACGCGTCGAAGCGCGGGTTGACGGTCGCCAGCAGCGTGTCGGCGCCCGACCAGCCGAGCACGCTCGTGCCGATGGTCGACAGCGTGAGGCCGAACAGGAATCCGCCGAACCCGACCTCGCGGGATCGCAGCTCCCGTATCACCCAGACGACGAGGACGAGGAGGCCGATCGCGAACAGGCCCGCGGTGCCGGCGATCTGAGCCCACACCTGATTGATCAGGATCCGTGCGGCGAGGCCCGGCGTGGCGTGCGAGAGCGCGCGCGCGAGGTTCTCGCTCTGGCCGAACCCGGAGAGCAGGACGTGCGCGTGCAGCCAGCCGGAGAAGGACTGCACCGCGAAGGCGCCCAGGGCCACGGTGACCAGGCCGACGACGGCGGCGAGGATGTGCCGGCGGCTCAGGCACACGAGCCAGACGGCCGCGGTGAGCACGACGGTGAGCGCGCGTGCGTGCATGAAGTACGTCACGGTCACCGAGACCGCGAACACCAGCGCCCGCACCTCGCTGGGCCGGCGCCAGAGCCAGAACGCCGCCACGACCGTCCACGCCAGGAAGAACATCAGCGGCTTCTCGGTCAGGACGTAGTCCGCGTTCACGGTGCGGCCAGGCAGGCACATCACGATGGCCGCGAGCGTGATCGCCTGCGGCGTGGTCACGCCCAGGCGGCGGGCGATGAGGGCGAGCGGCCAGATGGTGGCGACCGCGATCACGTTGCCGAGCACGAGCGCCGCCCAGTACACCGTGGCGGCGTCGTCCGTGACCCACCAGATGGGCGCGATCAGCACCGACCAGCCAGGATAGTAGCCCGCGCCCGACAGGGGCGGGATCGACGTGTCGCCCGCCAGGAAGCGGCCCATCTGCAGCAGGTGGTTCTCGTCCCACGGCGTGCGCGGCGCGGTCGCGCTGCGACCGACCTGCCAATGGATGAACGCGCACACCAGCACGGAGATCCCGGCCGCGACCCACCACACCGTCGCCCGACCGCCCGACCCGGACGCCGGACGCGCCTCCTGGTCGCGCCGCCAGGCCGTGGGCACCTCGACCGCCACGTCGCTCGTGAGACGGGGGCGCAGGAGCGAGCGGACGCGGGACATGCGGGAAGCGGTCATGAAGCTTTCGTTCGGAGGTCGGGTCGGGTGAGGCGCTCCCTGCGCGGGGCAGGGGAGCGGCTCAGGCGGATGCCGCGAGGTGGTTGGCGAGGCTGTGTTCGTGGTCGGCGGGGGCGAAGCCGGTGGCGGTGATGCGGGTGAGGTCGAGGACGCTGTTGCGGGGCGGGGGGCGATGGGGTGGTCGCTGCCGGCGTAGTACTGCTGGGTGGTGACGGGGGTGATGCGGGCGGGGTCGTGTCCGGTGAGTTCGTAGACGCGGGCGGCGATCTGGGCCCAGGTGCGGGGTTCGCCGGTGCCGGTGAGGTTGTAGAGGCCGTAGGGCGCTCGGGTGTCGAGAAGGTGGCGGATGCCGCGGGCGAGGTCGGTGGTGAAGGTCAATCGGCCGGTCTGGTCGTCGACGACGGTGGGGTCGATGCCCCGGGCGGCGAGGGAGGCCATGGTGGCGACGAAGTTGCCGCCGTCGCCGATGACCCAGGAGGTGCGGACGATGTAGTGGCGCGGTGTCGCGGCGACGACGGCGTCGCCGGCGGCCTTGGTCTGTCCGTATACGCCGAGGGGGCTGACGGCGTCGTCCTCGCGGTAGGGGCGCGCGGCGGTGCCGTCGAAGACGTAGTCGCTGGAGACGTGGACGAGGGTGATGCCGTTGTCGGCGGCGATGCGGGCCAGCGCGGCGACGCCGGTGACGTTCGCGGTCCACGCGGCGGTGCGGCCCTCGGGGGTCTCGGCGGCGTCGACGGCGGTGTGGGCGGCGGCGTTGATGATGGTGCCGTAGTCGCGCCAGCGGCGTGCGGCGGGAAGGTCGGGGGAGGCGAGGTCGAGGTCGGCGCGGGTGGCGTATTCGATGTGGGGGGCGTCGCCGAACAAGGCGCGCAGCGCGCGGCCCAGCTGCCCGCCGGCGCCGAGGATGAGGATCCTGCGCGGCGGGATGGGGGCGGCGTCGGCCAGGCGCGGGTGGGTGCGGTCCTTGTCGGAGATCTCAGCGTCGGCGAGGGGGATGGGCCATTCGATCGCGGCGGTCTCGTCGGCGAGGTTCAGGAACGAGTACGACGCGTCGGGCGACCAGTGGTCGTTGACGAGGTAGGTGTACGCGGTGGCGTCTTCGAGGGTCTGGAACCCGTTGGCGACGCCGCGGGGGACGAAGATCGCCTTGGACGGGTCCAGCTCCGCGGTGAACACGGCGCCGAAGCCGGGGCCCTTCCGCAGGTCCACCCAGGCGCCGAACACGCGACCGGTCGCGACGGAGACCCACTTGTCCCACGGTTCGGCGTGCAGGCCGCGGGTGACGCCGCGTTCGGCGTTGAAGGAGATGTTGTTCTGCACGGGCCCGAAGTCGGGAAGACCGTGGGAGGTCATCTTCTGGCGCTGCCAGTTCTCCTTGAACCATCCGCGGGCGTCGCCGTGGACGGGCAGATCGAACAGCAGCATGCCCTCGATCGCGGTCGCGGTGGCGGACAGCTGCTTGCCCAACTCGGTCACTACTGTCCCTTCGATGCGTAGAACGCCTCGGTGGCGTCCTTCGCGGGCGCCCACCACGCCTCGTTGTCCCGGTACCAGGCGACGGTGGCCTCGAGTCCGGAGCGGAAGTCCTGATACCGCGGCTGCCAGCCCAGCTCGGTGCGCAGCCGGGTGGAGTCGATCGCGTAGCGCAGGTCGTGGCCGGGGCGGTCGGTGACGAGGTCGTACGCGTCGCGGGGCTGCCCCATCAGCTCCAGGATCAGCTCGACGACGTCCTTGTTGTTCTGCTCGCCGTCCGCGCCGATCAGGTACGTCTGCCCGATGCTGCCCTTGTCGAGGATGGTCAGCACCGCCGAGGAGTGGTCGTCGGCGTGGATCCAGTCGCGCACGTTCTCACCCGTGCCGTACAGCTTGGGCCGGATGCCGCGCAGGACGTTGGTGATCTGCCGCGGGATGAACTTCTCCACGTGCTGGTACGGCCCGTAGTTGTTGGAGCAGTTGCTGATCGTCGCGCGCACCCCGAACGAGCGCACCCACGCCCGCACCAGCAGGTCCGAGCCGGCCTTCGTCGACGAGTACGGCGAGGACGGGTTGTACGGGGTGGTCTCGGTGAACCGCGCCGGGTCATCCAGCTCCAGATCGCCGTACACCTCATCGGTGGAGATGTGATGGAACCGCACGTCGTGCTTCCGCGCCGCCTCCAGCAGCGTGTACGTGCCGACGATGTTGGTGTCCAGGAACGGCCGCGGGTCGTTCAGGGAATTGTCGTTGTGCGACTCCGCCGCGAAGTGCACGACCGCGTCCACGTCGCGGAACAGGGAGTCCACCAGCGCCGCATCGGCGATGTCGCCCTGCACGAACGTCACCCGGTCCTCGGGCAGACCCGACAGCGACGCCCGGTTGCCGGCGTAGGTGAGCTTGTCCAGCACCGTGACCTGGTCGTCGGTGTGCGCCACGACGTGGTGCACGAAGTTCGAGCCGATGAAACCGGCACCGCCGGTGACGAGAAGACGAGCCATCAGCGTCCACGCTCCAGGATCTCCAGGAGGTACGACCCGTACCCCGACTTGACCAGCTTCTGCGCCCGCTCGCGCAGCTCCTCATCCGACAGGAACCCCGACCGCCACGCGACCTCCTCCGGCACACCGATCCGCAACCCCGTCCGCCGCTCCATCGTGCGCACATACTCCGCGGCGTCGGTCATCTGGTCGAACGTCCCCGTGTCCAGCCACGCCGTGCCCCGAGGCAGCACCTCCACGCTGAGCTTGCCGCGCTCCAGGTACGCCGCGTTCACATCCGTGATCTCGTACTCCCCACGCGGCGACGGCTTCAGGCCCCGCGCGATCTCCACCACGTCGTTGTCGTAGAAGTACAGCCCCGGCACGGCGTAGTTGCTCTTCGGCTGCGCAGGCTTCTCCGCCAGCGACACCGCCTTGCCCGTCTCGTCGAACTCCACCACGCCGTACGCCGACGGCTCGGCCACCCAGTACGCGAACACCGCACCGCCGTCGACCCCGGCGAACCGCTTCAGCTGCGAGCCGAGCCCGGGGCCGTACAGCAGGTTGTCGCCCAGCACCAGGGCGACCCTGTCGTCGCCGATGAAGTCCGCCCCGATCGTGAACGCCTGCGCCAGCCCGTCCGGAGAGGGCTGCTGCGCGAACGTGATCGACACGCCGAACTGCGACCCGTCACCCAGCAGACGCTCGAACGCGGGCGCATCATGCGGCGTCGTGATCACCAGGATGTCGCGGATCCCCGCCAGCATCAGCGTCGACAGCGGGTAGTAGATCATCGGCTTGTCGTACACCGGCACAAGCTGCTTCGAGACGCCCAGCGTGATCGGATGCAGTCGCGTGCCCGAACCGCCGGCGAGGATGATGCCCTTCACCCGACCATCGTGGCACAAGCGGCTTTACCGCCCGCTGAACGAGGGCGTTGTTAGCATCGGTGTCCGTGAACCAACGCCTGCTGCTCCGCTTGCTCTGGCCGGTCGCGGCGGCGGTCGTGACGACGGTCTTCGCGCTGGCGCGGCTGGCGGGCGACCCTCGCTTCTACTTCGCGGACGACACCCAGCTCGGCTCCTTCGGGCAGTGGTGGCAGCTCGGCGACCAGCTGCGTCAGGGGCGCCTGCCCATCCTGGAGCCGTCGGCCTGGCAGGCCGGCAACTATCTGGCCGAGGGCCAGTGGGGCCTGTTCAGCCCGCTCACGTGGCTGATCGCGCTGGGCGCGCGGGCGAGCGAGGATCCGGTCGTCTTCGCGACGATCGTGAAGGTCCTCTTCCTCGTGCTGCTGAGTCTCGGCACCTACGTCCTCGCGCGGTCGTTCACGGCCGCGCGGGCGTGGGCCGCGCTCTCCGCGGTGCTCGTCCCGCTGTGCGGCTTCACGGTCTACATGGACGCGGCGTCGTGGTCCACGGGCCTGTTCAACGCCGCCCTGCTGCCCTGGGTGTGGTGGGCGCTGCGTCGCGCGGTCGAGGCGTCGCGCTCGCCCATCCCGTACCTGATCGCGAGCTATCTGCTCGTGTCGTTCGGGTACGTCTTCGGCGTGATCGCGCTGGTCGCCATCCTCGTCGAGTCGCTCGTGCGGGCGATCTGGCAGCGCGACCGCGACCGGATCGTCCGCAGCCTGCTGGCATCCGCGTGGGGTGCCGCCTGGACGGTGCTCGTCTACCTGCCGGGCATCCTGACCGCCTCGGTCACGCCGCGCGGCGACTTCGTCGTGCGCAACTGGTTCTTCCTCAACGCGGATCTCACCGACGTGGCGGGCGCCGCCTCCCCGACGTTCCCGGCCACGATTCGCACGTGGGTCGAGGAGGTCCAGGCTCCCGACGGGCTGCTCGAGGAGGGCGTCGCCCTCTGGACCGGCGAGCCGACGAACGCCCCCCTCGTCTACATCGCGTGGCTGCTGCCGTACTTCCTGCTCGTGCTGCCGCTGTCGCGCGCCGCGCTGCGCCGCTGCATCCCGCTGCTCGTGCTCGGATCCGCGACGTTCATCGCGATCCTCGCCCCCAGCCACATCGCCGCGATCCGCTGGCCGCTGCGCTTCATCCCGTACGTCGCGCTCACGCTGCTCGTGCTGTTCGCGGTCGCGGCGACGCGCACCCGCTGGCGGGAGCTGCCGAAGAGCAGGATCCGCTGGACGTTCGCGCTCATCGTCGTGCTCGCCGTCCTGAACATCGGCAACGTGCCGCTGGAGTGGCGCAGCGTCGGCGCGACGGCCGTCGCGCAGCTGATCCTGCTCGCCGCGATCGTCTTCGTGGCGCGCCGTCCGTGGCGCGAGGCCGTGCGCACGGCCGTGATGGTGACCGGCGCCGTCGCGGTGACGGCGGCGACCGTGGCCGCCCAGATCGTCGCGATGCCGCGCACGCCGCTTCCTGGCAGCGCGGTGCCCGACGTGAGCACGATGCGGCAGGTGCTGAGCGAGCCGCGCGGGGACGCGATCGCGGTGGGGAACATCAACGCCGGCGCGGGCGACCCCGCGACGTGGGACGAGCGCCTGGTCGCCAACCTCTGGTATCTGAGCGAGACCGACGTGTCGAACCTCTACACCGTGCTGCCCTACGACGACTTCGTCCAGGACCTGTGCATGGACCTGCGCGGCAACACGTGCGCGGATGCGCTCGACACGCTGTGGAGCACCGACCGTGAGACGGGCGAGCGGCTCAGCGACCTGATGGGCATCAGCACGGTGCTCGCGATGAAGGCGACCTTCCCCGACCAGCCGCAGGCGCCGGCGGGCTGGCACCTGGAGCGCGAGGGCGAGTTCACGTGGCTGTTCCAGCGCGACGAGCCGCTGCCGGCCGCGGGAGGCGTGGTCTGGACGGGGGACGGCACGGCGCTGAGCGAGATCGAGGTGTCGGACGGCGCCGTGAGCTTCCGCGTGGACGAGGCGGGCGCGGACGGCCGTGTCGTGCTGAGCCGGCTGGACTACCCGGGCTATGCGATCAGCGGCGCCGTGAAGGGCGACGCGGTGCGCGACTGGCTGCTCACGGTCGAGGTGTCGGGCGCGGCCCCGGGCGACGTCGTGACGGTGCGCTTCCAGCCTCCGGGGATGCCGCTGCTCGTCGCCGCGGCCTCTCTCGGCGTCCTCGTCGCGGCCGGCTGGCTCCTGCTGCGGCTCGTCAGCCGTCGGCGTGCCGCACGGCCGACGACGCCAGCTGCGACGCGTACACGCGGCTGAGGCCCTCGGGCAGGGTCGTGCGGGCGAGGCCGTCCAGGTCGGGCCACACGCGCGAGCGCACGCGCAGGTCGAGCGCCTGACCGCGCGCGTCGCCGCCGCCCAGCACGATCAGCCCGCGCCGGCGGTGCAGGCGGCGCAGCTCGCCGATCAGTGCGCCGATCGAGACGGTCAGGCCGCTGCCGACGATCTTCAGGGTCGTGGTCCCCGCCGGCGTCTGCGACGCACGGCGCGTGGCGGCGGAGATGATCTGCGCCGCGTCGTCCTCGTACACGTAGTCGCGCAGGGTGTCGAGCGGCACGTAGATCGACGCGGGCGCGCCCGTCAGGTGCGCGCGGATCAGGATCGAGATGAGTCCCTGCGCCTTGCCGAGGTCCTGACCCGGGCCGTACAGGTTCGTGACGCGGGCGACGAGCGAGCGCCATCCGCCCGCGGCGGTCGCCCCCGCCAGGGCAGCCTCCATCGCGAGCTTGCCCTCGCCGTACGCGGACGCCGGGGCCGTGGGGGTCCGCTCGGTGTACGGCGCGTCGGGGGAGGCGGCCCAGGCGCCGCCGACCGACGACGCCAGGGCGAAGGTCAGCCGGGCGCGGGTCTCGGCGGGCAGCGCGCCGATCTCGGCGACGAAGCGCTCGAACACGTCCACCTCGGCGAACACGCGCTCGACGGGCGTGGAGGTCACGGCCCGTCCCGCTGTCCAGGAGATCTCGAGGCGATCGTCGGGACCGGTCTGCGCGATGAACCGCTCGAGCGCGCCGGACAGCGCGCCGACCGCCCCGTCGCCGTCGTTCCAGTCGGGCACATGGGCCCCGAACGGCGCATCCGGACGCGCGCGGGCGACGGCCCGGCCGAGCAGCCCCCGGCCGATGATCCAGCGCCGGACGGTCACGGCGTCCGTGCGGGCGCGCCCCCGACCTGGTCCCGGTCGGCGTGTGCGAGCGGCCCCGTCGCCGGGTCGCGCACGATGAGGTACGCCGGCTTGCCCAGTGCCGTGCTGACGGCGATGCCCAGGTACTCGGCGATGATCCCGAGCGCGACGAGGATGACCCCGATGCCGAGAAGCAGCACCACCATGAGCGACGTCCATCCCGGCTCGTTCACGACGCCCGCGAGGCGCGCGATCGAGAGGTAAAGGGCGAACAGGATGCCCGCCACGAACACGATGGTGCCGGTCACGGTGACGAGCCGCAGGCCGCGCGTGCCGGACGTCAGCACCATGCTCCAGAAGTGGCCGAACAGGCGGCGGTAGGAGTAGCCGGATCGGCGGTCGCCCTCGGTGCGCAGCGTCACGGGAGCCGTGGCGGTGCGGGACGCGATCCAGCCGAGGGCGATGTCGAGGTACACGCCCGTGCCGGCGTACGCGGCGACGCTGCGCCCGATCTCGCCGAGTACGAGGCGGAAGCTGTGGAAGTCCGTCGCGCGACCGCCGCTGAACACCGTCTCGAGGATGCGCTTGGACGTGCGCGACGCCGTGTTGCGGAGGGCGCCGTGCGGCGGGCGGTTCACGGGATCGGCGTAGACGAGATCGGCCTGGGCGTCGAGCGCGGCGTCGAGCAGCGAGCCGATGTCTCCCGGGTCGTGCTGGCCGTCCTCGTCCATCGTGATGATCCACTCGCCACCGGAGCTGGCCATGCCCGCGAGTGTCGCGGCGTGCTGGCCGTAGTTGCGACTCAGCCAGACGGGCACGACCCAGTCGTTCGCCGCCGCGAGCCGGCGGATGACGACATCGGAGCGGTCTGGGCCGCGGTCGTACGCGAGGATGACCTCGCCCACCTGGCCCGCGCGGCCACCCGGCGTGCGGAAGCCGAGCGTCAGCGGCCGCAGCTCTTCGATCACCGCGTCGAGGGTGCGCTCGCCCTGGTAGACCGGGATCACCACGCTGATCCGGTGCACGTACAGGTCGGTCATCGCATCCTCCTCTTCAGCACACGATACGAGAGGCGCCGGGCACGAGCCATGAGCGCGGCCCGCACGTCGCCGATGCGGCGATCGAGCCCCGAGAGCGTCTCGGGATGCGTCTCGCGCACCCACGCGTGGTACTCACGCGCCTCGGCCGCCTGGCGCGAGGCGAGAGCGACGCTCCACTGCGCGTCGCTCATCCGGAACGTCGCGCCGACCTCCGGATCGGGCACGAAGTCGCCCTCGAACAGCACGCGCGTGTAGGTGGCCTGGTCGATGAAGTACGAGAAGCGGTCGTTCCAGCCGCCCGTGCGCACGAGCGCGTCGCGCCGCATCATGACGGAGGCGGGCTCGCCGAACAGGTTCGAGCCCGCGAGCACCGCGCGGCGTACGGCCTGGGCGCCCGGCATCCGGCGATCGATGCCGCGCAGGCCCCAGGCGGGCAGCAGGACGGCTCCCGACATGTCGATCAGGTCGCGGCGGCAGGCGGTCATGACCGCGCCGGTGCTCCGCAGGATTTCCGCCTGCCGCGCGAGCACGCCGGGACGGAGGACATCGTCCCCGCACACGAGCTTGAGGAGCTCGCCGCGCGCGGCCGTCGTCACGCGGTTCCAGTTGCGGCCGGCGCCGCCGCCGGCCTCGGTCTCCAGCAGCGTGACCCTCGGGTCGTCCGCGAAGGTCCGCATGACTGCGAGCGTGTCGTCGGCGGACGCATGGTCGGCGACGATCACCTCCATGCCCGGAACGTCCTGCGTCAGGATCGAGCGCAGCGTCTCGGCCAGCGTGCGGCCGTTGTTGTAGGCGGGAACGACCACGCTGAGGCGGACATCCGTCATCGCTCCTCCTTCCGGCGGTGGAACGAGAAGCGGCTGTGGCCGAACCAGCTGATCACGGCGATCACGAACGTGAAGAGGAGCTGCGCCAGGACCGGATGCAGGCCGAGCAGCAGCGTCAGCGGGGGCACCACGAGCTGGTTCAGCAGGAACGAGGTGAGGTACACGAGCTGGAAGCGCCAGAAGTCGAGCCAGAGGTGACCTGTGACGCGGAACACCAGCTTGCGATAGAGCACGAAGGCCGAGATGGTGCTGAAGACGTGGGCGACGGTGATCGTCAGGAAGATCGTCCATCCGGCCCCGTGCCACAGGGCCCGGAACAGGGTCGAGAACAGGATGAACCACACGAACCCGATGCCGGTGTTGAGGCCGCCGACCACGAGGAACGCCACGCGGCGGTCCTTGATGAGGCGCAGCAGGGGGCCGTCCGGCGCCGTGCCGCCGCCGATCGCCTGCTCGGCGCCGCCCGGCAGTTCCGGCTGCGCGTCCGCACGGCTCTCGTCCGGGGTCATGCGGCCTCCATCCGGCGTCGCGCGAAGCGGGTCTCGGCGCCGCCGACGGCGGCGAACCCGAGGTCCACCGCGGTCAGCAGCACGCGGCTCAGGAGCACGAGCGTCACGATCTCGGCCGACGGGAGCGTGCCCGCCAGCGCCGCGGCGAGCACGACCTCGCGCACGCCCGCGCCCGCGGGGGCGACGACGAAGAGGAACCCGATCACCCAGGCGAGCGCGTAACCGCCCACGCACTGGACGAGCGTGTGCCACGTCGCCGGCGCGCCGAGGCCGATCGCGAGCACGCCGACCGAGCAGCCGGCCACCAGCCATGCGAGCGCCGACCAGGCGGTCGCGACGCCGACACCGCGCGTCGACAGCGTGCCGCCCGCGGTGTCGAGGGGCTCGAGGCGCAGCACGCGCCACGCCAAGGCGATGAGCCGGTTCATGATCGGCGGCGCCAGCAGCACCAGCAGCGGCACACCGGCCCACATCAGCCACGCCCAGCCGGCGAGCGCGGGCGTGGGCGCGATGGCGAAGCCGAGCGCGCCGATGCCGACACCCGACACGAGCGAGATGAGCACCGCGAGGGTCATGGCCGCCACGGAGTGCCGCGCGGGGATGCGGTGCGCGCGGCCGAGATCGGCCGCGGCGGCGATGTTCCACACGCCGCCCGGGATGTACTTGCCCAGCTGACTCACGCCGAACAGGGCGACGGCCGGACCTACAGCGAGCGGATGCCCGAGATCGCGCAGGATGCTGCGCCACGACTCGAGCGTGAGCGCCACGTACACGATGCTCGCCAGGAGCGCCACGAGCAGCGCCCACATCGGCAGGCGCACGAGCGCGGCCAGGATCTCGTCCCAGCGGCTCGCGACGAACCACGCCGCGAATCCGAGCGCGAGCGCGAGGAACCCCCACTTGACGGCGGGGGAGCGCAGGATCGCCAGGACGCGCTTCATCGCCGGACGCCGCTCGCGCGCAGCCGCTCCAGGAGCGGGACGACGACGTCTCCGGCCCGGAAGGACTCGGCGACCTCCGCCGCGGCGGCGCGCGCCGCGGCGACCCGCGCGGGCGTGGCGGCGAGCTCCGCGATCACGCGCGACAGCGCGTCGGCATCGCCCGGCTTCGCGTACAGCGCGGCGTCGCCGAACGCCGCGCGCTGCGGGGCGGTGTCGCCCGTGACGATGGCGCAGCCGGCCGCCGCTCCCTCGTAGACCTTGTTGGGCACCACGCGCAGCGCCTTCTCGGAGGTGCCGAACACGCCCATGCACACGTCGTGCCGCGCCACCAGGGCGGGCAGCTCGTGCGCCTCGACCCAGTCGAGCCAGGTGATGCCGGGGACGTCGCCCGCCGAGGCGCGCGCCTCGTCGTAGTCCTGACCGGTCCCGACGATCGTCGCGCGGAACGACGCACCGTCCTCGTGCGCGCGGCGCAGGGCCCGCGCGATGGTCGGCGCGCCCTGCAGCGGCGTGAACAGACCGAAGAAGATCAGCGAGACCGGGCCATCCTGCTCCGGTGCGGCCGCGCGCCGCGCGTCGAACCACTCCGCGCGGGCTCCGACGGGCACGTGCACGCCCTTGGCCCGATCCGGCAGCATCTCGAGGTGCTCGACCGTGTCGACGAGCACGACGTCGGCGGCGCTCAGCGCGCGGCTGTCCAGTCCGCGCAGCAGCCGCACGCGCAGGCCCCGCGCACCGCGATCCTGCGCGGTGTCCCCGGCGAAGATCAGGTGGTCGAGCACGATCGTCGATCGCCGGAACAGCCGGCGCGCGAGCAGCACGTCGAAGTGGCCCATGTAGCCCACCAGCACGGCCTCCGGCACGGCGCCCGAGCGCAGCAGGGCGCGCGCGTCGCGACGCAGCGCGATCCAGCAGATCAGCATGCGCCAGGCGAGACCCGGCAGGCGCCAGGGCTGCTTCAGCATGCGCACGCGCTCGGCGGTGCTGAATCCCAGCGGATGATTGAGCTCGCGCACGTCCTCGCCGCGCTCGCGCAGCCCGTCGATGACGATGCCCACGCGCGGATGCTTGACGGCGTCGTAGGTGCCGAACGAGACGATCACGACGTCGTCCGGGCCGATCCCGCGTTCTCGGGGTGCAGCTGGACGGGGTCGGGCGCCGTCGGGAGCTCCGACTCGGGCACGATCGCTGTCCGCGGCTGCGGCTGCGGCCTGTCCGCGGGCGCCACCGCCGGGGCGTCGGCCCCGTACTGCAGCTCCTTCAGACGCTGCAGCGTGTCCTCGAGCAGCACCCGATTGGTCCGCAGCAGGTCGGAGATGATCAGCAGCGCGAACGACAGCAGTGAGCCGACGAGCAGCGACGAACCCAGGATGAGGGACTGGATGTGGTCGCCCGCCGCGCCGATCAGGTTCAGGATCAGGAAGCGCACGAACGGGATCAGTCCGCCGATCAGCAGCACGACGCCGAGCGTCGTGAAGATCGTGTGCGGCTTGAACATGATGTAGCTGCGCAGGATCGCCTGACCCGACTTCGCCATGTGCTGGAAGATGTTCGTGAACAGCCGCGACTCGCGCGTCTTGGGGTTCGTCGTGATCGGCACGCTCGCGATCTTCAGGCGCTTGTTCCCCGCCTGGATGATCGTCTCCATGCAGTACGAGAACTGCGTCACGATGTTCAGCCGGATGAGCGCCTTGCGGGAGTAGGCGCGGAAGCCGCTGGCCGCGTCGGGCAGCTCGGTGCCGGCCGCGAAGTTGACCACCTCGCTGCCCACGCGCTGCATCGCCTTCTTGAAGGGCGAGAAGTGCGCGATCGTGGCGGTCTGGCGGTCGCCGATCGCGATGTCGGCCTCGCCGCGCAGGAGCGGCTGGACGAGCTCGCCGATCATCTGCTGCGGGTACTGGTTGTCGCCGTCGGTGTTCACGACGATGTCGGCGCCGAGGACGCCCAGCGCGTACTCCACGCCGTCGCGGAACGACCGCGCGAGACCCATGTTGCGCGTGTGGCGCACGAAGTGCCGCACGCCGTAGGACTCGGCGACCTCGATCGTGCGGTCGGTGGACCCGTCGTCGATCACGAGGATCTCGATCTCGTCGATGCCGGGGATCTGCGCCGGCATCGTCTCGAGCACGAGCGGCAGCGTCGCCTCTTCATTCAGGCAGGGGATCTGGATGACGAGTTTCATGCTGCTCCTGGGGGAATCGAGGTCACGCGAGCGCGCTGCATGCGCGGGGTCGGCGGGCCGTGACTCGGCGTGCGAGTCTACCAAGCGCCCCCTGGGCGGGCGCCGAGGCACGCGTCCGCGACGGCTCCGCGCCTCGTCGCTCGGCGGGCCCGGAGGTGCGCCCCGTTAGGATGGGGCGTCGCCGACCGCGGTCGCGGCTGACCTGTTCCCCACGTAAAGGCGTATACACGTATGGATCTGCTCGTCGTCGGCTCCGGCTTCTTCGGCCTCACCATCGCAGAGCGCGCGGCTGAGGCCGGCCGCAAGGTCACGGTCATCGACCGCCGTCACCACATCGGCGGCAACGCGTACAGCGAGAACGAGCCGACGACCGGCATCGAGGTGCACCGCTACGGCGCCCACCTGTTCCACACCTCGAACGCGACCGTGTGGGAGTACGTCAACCGCTTCACGACGTTCACGAACTACGTGCACCGCGTGTACTCCACGCACAGGGGGCAGGTCTACGCCCTGCCGGTGAACCTGCACACCATCAACCAGTTCTTCGACGCGGCCTACACGCCGGACGAGGCGCGTGCGCTGGTGAAGGAGCAGGCGGGGGAGTTCGACGTCAAGACGGCCGCCAACTTCGAGGAGAAGGGCATCGCGCTGGTCGGGCGCCCGCTGTTCGAGGCGTTCTTCGCGCACTACACCGCGAAGCAGTGGCAGACCTCGCCCGAGAAGCTGTCCGGCGACATCATCAGCCGTCTTCCCGTGCGCTACAACTACGACAACCGCTACTTCAACGACACGTGGGAGGGCCTGCCCACCGACGGATACACGGCCTGGATCGAGCGCATGGCGGACCACCCGAACATCGACGTCAAGCTGAACGTCGACTTCTTCGACGAGTCGCAGCCGCTCAACAAGAAGGCCCTCGTCGGTCAGGTCCCGATCGTCTACACCGGCCCGGTGGACCGCTACTTCGACTACGCCGAGGGCGAGCTCGCCTGGCGCACGCTGGACTTCGAGGAGGAGGTGCTGAACGTCGGCGATTTCCAGGGCACCTCGGTGATGAACTACCCGGACGCGGATGTGCCCTTCACGCGCATCCACGAGTTCAAGCACTTCCACCCCGAGCGCAAGGACGTCTACCCGACGGACAAGACCGTCATCATGCGGGAGTTCTCGCGGTTCGCGACGCGTGACGACGAGCCGTACTACCCGGTGAACTCCACCGACGACCGCGCGGGTCTGCTCGCCTACCGGGACCTGCAGAAGGGCGAGAAGGACGTGTTCTTCGGCGGCCGCCTGGGTACCTATCAGTACCTCGACATGCACATGGCGATCGGGTCCGCGCTGTCGATGTGGAACAACCAGCTGTCCAGCTGAGGAGGCTTCGGCTCCGTCCGGGGCTTCAGAAGGAATCCGTGCGATCGGGACGCGCTTACCTGTAGATTCACTGTGAGCGTGCCCGGATGCGCGCTGTCCCGACGTGCATCCGTCCCCCGAAGGCACGTGCCTCCCACCCTGGAGCCACCCGAGACATGAAGCTGTTCGGTGCGCCGCGCGTGAAGATGCCCGCGGCTCCTCCCACCGGCGAGCAGCCCGTGCTGCAGAAGCCGCTGTACCTCGTCTCCACCGCGGGACACCCCGACTACGGCGATGAGGTGATCACGCGCGCGTGGATCGAGTACCTCGCCCAGCGGTTCCCCGATCGCACGGTGTGGCTCGACTGCCCCCATCCGGGACGGGCATCCCACCTGTTCGGCGGTGCGCATCCGCGGCTGCGCACCACGAGCACGCTGTGGGAGCTCGCGCTGGGAAGCGAGACGCACGATCCGGTCACGGACGAGGAGCGGATCACGCGCATCGTCCGGGATTTGGGCTCGCCCCGGTTCGATGCGGGGCTGAAGGCGCTGCGCGGAGTCGAGTCGATGCATCTGATCGGCGGCGGCTACGTCAACGGTGCGTCGCAGGAACACCTGGGCCTGCTCGCGGGGATCGCGGCGGCGCGGGAGGCCTTCGGCATCCCGGCGCATGCGACCGGTCTCGACGCGATGCCGCTCGAGGACCGGCTACGGGGCTGGGCGAAGGACCGGCTCGCGGCGTTCGACTCCGTCGAGGCGCGCGACGAGTCGACCGCCGACGCGCTCGGCGTGGAGCTCGGCCTCGACGACGCGTTCCTCGCGCTCGCGCTCAAGCGCTCGCTGTACGACCGCCGTCCCACTCCCGACCGCATGGTGCTCGTGCAGGGCGATCTGCGCGAGTGGGAGGACGAGGCCGTGCTCGCGACGATCGACGGCTTCCTCGCGGGGATCGCCGAGACGAGCGTGGGGTTCGCGGAGTCGGTGCCGCCGGATGACGCCCACTTCCGCAACGCGGCCCGGCCCGAGGCGCGCTTCTACCCGTTCGGCGAGATGTGGGTCGACGGCCTGCCGGCACGGGCGGGCCAGAAGTGGCTCACGTCGCGCTTCCACGCGCACCTGCTCGCCGCCGCGGCCGGAGCCGCCGGCTTCGTGCTGGCCGGGCGCGGCGGTCACTACGACACCCGGCACCGCACGCTGCGGGAGCTCGGCACCGGGTGGACCCTCGTGCGCGCGGGAGACGCGGTGCGCGCCGGGGACGCCACGGTCGATCCGTCCTTCGCCGACAAGGCCAAGCAGCTGGGTGCCCGCAAGCGCGCGCAGGCCGACCGTCTCTACCCTCGCTAGGCGGAGCGACGGCAGGGCCCTGAGACGCGCGCGTCTCAGGGCCCCTGTCGTGCCGGTGCGTCGTCAGGGAAGCGGACGCACCACGGTGGGCATGTTCTTGCTCGCGGGGTAGGTGATGTTCTCGCGGCGGACGATCCCGCCGACGTGCACCGACTCCATGACCATGCCGTTGCCGAGGTACATCTGCACGTGGCGGACCGAGCGGGGGTCGCGCGGGTCGTGCGCCTGGAAGATGAGGTCGCCCGGCAGGCGCTGGCTGTAAGGCACGTGCTTGAACTTGCGGTTCGCGTAGATCTCGCGCGGGGTCGTGTTCCCGGCCAGCGTGTGCGTGACGGTGTTGCTCGGCTCGACGTTGATCCCGACGGACAGGAGGGCCTGCATCACGACGCCCACGCAGTCGGCCCCCACGGCGGGCTGATTCGAGCCGCCCCACACGTAGCGGGAGCCCTCGTACGAGCGCGCCGTGGCGATCATCGCGTTGATGAGCTGCTTGCGCGTCATGTTCGGACGCGCCTTGAGGGGGTAGACGTAGTTGTCGAGCCCTGTCCAGGAGCTCTCGCTGTAGCCCATCGCGAGCCAGGTCCGCTTCCCGACGACGCCGGTCTGCGGGATGCCGTGAGCCCGCTGCCACTGCTTGACCTTCGACATCATCGTGCTGTCGACCCACTGCGTCGGGCGGGCGAGCCCGAAGCGGTCGGCGATGACCTTGACCTTCGCGCCCTCGCGCCCCGAGGTGAGGTTGAATCCCGCACCGCGCGCGGGCGGCTGGCCGGTGTAGGAGATCTTCGCGTAGTTCCCCGGCGTCTGATAGATGGGCGCACCGCGCCGGACGCCGAGCGTGTCCTTCCGGTCGCCGTTCCAGTCGCCCACGAGCGTCATGTCGGTCGTGCGGCCGTACGACAGCACCCGCTCCGCCCGGCCGGGGGCGAACCTGTTCGTGATGTAGTAGGCGTTGCCGCGTCGGACGGCCGGCGTGTCGCTGCGGTCGCCGTTCCAGTCGCCGACGTACACGCGGTCCCCGGCCCGGCCGTAGGCGACGACGCGGCTGGCCTTGCCGCCCGTGAGCCTGTCGCTGAGGTAGAACGTCTTGCCGCGGCGGACCGCGAGGGTGTCCTTGCCGTCGCCGTTCCAGTCGCCGACCAGCACCTGGTCGCCCGCGCGGCCGAAGTGGAAGTTCTGCGTCGACCGGCCGCCGAGCGTGTTGCTCAGGAAGTAGTGGTTGCCGCGGCGCACGGCGAGCGTGTCCTTGCCGTCGCCGTTCCAGTCGCCGACCAGGGCGGTGTCGCGGGCGAGACCGAACGTGAAGGTCTTCGTGGCGGGGGAGCCCGCCGTGTTCGTGAGGTAGTACTTGTTGCCCCGGCGCACCGCCAGCGTGTCCTTGCCGTCCCCGTTCCAGTCCCCGACGTACGCCCGGTCGCTCGAGACGCCGTACTTCGCGACGATGTTCGCCGAGCCCGACCACGCGTCGTTCAGGTAGTAGGTGGTGCCGTGCCCGCCGACCTCACCGCCCTGGGCGTGGGCGGGTGGAGGGTTCTGCGCCACCACCGTCAGCGTCGCGATGAGGACCGCCGCGGACAGCGCCGCCGTCACCCTGGATCGTCGTGTGGCCATGACCCGCTCCCTTTGATGTGGTGCTCACAGTCTCTCCCCGGATATCCCGCGATGCCGGTGGCGAAGCAGGAGAGGGATGCCCCCGTGGACAGCCTTCCCTATCGGGAGCCGTTCAGCGAGAGGACTGCTGATCCCGTTCATCCGCGATCGACGCGAAGACGCGTCGAGACAGGAGGTGACTCGGCCGCTCGACACCCACGAAGAACAGCTGCGCGGCGCCGAGCGAGGCGACAGCGGCGACGGGCAGCACGAGCGCCGACTCGCCGGGCCCGAAGAGGTCTGCCGTGAGCACCACGACCGTCTCGTGCACGAGGTAGAGGCTGAACGAGATGGTGCCGAGCCACTGCGCCGGGCGCGAGCACAGCAGGCGGGCCCTCGGCCGGCCGAAGGCGCAGAAGGCGACGACGATCAGCGCACCCGCGACCTGCAGGGCGAGCGCGCCGTCGTGCACGCGCTCGGGGACGCTGGGCGGCATCATCCACGGCGCGCTCGCCAGCAGGACGGCCGCCGCGAGTCCGAGCCCCCAGAGCCAGCCGCGAAGCGGCCCCAGGCGCAGGTGCAGCGTCTCGCGGTGCACGGCGAGCACGACGCCGATCAGGAACATCGGCAGGTACATCAGCGCCTCGGCCTGCCATGCCGAGCCCGCCGCGATCAGCACGAGGCACGCGATCACGGTGGCGTTGCCGTTGGTGCGCAGGCCGATCCAGACGAAGGCGCCGAGCAGCAGCGAGAACAGGATCTCCCAGCGGATGGTCCACAGCGGGCTCAGGATCTCGTTGCCGCCCGAGATCTGCGCGAGGCTCTGCAGCAGGTCCTGGAAGGAGACGGGATCGGCACGGCGCACGAGCCACTCCGTCTGCTGATTGCGCCCGCGCGGCGTCAGGAAGATGACGGCCAGGGCGAACAGGAGCGCGCCCCACACCGGCAGGTAAAGGCGCGCGAGCCGCTGCGGGAGATACGCGTCCCAGCGGAACGAGGTCGCGCGCAGCACGGGCAGCGTCAGCACGAAACCGCTCAGGATGAAGAAGATCATCACGGCGAACTTGCCGTCCCACAGCACGTGCAGCGGCGTGTGCGCGAACCACAGCGCCGGGTTGTCGATGCGCCACGTGTCCTCGGACGTCGAGTCGTAGTACGCCGCGGCGAACATCGGCACGGTCAGCAGGCTGTGGTGGATCATCACCACGAGCGCGGCGATGCCCCGCAGCCCGTCCAGCGCCGGCAGACGGGTGGGGATGCCGGGACGGGCGCCTTCCGCCGAGGGGGAGATGGAGGTCATGCGGCCGCGCGGATCAGCTTCCCGCGAGCGGCGGCATGGGCCGCCAGGCGCGATCGCGGGCGATGGCGAGCCCGTCCCGCGTGCCGCGGAAGAGGTGGCTGGTGCCGCGCACCGTGCGCTCGACGAAGACCAGGCGGATGAGCTCCTTGGCGAACGTCAGCGCGGTGCCGAGCGCGAAGCGCACCGGACGGTAGGCGCCGTGCGCCCGGAAGTAGTGCTTCATGATGCCCCGGTTGCGCATGATGTAGTAGCGGTAGGCGTTGCTCGACGCGTTGAGGTGTCGCACCCCCATGTCCCACTGCTTGATCTCGCGCGTGCGGCGCAGCACGAACTCGTTCACGATCGCCGAGGTCGTCACGCGCGACGCGAGCCAGCCGTAGACGGAGTCGTCCCAGTAGATGAAGAAGCGCGGATCGGGCAGGCCGATCTGCGAGACCACGTCGCGATGGATGAACATGCCCTCGAAGCAGCCCGAGTTCATCTCGCGGAAGCCCGAGGCGTCGAAGCCCGCCGGCGCGAACGGGATCGGGATGCCGAGCGGGATCGACAGGCGGTACTGCCAGTAGAACTCGCTGCCGTCGTAGTCGTAGCGGCGGCCCTGGATGCTGCGGAAGCGCGGCGTCCAGACCCCCATGCGGGCGAGGCCGTCGGGGAGCACCTCGACGTCGTCGTCCATGAGCCAGATCCACGTGGACCCGAGGTCGTGCGCGACGCGCATGCCCTCGCTGAATCCGCCAGAGCCGCCCGTGTTCTCCTCCAGGCGGCGGTAGACGATCTCGGTGCCGATCGATCCGCGGAACGACTCCACGACCTCGGTCGTGTCGTCCGCCGACGCGTTGTCGACGACGACGACGTGGCCGGGCCGGGGATCCATCCGCCCGATCGACTCGAGGAGGCCGCGCAGGAGGTGCGAGCGGTTGTACGTGACCACCACGATGGTCGCGGAGGCCGGATCGAACGACGCCGGCAGCGTCGCATCCGGTGCGGGCGCGAGCGCCTCGCTCACTTCTCGCCCCCGGCGAAGATGCCGTCCCAGGTCTGCACCGACGTGACGTTCTTCAGCTGACGACGGTACTTGCGCGCGAGCGGCAGCCAGTGCCACCACAGTCGCGCGTGCAGGCTCAGCGTCTCGAGCAGCATCGAGCGGAAGCGCTCGCGATCGCGCGTGTAGATCTGCTTGCCGCCGCCGTCGGCGGACGACACGAGCGCGCTGTCGTAGTACGGGATGCGCCACCAGTTGGCATCGCCCTTGGCGAACTCCACCTCCGGCATCCGGATGTTCTTCGCCTGCGGCTTGTGGAACCAGTGCGCGACGGCGTGCACGACGGTGAACACGACCATGCTGACGCCGGTGGGCGCCTTCTCGATCGTGAGGCGTCGCACGCGGCGGTAGATCGGGCGTCCCTTGCGCGAGCGCAGCACGCGGTCGGTCTCCTTGTGCACGACCGTCTCGGGGAAGTCCTTGGCCGCGGCGCGCGCGTCCGGCATCGCCGTCGAGATGTTCTCGATCATGTGCTGCGGGCCCGAGAGGACGTCGCGCAGCGCCCGCAGGCGCAGCTCCGCGGGGTAGTACTGCATCATCAGCAGGTGCTTGATGCCCGTCTTGACGCTGGTGGAGACGAACGAGCCGCCGCGCGCCTTCTTGGAGTGCAGCAGGGCCGCCACCGTGCGGTTGCGCGCGTGGAAATAGGCCTGCCAGTCGATCGCGTCGTCCTTGCCGATCCACGACACGTGCCACAGCGCCACGCCGGGCATCGACACGGTCGGGAAGCCCGAACGCCCGGCGCGCAGGCAGAACTCGGCGTCGTCCCACTTGATGAACGCGGGAAGCGCCAGGCCGACCTTGCGGATCGCGGCCGTCGGGATCAGGCACATCCACCAGCCGTTGTAGTCGGCGTCCATGCGCATGTGCAGCTTCTTGGTCTGCCGAAGGTTCGTCACGCCGAAGTCGTGCGGCATGAGGCCGTCCTCCGTGAAGAGGTTGCGCCACATGAACGTGCGCTCGTCGACGACCTCCGCCCAGGCGTGCAGCTTGGGACGGTCGAGCAGGTCGAACATGTGACCGCCCACGAGCGTCGGCTTCGTGGTGTAGCGACCGAAGACGATCGAGCGCCGCAGCGACTCCGGCTCGATGCGCACGTCGTCGTCGAGCAGCTGCACGAAGTCGCTGTTCGGGCGCTTGAGCGTCTCGGACATCGCGCGCGCGAAGCCGCCGGAACCGCCGAGGTTCGGCTGCGTGATGAGCTCGAGCTGCTCGCCGAGCGCCTCGGACACCTCGGGGAAGTCCGGCTGGGCGTCGACGCGGTCGGTGCCCTGGTCCACGAGGAACACGCGGTCGACGAGCTCGAGCACCTCGGGACTCTCGGTCAGCGCGCGGAGCGTCTCGACGCAGTAGTCGGGCTTGTTGTACGTCGTGATGCCGAGCGAGGCCTTGCCGGTGCGCACCGGGTCCTGCTCGGTGGTCCACTCGGCGCCCTCGAAGATCGCGTCCTCCGCATCGGTCGCGATGTCGAACCAGATCCAGCCGCCGTCGCTGAACTGCGTCAGCGCGATGTCGAACGTGGCCTCGCTCGAACCCGTCACGTCGCGCGTGTCGAGCCGCTGGCGGATGCCCGCGCCGTTCGAGCGGAACAGCAGGATCGTCGCGTCGCCCGTCGTGCGCACCGTGAGGCGGACGTCGCGGATCGGCGTCCAGTGCTGCCAGTAGGCCGCGGGGAAGGCGTTGAAGTACGCGCCGAAGGAGACGCGGCTGCCCGCGACGACGCGGGCCCGGGTGCGGCCGAGCACATCGCTCAGGCGCGCGTTGTCGGACACGCGCAGAGGGGTCGCCTCGTCCTCGATCCGCACGACCGACCAGGCGTCGGGGTCGGCGTACAGCGGCAGCAGGTCGGGGTCGCGGTCGAGGGGGAAGACCACGTTCTGGAGGACGTAAACCAAGGGCGGGCTCCGAACGGTTTCAGCGGAAGTGCCGCAGGGCGGGCGGCGGCGGACCGCAGACGAGCCTACCGTGCACCCGCGAGCGGATCCTGGGACCCGCCCTGGCCCGCGACGTCGCGGATGCGCTCACGCCACGAGCGGGACTGCCCGGCGCGCACGGCGCACACCACGAGCATCATCCAGCCGAGCCCCGACAGCGTGAAGCTCTCGAACATCGAGTCGACGAGCAGTGCGACCAGCATGAGCGGCGTCCACGCGTACACGACGGATCGGCGGGCGCCGGCCACGAGCCACGAGCGCACCATCGCGACCGTGCACATCACGGCGAACAGCAGCAGCCCCGCCCAGCCGACCTGGACCAGCACGTCGAAGTACGCGTTGAGGGCTGACGCGTGGCTGTCGTCGAGCGAGAAGTTGATGACGTTGAACGGGTACGGCGCGCCGTCCGGGTCCTCGGGGCCGCGCAGCCAGGGCCCGTGCCAGCCCCACCCCTGCACGGGGCGCGGGCGCACCCAGTCGAGGATCTCGTTCCAGAGGTCCGCCCGGGTCGAGAAGTCGGAGGCCGCATCGAGCATGCGGATGATCCGGTGACGCAGCAGGTAGCAGGTTGCCAGCACCACGGTCACGACGGTTGCGGTCACGATGTGCGTGCGGCGGCGGCGCTCGGGCGCCGCCCGGCGCACGATCCCGAGCGCGAGCGCCGCCGCGCCCACCGCGACGGCGAGCACCAGCACGGTGGGCGACGCGGACAGCACGGCGAGCAGGCCCGCGAGGGTCAGAGAGAACACCGACAGCCGCAGGGAGATCGACTGCGTGAGCCACTCGGTCGCGAACGTGATGAGCGCGATGACGGCGACGAACCCGAGCATGTTGCGCGTGCCGAACACGCCCTGCACGGGGCCGCCCAGCGCGATGTCGCCCGCGACGCCGAGGAAGGGGAACGGGATGTCGAGCAGGATGCCCGACAGGATCTCGACGGCGAGCGAGAGTCCGAGCATCCAGCGCAGGACATCGCCCAGCGCCCGCACGGTCTGCAGGGTGTCGCGCACATGCGCGATCACGAGCGCGAGCAGCCCCCATCCCAGCAGCTCGAGCCAGCCGCGCATGGTCGAGGCCTCGTCGAACGACCACAGCACGCTCGCGAGCGTCCAGACGAGGAAGGCGAGCAGGCTCGTGGGGGCGAAGTGCAGGGGGCTCAGCTCGTCGCGACGGGCGATCAGGATGGCGATGCCCACCACGTCCAGCGCGACGACGATCGTCACGAGCGTGACGGGGCCGGCCGTGCGGCCGATCAGGTGCGCGGCGAACACGGCGCCCAGCGCCGCGATCGTGAACGCGCGCGCGAAATCGGCGGATTGCAGCAGCCGGAGAAGCGAGCCCGGCGGCGCGTCGCCGGCCGACGTCATTGCGCGGGCTTCCCCATCGGGGCTGCGTCGGCGCCCACGCCCACGAACGGGGCGAGCTTCATCTTGAACGAGAAGAGCACCGCGAACGTCCAGCCCCACAGCATGATCGGCCCCGACTCGGTCAGGCCCTGCACGAGCAGGATCGCGACCACCAGCGGCGCGAGCACGGAGACGGGGGAGTAGGGGCGGTTCGCGTCGAGGTCCCATCGGGGCCGGTCGACCGCGAAGAACCAGGCGCGCCACGTCATGGCGGCGTACGTGACGAACATCAGGATCACGCCGATCGCACCCAGCTGGAGGAAGACGTCCAGCCACATGTTGTGGGCGTGGAACACCGACAGCCCGTGATCGACGATCCAGCCGTCGAAGGCCGGATCCCACGGCACCCAGGGGCTCGAGAAGCCGTTGCCGTGCACGGGGTGCGTGATGGCGCGCTCCCAGACCGTCGTCCAGATCTCGTCGCGTCCGGTCAGCGAGTCGTCGCGCCCCAGCATTCCGAGCACGCGATCCCAGAGCTGGATCACGAGCACCGCGCCGATCGCGCCGATCGCGGTGAAGAGCAGATAGCGGCGGCTGCGCTCCCCGGCCGTGCGCGCTCGCCGCATGACGAGGATGGCCAGCAGCACCATGAAGGCTCCGGCGAACGCGCCGAGCGCCGTCGCCGAGCCCGAGCGGACGAACAGCACGGCGGTCAGGGCGAGCCACACCGTCTGCATCGCGGCATAGGGCGGATGGGTCGCGAGCCGGATCGCGAACACCGCGAACGCGAGCACGCACAGGATCCCGAGGTAGTTCGAGTTGCCCACGACGCCCTGGATGCGGTCGCCGATGAGCGCGTCGAACAGGTGTCCGCGCACCCAGTACCAGTGCGGATCGAAGCCGTCGGGGGGCGAGACGAAGTTCGGCAGCAGCGGTTCGCGGCGGATCAGCGCCACCCACAGCTCGATCGCGATCGACAGCCCCATGATCCACTTCAGCGCGACATCCAGCGCGCGCAGGAGCTCGTGCCACGTCAGCACGTGCGCGAAGAAGAGGCCCTGGAGGGTTCCGGCGGCGAGCAGCGTCCAGGTCAGGAGGGTGGCGCCGGGCCAGTTGGACCACAGCACGGAGACGAGGGCCCAGGCGACGTAGCCGAGGGCGGCCCACGGCAGACGGCGCCACCGCAGTCCGTCGCGCCGGATACGCGGCACCCAGATGGCGATCGTGGCCACGGACGTCGCCGCGAGCACGACGGCGGCGCCGGCCTGTCCGAGGAGGTTCCACACCGCCGTGTGGGCGAGACCCGAGAACATGACGAATGCGGCATACGCCCTCAGGAACTGGTGCGCAGTGGCCTCCCTCTCCGGGGCTTCCGGCGGGCTCTGAACCGTGTACCGCGTGATCTGGGCCATCGTGCCTCCCAGGCTACAGTGACCGCGCGCAATACCCTGGGGTCGTGCTTCTTCCGCTGACCAACGTTCCGCGCGACTACGCCTGGGGCTCCCGCTCGATGATCGCCGCCCTCGAGGGGCGGGAAGCCGCCGAGGGCCCGGAGGCCGAGGTGTGGTTCGGAGACCACCCGTCGGACCCTTCCGATCTCGCCGACGGATCGGGGCTGACGCTGGACCGGTGGATCGCGGACGAGGGCGCGGCTCACGGCGTCGCGGGGCGGCTTCCGTACCTGCTGAAGATCCTCGCCGCCTCGACCGTGCTGTCGATCCAGGTGCATCCGTCGAAGGCCCAGGCGGAGGAGGCGTTCGCGCGCGAGGCAGCGCTCCCGGACGGCGCGGAGCGCAACTACGCCGACGACAACCACAAGCCCGAGATGATCGTCGCCCTGTCCGAGCGCTTCGAGGCGCTGTGCGGGCTGCGTGACCTCGACGCCACGCGCCGCATGCTCGCGTCCTTCGGCGACGCGGCCGAGCCGCTGCGCGCGCGCCTCACGGACGAGCGGGGTCTCGCCTCGGCGATCGGCTGGCTCCTGTCGGGCGACGCGCGGGAGGTCGTGGGCGCGATCATCGCGGCGCTCGCCGACGCGCAGTCGACCGAGTTCGCGGCGGAGCTCGCCAATGCGCGCCGGATCGCCGTCTGGTACCCGGACGACCCGGGCGTGGTCGTGGCCCTCCTGATGAACTACGTCGTCCTGCGCAAGGGCGAGAGCGTGTTCCTGCGCGCGGGCATGCTGCACGCGTACGTCTCGGGGCTCGGCGTCGAGCTCATGGCGGCCAGCGACAACGTCCTGCGCGGCGGCCTCACGCCGAAGCGGATCGACGTGGACGAGCTGCTGCGGATCCTCGATCCCACGCCCGGCCCGATCCCCGTCGTGCTGCCGGTCGCGGCCGACAACGGCTCGCGCGGCGTGGAGAGGTTCCCCGCCGATGCGCCCGACTTCTCGCTGCTGCGCGCGCGGGTCACGGGCGGTTCCGACGCGGTGCTGCGACCCTCCGGCCCGCTCATCGTGCTCGCGACCCAGGGAACCGTGTCCGTCGGGGGCGCGCACTCGTCGCTCGAGCTGCGTCCGGGACGAGCCGCGTTCGTGACGCCGGACGAGCCCGAGATCCGGATCTCGGGCGACGGCGAGGCGTTCATCGCCCAGCCGGGCTCGGCGTCCGCAGCCGCGGCGACGGGCGAGCGGGCCGCCTGACGGCGGCAGCCGCCGGGATCGCGACACGCCGGGCGCGACACGCCGGAGCACGTCAATGAAGATTCATGTCCCGGTTGAGGCTTTACGATCTGCGGCTTGATAAATGCGAATGACACGGGTGTAATTACTTCCACACCGCCCGAGGGGGCCTGGAGGAGTGGGAGAGCGAAATGTCTGCATCGCAGTACCGTTCCGGCGTACCGGACAACTGGTTCGTGGATCCGGTCAACCTCGGCGTGCCGGGCGTCCGGACCCCGCAGCCTGACGAGGACAGCGCGCTCGCCTGGCAGAGCGACGCGCTCTGCGCGCAGACGGATCCTGAGGCGTTCTTCCCCGAGAAGGGCGGCTCGACCCGCGACGCGAAGCGCATCTGCACGTCGTGCGACGTGCGCAGCCAGTGCCTCGAGTACGCGCTGCAGAACGACGAGCGCTTCGGCATCTGGGGCGGTCTGAGCGAGCGCGAGCGCCGCAAGCTCAAGCGCGCGGCCTCCTAGAGGTCGGTCCAGCGCGGATCGCCCGCCCGCAGTCTGCGCGTTACCGGCGCGTGCGGCGGGAACCTCGCTGCAGCCGACCTAGGCTTGCCGCGACATGCCCCCCGCCGTCCACGCCATCCTCGTCGCGCGCGCCACGCCTCAGGCCGCCGCCCAGCTCGAACGCACCCTCGCCGCCCTGCGCGCGCAGGAGCGCCCGATCGACGCCCTGACCGTCGTCGTGTGCGGCTCGGCCGAGCGCATGCGCGCCCAGATCGACGCCTCCGGAGCGGAGGGCGCCATCGAGGCCCCCGCCGCCACCTCCTTCGCCTCGGCCGTGCGCCTCGCGGCGGCCCGCGTTCCGGAGGGGCGCGCCATCTGGCTCCTCGCCCACGACACCCAGCCGGAACCCGGCACGCTCGCGGCGCTGTCCGCCGCGCTCGAGCGCGCGCCGTCCGTCGCGATCGCGGCCCCCAAGCTGGTGGACGCGCGCGATCCCTCCGTGATCGTCTCGCTCGGCGTCAGCATGACGCGCTTCGGTCGCACGGTGGCGCTCGCGGGCGGCGAGTTCGACCAGGGGCAGCACGACGGCGACGACGACGTGCTGGGCACCGACGTGCGGGGCGTGCTGCTGCGCAGCGACGCGCGCGCGCATCTGCTGCCCGACCCCGCGCTCGCCGGCGCCGACGAGGGCCTGGACATGGGCGTGCGCGCCCGGCTCGGCGGGCGACGCGTGGCGCTGGCCCCCGGCGCGCGGGTGCACGCGCCCGTCGCCGGCATGGCGGGCGTGCCCGAAGGTCCCGTGGCCCGCGCGTTCGCCGTGCGCACCGCGCAGCTTCACCGCCGTCTCGCCTACGCCCCCGCCTGGGCCGTGCCGCTGCACTGGCTCTCCCTGCTGCCGCTGGCGCTGTGGCGCACGTTCCTCCATCTCGTCGCGAAGGCGCCCGCACAGGTGCCGGCGGAGTGGGCCGCCGCGGCGACCGCGATGGCGCGCATCCGGGCGATCGCCCGGTCGCGCGGCGAGATCCGCGCCTTCCGCACGGGCTCCTGGGCGCAGATCGCGCCGCTGCGCGCGACGAACGCCCAGCTGCGCGAGCATCAGGACCCCGACGGCGGGGAGCCGGTGGTGCGCCGCGAGCTGCGGTTCTTCTCCGGCGGCGGCGCGTGGGCCGTGCTCGCGGCGCTCGCGGTCTCCGTACTGGCGTTCCTGCCCCTGCTCGCGTGGCCGGTGCTGGGCGGAGGAGCGCTGCTGCCGCTGCGCGACACGCTCGCCGGGCTGTGGCAGGACGCGTCGTACGGCACGAGGGCCACGGGTGCCGACATGGTGGGCCCCGCCGATCCGTTCGCGGGACTGATCGCCGTGCTCGGATCGCTCTGGCCCGCGCAGCCGTCGTTCGCGCTCGTGATGCTGTGGCTGCTCGCGCTGCCGCTCGCGGTGCTCGGCGGCTGGTTCGCCGCCACCCGTGTGTCCGAGCGCTCGGGGGTGCGCGCCTGCGCCGCCGTGGTGTGGGCGCTCGCGCCCCCCTTCCTCGTCGCGCTGGTGGAGGGCCGTCCCGCCGCCGTGCTGCTGCATCTGCTGCTGCCGTGGCTGTTCTTCACCGCGGCGGTCGCGCACCGCTCGTGGGGCGCGTCGGGCGCGGCGTCCATCCTGCTGATCGGCGTGCTCGCGTGCGCGCCGTCGCTCGCCCCCGCGATCGCCGTCCTGTGGGTGCTGGTGCTGCTGCTCGCGGTGTCGTTCCGCCTCCGCCGGGGGCTCACGCGGGTGCTGTGGCTCGTGGTGCCGAGCGCCGTGTTCTTCCTGCCGGTCGTGCAGGCGCAGCTGTCGCGCGGCACGCCGTGGGCGCTGCTCGCCGATCCTGGACGCCCCTGGCCCGGGCAGGAGGCCGCGTCGCCGCTGCTGCTCGCGATGGGCTTCCCGACCGCGGATCCGGCGGGCTGGGGCGGAATGCTGACGTGGTTCGGCGTCGCGGATCCGGCGACCTTCTGGGTGCCGCTGCTGCTGGCGCCTCTCGCCCTCCTGGGCCTCGCCGCGCCGCTCACGCCGCGCTGGCGGGCGGGCGTCGGCGCCGTCGTGATCGCGGTCGTGGGTCTCGTGACCGCCCACCTCGCCGCGGGCGTGCAGGTCGCCGCGGTGGAGTCCACCCCGGTGCCGGTGTGGCCCGGCAGCGCTCTGAGCCTCGCGTGGCTGGGCGCCGTGGCGGCCGCGGCCGTGACGCTGGACGCGGGCATCCGGCGGCGCGGCCGGTCGGGGCTCGCGGGCCTTGTCGCCGCGGCGTGCATCGCGGTGGTCGCGGTTCCGGCGCTCACGGCGCTCGCCCGTGACGAGGCGCAGCTGACGAACGGGCCCGCGTCCACGCTGCCGGCATACGTCACCGCCCGCGCGGCCGACGAGCGCGACCTGGGGACGCTGGTGCTGACGGCGCAGCCCGACGGAGGCGTCGCGGCGAGGTTGGTGTGGGGAGCGAGCGAGACCCTCGGCGGGCAGTCGACGCTGCAGTCGACCGATCCGCGCATCGACGAGGACGACCGGATGCTGGCCGAGATCGCCAGTGACCTCGTCAGCGCGAGCGCGGGCGAGGTTCAGGACCGGCTGAGCGAGGCGGGCGTGCGCTTCGTGCTGCTGACCGCCGGCGCGTCCGGACCGGGAGAGTCGGATGCCGCCCGCACGCGGCGGCTGGATGCCATCACGGCGATCGACCAGCGCGCGGGCTTCGTGCGCGTGGGCGAGACCGCGAAGGGCGTGCTGTGGCGGCTCGACGCGGATCCCCTGCCGCGGCCCGGGCTCGACGAGCGCGCGCAGGCGACGGCGCGCTGGGTCGCGTCGGCGCAGGGCGTCGCGCTGCTCGTGGCTCTGCTGCTCGCGGTGCCGACGTTCGCGTCGCGGCGCGAGGCGCGACGCATGCCGCGCGTGGTCGGCCGCGGCTACGAGGAGGCGGACGCATGAAGCTCAGCGACCTGAAGCTCACCGGTGCCCAGCGGACGCTCGGCGGGCGCGTGATCCTCGGCGCCGTGACGGGCATCGGAGCGATCGCGGCCGTCACGGCCGCGGCGGCTCTGCCGTGGCCCGCCGTCGCGACGCCGCCGGCGTCCGTCGAGGTGATGCCCGCGCCCGCCGAGACCGTGCTGTCGTGCGATGGCCCCGTCCTCGCGCTCGGCCGTGCGGTGGAGGACGCGGGAGCGCTCGCGGTCGCCACGGAGAGCCGGATCACGGTCGGCAACGACCGCGACGAGGAACCCGACTCCGACGTGATCGCGCAGCCGACCGTCGCCGGCGAGGCGGCGACCACGCGCTACGTGCAGCGCCCGGAGGGCCGGGAAGCGGTCTCGGCTGCTGCGGCGTCGTCCGCGAGCGTGTCCGACTCCGACCTCGCCGGCTTCACGGCCTCCGCGTGCCGGCCTCCGCAGATGGAGTCGTGGATCGTGGGGGGAGAGACCGAGACGGGGACCACGGGCGTCGTGCTCGTCGCCAACCCGGGCGACGTCGACGCGACCGTGCAGATCACGGTCTACGGCGTGGCGGGTCCGGTGACGCCCCCGAGCGGCGCCGCGGTGCCGGTCCCCGCGCGCACGCAGGTCGCGCTCCCGCTCGCGGGACTCGCGGGCGGCGAGCAGAGTCCCGTGCTGCGCATCACCGCCACCGGTGCGCCCGTGCGCGCGAGCCTGCAGTCGAGCCTGATCCGCACGCTCGATCCGGGCGGCATCGACAGCCAGTCCGCCGTGCGCCCCGCGGCGACGCAGGTGATCCCGGGCGTGCGGATCGTCGGCGGGGCGGCGGAGACCGAGGGAGCCGCCACGATCGCGCGGCTGCTGTCGGAGAGCGACACGGCCGGGACGATCACCGTGACGGCGCAGGACGGCTCCACCGCGCGCGAGCCCGAGCCCGTCGAGCTGACCGCCGGCGCGCCTCTCGAGGTCGATCTCGGCAGCCTCGAGTCCGGCGAGTACACGGTGACGGTGACTTCCGACGCGCCTGTCGTCGCGGCCGTGTGGCAGACCACGGGCTTCGGCGCGGACGCGGACTTCGCCTGGAACACCGCGGCGCCCGCGATCAGCGAGTCCACGCTCGTCGCGGTGCCGCGTGGTCCCGACCCGACGATCGGCATCGCCAACCCCTCCGACGAGGCCGTCACGGTCTCGATCGCCGGGCAGGGGGACGATCCGGAGGAGGTCGCGGTCCCCGCCGGCGCCACCGCGGTGGTGGAGGTCGACGACCAGCGGCTCTACACGATCGACCCGCGCGGCGCATCGGTGCACGCCGCGATCGGCTTCGCCGGCGACGCGGGGGTGGCATCCATCGCGGTGTGGCCGGATGCGGCGCACCCGCAGCCCGTCGTCGTCTACCCCTGACCCGTAGGCTGGACAGATGGCGCTGTTCGGACGGTCACGACGACCCGCCCCGCGCGGGCGTGCCGCGCGACACGGCAGGCACGGGCGCGTGGGCCGCAGCCCGGTCGTGCGGCCGCCGCTGCCGCCGATCGACACGCGCGTCGAGCGCTTCGACGTCGCGGTGGGCGGTGCGGCCGAGTACCTGCGCGGCGCGTGGCCCGAGCTGAGGGACGTGAGCTTCGAGATCGGCCGGCTGCCCCGCGACACCGACGAGGACGGCATCCCGCGCTGGAGCATCGACCGCGAACGCGGGCGCATCGTGCTGTACCGGATCCCGATCGAGCGCCTGGGCCGCCTGCACCGCGTCGACGAGACGCAGCGCCGGATGATGATCGAGGGCGAGGTGTTCCGCGCCGCGGCCGACTACCTCGACAGAGATCCGTGGGATCTCGGCCCCGACCGGTTCCGGTTCTTCTGACGCGCATCCCGGATCGCCCCGGCGAGGCGGCCGGGCATCACGGTTCCGGGAACATAGGGTGAACGGGATGCGTGAGAGAGTGTGCTCGAAGGTGGGTTGCGCGCGCGAGGCCGTGACCACCCTGACCTACGACTACCGCGACCAGATGGCCGCCGTCGGGCCGCTGGGCGCCGCCAACGACCCTCACGCGCACGACCTCTGCGCCATCCACACGGATCGCCTGTCGGTGCCGCAGGGCTGGACCGTCGTGCGGCACGAGACGCTGCGCGCCTCCTGAGCCGCACGGGACGCGGGGCGTCAGCGCGACAGGCGGGCCACCCGCTCGGCGCGGGCGGTGAGGGCATGCAGCTCGCGACCGCGTCGCACGGCGACGACCGCGCGCAGCAGGGTCTCGGGATCGACGGGCGGCACGGGGTTCACGTGCGGCCGCACCTCCGCCGCCAGCTCGTCGGCCACGCGCAGCCGCGCGGCGGGGTGCATCGCCTCGGACCCCGCCACGAACTGCGCGACCCGCCGCGCGAGACGGTCGGGCAGGCGCGCGACATCCGCGATCGACGCCCACGTCTCGAGACCGGGCGGCAGCGGCGTCTCGCGTGAGACGAGCGCGGGGGTGCGCGTGCGCTCGGCGTACGTGCCCGCGACGAGATCGCCCAGGCGCTGCGATCGCGGCGTGAAGACGCCGACGAGCAGGGCGAGGCCGCCGAGGGTCATGTAGATCTCCAGCACGCCGACGACCGCCCGGATGAACGCGTGGCGGAACGAGATCGCGCCGCCGTCGAGGCGCACGATCCGGCCGCCCACCGCGAGCTTGCCGAGGCTCCGCCCGCGCGTCGCGGTCTCGATCGCCGTCGGCACCACGATCAGCAGCAGGACGAGCAGCACGATCGACAGGATCCGCATCACGTTCTCGGGCAGGAGGCCGGCGACCAGCAGCTGGCTCATCAGGAGGATCAGCCCCAGGTACGCCAGGATCGTCGCGACCACGTCGATCGCGGTGCCCGCGACGCGGAGGATGAGCCCGATCGGCTGCACGTCGAGCGCGACGGCCTCGCCCGTGAGCACCTCGTCGTGCTCGAGAACGATCGCGCGGTGCCGTGCGGGAGGACGCGGTGCCGCTGCGCCGGCGTTCGGCGCGGCGGAGGTCATCCCGAAGCCGGCGCCAGTGGACATGCGTACAGTAAATCACTGTGGACCTCGACGCTCTGACGACCGCCCGGCGGCAGGAGTGGGCGCGCCTCGACGAGCTGTCCCAGCGCCGCCGGCTCAGGGGTGCCGAGGTCGACGAGCTCGTGGCGCGCTACCAGGCGGCGTCGGCGGATCTGGCCGACCTCAAGACGTCGGCGGGGCGCACCCCGCAGGGCGATCACGTGTCCACGATCCTGTCGCGCGCGCGGCTCGCACTCACGGGCGCCTCCGACAACGTGCTGCGGCAGCTGCCGCGCTTCTTCCTCCACCAGCTGCCCGCCGCGCTGTACCGCCTGCGGTGGACGACGCTCGCGATCGCACTGGCCTTCATCGCGGTGGTCGGGCTCTCCGGCGCCTGGATCGCGGGGGATCCGGCGCTGGTCGCGACCCTCGGCTCCGAGGCGCAGCTCGAGCAGTACGCCGAGAACGACTTCACCGAGTACTACACGGAGAACCCCGCCGCGGTGTTCGCGGGCATGGTGTGGACGAACAACGCCTGGATCGCCGCCCAGGCCGTGCTGTTCGGCGTCACGGGCGCCTTCCCGCTGTACGTCCTCGTCCAGAACGCGGTCGGGCTCGGCACGGCGGCCGCGATCATGACGGCGTACGACCGGCTCGACGTGATGATCCTGTACATCCTGCCGCACGGTCTGCTGGAGATGACGTGCATCTTCGTGGCGGGCGCCGCGGGACTTCACACCTTCTGGGCCTGGGTGGCGCCCGGCCCCCGCACCCGCACCGCCGCGCTCGCCGCGGAGGGACGCGCTCTCGCGACCGTCGCGATCGGCCTGGTCTTCGCGCTCGCGCTCGCGGGCGCGGTGGAGGGGTTCGTGACGGGCCAGCCCTGGCCGTGGTGGCTCAAGATCGGCATCGGGGCGCTCGCGCTCGGCGTGCTGCTGTTCTGGATGCTGTTCCTCGGCCGCCGTGCGGCGCGCGCGGGGGAGACGGGCGATCTCACCGAGTACGAGGCGGGCACCCCCACCCTCGTCGCGGGCTGACCGCGCGACGGCTCAGCTGCGCGTGACGTCCAGCAGCGAGCGGTACGCGACGCCCGCGAGCATGGCGCCCGCGATCGGGAACAGGATGAACACCCACAGCTGCAGCAGCGCCTCGCCGCCGCCGTAGATCGCCGAGGCGATCGAGCGCGCGGGGTTCACGGACGTGTTGTCCACGGGGATGCTGATGAAGTGGATGAGCGCGAGTGTGAGCCCGATCGCGAGACCCGCGAGTGAGGGGTTGCCGCGCGTCGGGTGGGTCACGCCCAGGATGACAAGCAGGAACAGGCCCGTGAGCACGACCTCCGCGATCATCGCGGCCGGCATGCCGAAGCCGGCGGGGGAGAGGTTGTCCCAGCCGTTGCTCGCGAACCCGCCGTCCTGCGCCGTGACGATCCAGTTCGCGGGGCCGAACGTGCCGATCAGCACCAGCAGCGTCGTGGCGATCGCGCCGCCGATCACCTGGGCGATGATGTAGCCGCCGGTGTCGCGCCACGGGAAGCGCCCGGCCGCCGCCAGCCCGAGCGTGACGGCGGGATTGAAGTGCCCTCCCGAGATCGGGCCGAACGCGTAGGCGCCCGCGACGACCGCGAGACCGAACGCGAGGGCGACGGCCGTGTAGACGGCGGCGGGCGTGTCCGCGAAGTGGTTCGAGGCGAACACGGCCGTGCCGACGCCGCCGAACACCAGCAGCAGCGTGCCGAACGTCTCCGCCACGAGCCTCGCGCTCATGGCGGGCGCAGAGGGCGGCGTGTGCGCCAGCTCGGCGGGCTCGATGGGCCGCTCGGGGTTCGGATCGGACATGCGCGTTCCTCTCGTCGACTGCACGGGTGGGCGGCGGACCGGGACGGTCCGTCCGCATCCTTCCGCACGCGACCGGGCCGGGCAAGGCGGGCACGCCGCCTTGCCGCACATGCGGCGCCCCCGTATCACGGGACCGTGCGCATCCTCCGTGATCGAGAGGGCGGCGTGCGCCGTCCGGGGACACGGGGGACAGGATGAACACGGCGGAATTCCTCGTCGGCGGCGCCGACCCGGACGCGCCCTTCCTGACGGACGACCGGGGCGAGCACCGCTATGCCGAGCTGCGTGCGGCGGCGGCCTCGTTGCGGGGACGGCTCGAGGAGCTCGACGCCCCGCCCCGATCCCCCGTGGCGATCGTCGCCGCGAACGGGCTGTTCTGGGTCGCCGCGTATCTCGCGGTGCTCGCCGCCGGGCACGTCGCCGTGCCGGTGCCGGTCACGACGACCCCTCCGGAAGCCGCCGCGCGCATCGGCTGGATCGGCGCGCGGGTCGTGTTCGCCGACGCGCGCAGCGCCCGTCGGCTCGCGCCCCTGCTTCCGTCCGCCGCCACGATCATCGGCGAGGAGGCGCTCGAGCGCGGTGACGCCGAGCGCGCGCCGGCGCGGGTGGACCCGCATCAGGATGCGGCCTACGTCTTCACCTCCGGCACGACGGGGCACCCGCGCGCCGTGCGGCTGACGCACGCGAACATCCAGGCGAACACCGAATCGATCCTCGGCTATCTGCACCTGCACGACGACGACCGGATGCTCGTCGTGCTGCCGTTCACGTACGTATTCGGGGCGTCGCTGCTGCACACGCACCTGCGCGCGGGCGCGTCGCTCGTGAACCAGACGGTCGTCGCCTATCCGGAGACGGTCGTCGAACGCCTCGAGCGCGAGCGCTGCACCGGCTTCGCCGCGGTCCCCAGCGTGCTGCAGATGCTCGCGCGCAGCAGCACGATGCTCGAGCGGCGCCTGCCTCATCTGCGGCAGCTCCAGCTCGCGGGAGGACGCGTCTCACCGCCCGTGCTCGAGCAGCTGCTGGAGGCGCCCTTCCAGGCCGACGTGTTCGTCATGTACGGCCAGACCGAGGCCACCGCGCGCCTGTCCTACCTGCCGCCGGGCGAGCTGCGAGCGCGGCCCGGATCGATCGGCCGCGGTGTGCCGGGCGTCGCCCTGCGCGTCGTGGACGAGCACGGCGTCGAGGTGGCCCCGGGGGAGATCGGCGAGATCCGCGCGCGCGGCGCCAGCATCTCACCCGGCTACCTGGACGATCCGGAGGCGACCGAGCGCAAGATGCCGGGCGGCGAGCTGCGCACCGGTGACCTCGCGACGGTCGACGACGACGGGTTCATCTATGTCGTCGACCGCGCCGAGGACTTCATCAAGACGTGGGGGCATCGCGTGGCGAGCCAGGACGTCGAGACCGTGGCGATGGAGCTGCCCGACCTGCTCGCGGCGGCGGCCGTCGGTGTGCCGTGCCCGCTGGCGGGCGAGCGGATCGAGATCCTCGCGGTCACCCGCGCCGGGTCGGAGCTGACCGCGCGGGATGTGATCGCCCACTGCCGTGTCCGGCTGGCGAAGCACATGGTGCCGGAGGCCGTGCATCTCGTGGACGCGCTGCCGCTCAACGCGAACGGCAAGGTCGTCAAGAGCGAGGTGCGCGCCCTGTGCCGGCGTCTGGGCGAGGTCGCCGTGAGCGCGAAGGCGTCGTGAGTCATGGGCGCGACATCCAGGACGGCAGGGCGCGCGCGACTCCTCACGGGCGCGGCCGTCGCACTCGTGCTGGCGGTGATCGCGGGCCTCGCGATCGCCTGGGACGGAAGGATCCCGCCGATGTCGGAGCCCGAGGTGGCGACGCCCGGGGAGGACCAGCTGAAAGCGGCCTCCCGTGCCCGGATCCTGTTCGCCCATCAGTCGGTGGGCGCGAACATCCTCGACGGCGTCAAGGACGTCTACGCATCGGCCGGCGCCCCGGGGCCGTCCATCGTCGAGACGCGCGAGCCGCTCGCGGGCGACGCGCACATCGCGCACGTGCACGTCGGCGTGAACGGCGACCCGCTCGGCAAGATCGCCGACTTCCGTGCGCTGATGAGCGGGCCGCTGGGCGACGCGGTCGACGTCGCGCTGCTGAAGTTCTGCTACGACGACATCACGTCCGGGTCGGACGAGGAGGCCGTGTTCGACGCGTACGCCCGGGCGATGGCCGAGCTGGAGCGCGCGCACCCCGACGTCACGTTCCTCTACACGACCGTGCCGCTCACGACCGACCGCGGCCTGCGCGCGAGCATCAAGGCGCTGCTGGGGCGTCCCGACCGCGCCGGCCCGCTCGACAACGCGGTGCGGGCGCGGTACAACGAGCTGGTGCGCGAGCGCTACGGCGACACGGGCCGCCTGTTCGACATCGCGGCCGTCGAGACGACCGTGGACGGCGCCCCCACGACGCGCACGCTCGAGGCCGAGACGTACCACGTCCTGAACGCGGCATACGCGGCGGACAACGGTCATCTCAACGCCGTCGGCGCGCGCGCCGCCGCGGGCGCGCTGATCGAGGTCGTCGCGGCCAACGTGCGATGACCATCCACGGCGTCGGCGTCGATGTCGCAGACGCGCGGCGCATCCGGCGGCTGCTGGAACGCGGCGGCGAGGCCGTGGCGCGCCGGTGGTTCGGAGACCCCGGGCCGTCCGGCGAGGCCGCTCGGCCGGGCGACGGGCTGCCGGTGCGCGCGCTCGCCGAATGCTTCGCCGCGAAGGAGGCGGTGTGGAAGGCGCTCGCCCTGCCGGAGTGGAGCGGGCACGTGCCGTGGCAGTGGATCGAGATCCGGCAGGGCGCCTCCGGCGTGTGCCGCGTCACGCTCACGGGCCCCGTCGCGGCCGCGGCGGCGCGGGCCGGTGCGGGGGATGTGAGCGTGGCCGCGCATTCGCGCGGCCACGTCGCGATCGCCTTCGCGATCGTCGCGCGGGTCAGTGCGCGTCGATCGCCGGCACCCTCTCCGTGAGCACGGGAGGCTCGTGCAGGTAGGCCGTCGTGCGCCGCTTCTGCTGGATGTCGCGGAACACGCGCTCGACCTGCTCGGCCGTGAGCCCCGTGGCTTCGCCGATCTGCGCGGCCGGCACGTCGTTGTCCATCCCGTACAGGCACAGGTCCATGCGGTCGTAGGGGAGTGAGAAGTAGAACTCCTCCTGCGACTGCGGCATCGAGTAGGTGTCCGTCGTGGACGGACGCTGACGGATCTCGCTCGGGACGCCCAGATGCTCGGCGAGCGCATACACCTGGGACTTGTACAGGTGCGCGATCGGCTTGATGTCGGCGGCGCCGTCGCCGAGCTTCACGAAGAAGCCCTGGTCGTACTCGAGGCGGTTCGGCGTCCCGGTCGTGAGGTAGTTCAGCCGATCGGCGTGGTAGTACTCGAGCATCTTGCGCGCGCGCTGCTTGAAGTTCGTCGCCGCGACGATGCCGAGGTACGCCTCCTGCGTCAGCCGGTGGGTGGTGCGGGTGCCGTCCGGGGCCTCGACGACGACCGAGTAGAGCCGGTACTCGTCCGAGTCGACGACGCTCGGCAGCACGATCTTCGAGCGGTAGCCCTGACCGTACCCGGGCACCACGAGCCTGATCGCGTCGTCGCGACGGCGGTAGCAGCCGGCGGCCTCGAGCAGGGGCGAGATGTCCTCCACCGCGGAGTCCACGCCGAGCGCGTCCGTGAGCAGCGTGCTGTAGCCGAGCGTGTCGTCGGACGACTCGCGCTCGGGAAGGTGGAGGGCGAAGACCCGGTCGCGCCCGAGCGCACGGACGCACAGCGCCGCCACCACGCTCGAGTCGATCCCGCCCGACACCGCGACGACGACGCCCTTGCGCCGGTACGTCGCCAGGGCGGTGCGAATGGTGCGCGTGATGCGCTCGACCTCCGCGTCCGCGTCGATCGCGAGGTCGTCAGGTCCGAATGACATGTGCTTCTCCTTGTGCGTGGTCGTCGGATTGCGCGTGGTCGATGAGGGTCGTGATGCCGTGCGCCGGCGGGGCGGCGTGCCACGGGCGCTCGATGAGCTGCCGATGCAGCAGCTGGGTCGTGAGCACGGCCATCAGGCGCATGCTGTCGGTGTTGCCGATCGCGCGGGCGGGGTCGCGACGGAACTTCGCCAGCAGCCGCTCCACGACCGTCGGCTGGAAGACGCCCGCGTCGCGCACGGCGCTTCCCGACACGACGTCGTCCATCCAGTCCGGACCGCGCCCCGCGAGGAATCCGCTCGCATCCGGCGCACGGTAGGGCTGCTTGGGTCGGCGCAGGATCTGCTCGGGGATCAGGTCGGCGAAGGCGCGCTTGAGCAGGTGCTTCTCGTCCAGTCCCAGCAGCTTGTGCCGCGCGGGGATCTCGGCGGCCAGCCGCGCGACATCCGGGTCCAGGAACGGGAAGCGGCCCTCGACGCCGTGCGCCATCAGCATGCGGTCCCCCTGGGAGGACAGCAGGTAGCCGGGCAGCAGCGTCGTGATCTCGAGCCACTGGGCGCGCGAGAGCGGGTCCCACCCGGCGCTTCCGCGGGGCATCCTCGCGACGAGGGCCGCGTCCACGGCGGCGTCGGCGCGCACGGCGGGGTCGAGCATGCTCTGCAGCGCGGCGGTGGAGCTCCACCGCGGCCGATGCGAGAGCGCCGGATCGTCGTCGTCCAGGTCGCGCCCGAAGAACCGCCGCCCGAACGCCGGTGCGAGCGAGGGCGATCGCGCCATCCACGGGTACAGCAGCTCGACCGCGCGAGCGCGTGCGGGGGAGTCGGCGTCGCGCGCCCAGAACCGGCGGACCCGTGCCTCGCGGAACAGGTCGTAGCCCGCGAGCAGCTCGTCGGAGCCCTCGCCCGTGACGACCACCTTGCAGCCCGCGTCGCGCGCGAGACGCGAGAGCAGGAACATGGGCGCGGCCGCGGTGCGCAGCAGCGGCGCCTCGGCGTGCCGCACGACGTCCGGCAGGACGTCCGCCACCTCGCGAGACGACACCACGATGTCGTCGTGCTGCGTGCCCAGCCGCTCGGACATCAGGCGCTGGTAGCCGCCCTCGTCGTACTCGTCCTCGGCGAAGCGCACCGAGAAGGTGCGCAGCCGGACGCCCGGCAGCTGCGCGATCACGGCGGTCGTGACGGCCGAGTCGATGCCGCCCGACAGATAGGCGCCCACCGGCACGTCGCTGCGCTCGAAGCGCAGCACCGTCGCGCGCGTGATCGCCTCCCTGACGGCCTCCACGTTCGCCGAGAGGTCCTGTCGCGGCTCCCGGCCGCGCGCCGGGAACTCGATCGGCGCGTGCACGTGCAGCTCCTCGTGGTCTCCGTCCACCACGAGCGCACTGCCCGGCGGCACCGCCCGCACGCCGCGGAACACCGTGCGCGGTGCGACGGGGGACCAGAACGTCAGGGTCTCCTCGAGCCCGATCGGATCGAACGCGCGCGGCACGTCCGGATCGGCGAACAGCGCCTTGATCTCGGATGCGAACAGCAGACGCCCGCCTGCGCGCGTGTAGTACAGGGGATGCACGCCGAATCGGTCGCGACTGAGCACGAGGCGGTCGGTGCGGCGATCCCACAGGGCCAGCGCCCATTGGCCGTTGAAGCGGGCGAAGCATCCGAGGCCCCACTCCTCCCACGCGTGCACGATCACCTCGGTGTCGGAGCGGCTGCGGAACCGGTGCCCGCGGTGCTCGAGCTGAGCCCTCAGCTCGACATGGTTGAAGATCTCGCCGTTGAACGTGACCCAGACCGCGTCGTCCTCGTTCGACATCGGCTGCGCGCCGCCGGCCTCGTCGACGATCGCGAGCCGCACGTGCCCGAGCGCCACCCGCCGGTCGCGATAGATGCCCGCCCCGTCCGGCCCTCGATGCCGCAGGGCCCCGAGCATGTCGCGCACGAGGTCCAGGCCCGGCAGGGTCCGCGGGGAGTGCACGCCGCAGATGCCGCACATCAGCGATCCTCCTCGAGCGCGGCGAGCGTGCGCCGGATCCGGTCGGTCGTGCCGAGGTGCGCCGGATGGATCGCGGGCTCCGGCAGCACGATGCCGAGCGCGTCCTCGAGATGGATCGCCACGCCGATCGCCGCGCTGTCGGCGTCGCGCGCATGCGCGATCACCGCGCCGCATTCGCGGACGATGACCTCCCGATCGAGCGGGGCGACATCCGCCGTGTACTTTCGCGCGGGCATCCGTACTCCTTCCGAGCGACGCGCGTCGTGGAGGCCCGCGCCATGGGGAAAGAGAACGAAGCGGGGCGTTGGATACCCGCCGAACGAAAGGAGTCCCGATGCGACTGGAGACGCGGCCGACTGCGACGGATGTGCGCGGCCGGCTCGAGGAGTTCATCCTCGAGGATCTGCTGTTCGGCGACGCGGGGCGGATGCCTGACGGCGACGAGTCGCTCATGGAGACCGAGGTCATCGACTCGACCGGCGTGCTCGAGCTGATCGAGTTCGTCGAGCGCGAGTTCGGGATCCGGGTCGAGGATTCGGAGACCGTGCCGGAGAACCTCGACGGCATCGACCGGCTCGTCGCATTCGTGCAGCGCAAGGCGACGGAGTGATCCGCCGCGGCCGCGGGAGGCGGTGAGCATGGGCGCCTTCGCCGTCGACAGGGCAAAGGCCTACGCCGTGATGTTCGGCGGCGCACGGCCCGGCAGATCCGCCCGCGCGGGTCTGTGGCTGACGCGACCCGAGCTGCCGGCCGTCGCCGCCTACCGCTTCGGGCAGTGGGCGGAGCGCCTGCGCGAGCGCCGGCGCATGCCGGGCGCGCTCTGCGTGCTGCTGCACCGCGTCTGGAACACGTGGCTCATGCGGATCGACCACATCGACATCAACCACGGCGCCCGCATCGGACCGGGACTGCTGCTCGTCCACGGCCACGGCGTCATCATCGGGCCGGTCAGGATCGGCGCGAACAGCGTGCTGCACCAGAACGTGACGATCGGCCAGCGGGTCGCGCGCGGCGACCAGGGCATGCCGACGATCGGCGACGACGTGTGGATCGGCCCCGGCGCCACGATCACGGGCGCCATCACGATCGGCGACCGCGCGACCATCTCGGCGGGCACCGTGCTGTCGCGAGACGTGCCGGCGGGCGCCCTCGTGGCGGGCAACCCGGGGCGCGTCGTCGCGCGCGACTACGACAACGGCAACATGATCAACTTCGTCGTCCCGGCCGATCCGCCCCTGACACGCGCCGGCTGATCCCGGCGCGGTCGCCGCCGGGCCTCAGAGCCGTCCGGCGGCCTTGAGCGCGAGGTAGCGGTCCGCGATGCGCGGCGGCAGATCGTCGGGCGAGGCGGCGAGGGCCTCCGCGCCGGCGCGCGTGATCGCCCGGGCGACGCTCGCCGCCGAGCGCAGTGCGGCCTCCGCGGCCGCCGCGCGGTACAGGTCGTCGACGGAGCCGTCGCCGTCGCCGTGTCCGCGGGCCGTGCGCTCGAGATCGGCATCCGTCGCGGAGCCGACGAGCACGACAGTGCCCGCGCGGACGGTCTGCGGCAGCGTCCCCAGGAAGCCGCGCGCGGCCTCCGGCGCCTCCTGCGCCGTGAGCACGACGAACAGCGACGGGTGCGCGGCGAGCGCGCGCGCCTGCGCGAACGCGCCGTCCCAGTCCGTGTCGATCAGCTGCGCCTCGACGGGCGCGAGCGCGTCGACGAGCGCGGGCAGCAGCGCCGCGCCCTCGACGCCCGTGACGCGCGCCCGCACGATCCGGTCGAACGCGACGAGGTGCACGTGGTCGCCCGCGCGGACCGCGAGCGCGGCCAGCAGCAGCGCCGCCTCGAAGGCCGCCTCGAGGCGGGTGCCGTCGCCCGCGCGCGTGGCGGCCGTGCGGCCCGTGTCGATCAGGATCACGACGTGACGATCCCGCTCGGGGCGCCAGGTGCGCAGCATGGTGCTGCCCGCGCGTGCCGTGGCCCGCCAGTCGATCGAGCGCACGTCGTCACCGCGCACGTACTCGCGCAGCGAGTCGAACTCGGTGCCCTGGCCGCGCACCTGCACGCTCGTGTTGCCGTCGAGCTCCCGCAGCCGGGCGACGCGCGAGGCGAGGTGCCGCCGGGAGTGGAAGGGCGGCAGCACGCGGATGGCGCCGGGCGCTTCCATCCGCCTCTGCACCCCCGCGAGGCCGAGCGGACCCGCCGAGCGGATGACGGCGAACTCGGTGCGCAGCTCGCCGCGCCGCCGCGGCAGCAGCGGCACCGCCGCCGACCGCGACTCGTGCGGCGGCACGTCGAAGCGCAGCCGCCCCTCCGGGGCGCCCGCGGTCGGCTGCCACGCGTCGCGCACCGTGGCCCGGATGCGCCGGGTGCCGTGGTTCGCCACCCGCAGCCGCACGTCGATGCGCTCGCCCAGCCGCACGCGCGCGGGGCCGGTGCCGTCCGCTCGGCCCGGGTAGCTCCGGTGCAGCACGAGCGCGCGCGGATCGGGCGCCGCGAGCACGTCGACCGCGACCAGCGCCCCGCACAGCACGATCCACCCGGCCAGCACGAGCCACGGGTCGACGCCCATCGCGGCGAGCGGCACGAGCGGGACCAGTCCGGCGGCGACGATCCAGGGCAGGAGGGCGGTGACGTACACGGGCGAGGCGGCTCAGAGCGGGACGGGCGTCTGCTGCACGACGGAGTTCAGCACGGCGTCGACGGACACGCCCTCGATCTCGGCGTCGGGACGCAGCCGGATGCGATGCCGCCAGACCGGGACCAGCATCGCCTGCACGTGGTCTGGGGTGATCGCGGGGTAGCCGCCGAGCCACGCCCAGGCCTTCGCGGCGGCGAGCAGCGCGGTCGAGGCGCGCGGGCTCGCGCCCAGCTGCACGGACGGGCTCTGCCGCGTTGCGCGCGCGAGGTCGACGACGTAGGCGAGCACGTCGTCCGTCACGGTCACGGCGGCGGCCGCTTGCTGCGCCGCGCGGATCTCGTCGGGAGTCACGACGGGCGCGACGCCGCCGAGCTCGCGGGGCGAGAAGCCGTCGGCGTGCCGGCGCAGGACCGCGACCTCGGCATCCCGCGGCGGCACGTCGATCAGCAGCTTCAGCAGGAACCGGTCGAGCTGCGCCTCGGGGAGCGTGTAGGTGCCCTCGTGCTCGACGGGGTTCTGCGTCGCGCACACGAGGAAGGGGTCCGGCAGCGGTCGCGTCACGCCGTCGGCCGACACCTGGCGCTCCTCCATCGCCTCGAGCAGCGCCGCCTGCGTCTTGGGAGGCGTGCGGTTGATCTCGTCGGCCAGCACGATGTTCGTGAACACCGGGCCCTCGCGGAACTCGAACTCGCCCGCCTTCGCGTCGTAGATCAGCGATCCGGAGACATCGCCCGGCATCAGGTCGGGGGTGAACTGGATGCGCTTGGTGTCGAGCCCGAGCGCACGGCTGAACGTGCGCACGAGCAGCGTCTTGGCGACGCCGGGGACACCCTCGAGCAGCACGTGACCGCGGGCGAGCAGGGCGATGAGCAGACCGCTTACCGCGCCGTCCTGCCCGACAACGGCCTTGCCGACCTCGACCCGCACGCGGTGCATGGCGTGGCGGAGGGCGTCGGCCTCAGGCGCGCCCGCCGGAGCGGGGGAGACGGGGGCGGCGACGGCGGCGGGGTTCTCCATGCGGTGTTCCTCTCGGAGCGGTGGGCGAAGGGGACGGGATCAGCCCGCGCGACCGTCGGTGCGGGCGGCGTCGACGGCGTCCTCGAGATCGCGCAGCCTCCGGCCGAGCGCGGCGAGGTCGGCATCGGATGTCGGGACATGAGTCAGGATCGCACGCGTCACGTCGGAGGGGGCGCCCAGTCGCACGGCGGCCGCGTCCGCGACCTCCAGGGGAGCGGCGTTCGGGGGGAGGCCGAGGCGCCTGGCCATGCGGGCGGCCGCGCCCTCGCGCAGCAGCGCGGCCGCGTGCGCGGGCTCCGCCGCGCGGGCGTAGAGGCGCGCGCGGCCCTCGAGCGTCTCGCTGCCGCGCACGGTCACGGGCAGCCGCTCCGCGACGAGCGGCCCGAAGCGTCGCCCGCGCCACAGCGCGGCGGCGAGACCGGCGAGCAGCAGCAGCACGATCGCGGGCGTCACCCACGGCGGCGTCAGGTCGCCGAGGGTCGGCGCGGCGCCGCCGTCCTCCGCGTCCTCGAACGACGGGACGTACCACACGACGCGCTCGTGCGTGCCGATCAGCCCGAGTCCGAGCGCCGCGTTCCCCTCCTGTGCGAGATGCTCGTTCGTGAACAGCACGGTGCCGTCGATCAGGGTCACGTGGCCGGCGCCGCCGGGCGCGCGCACGAGCCCGAAGCCTTCGCCGACCGGGTAGCAGCCCTCCGCGCCCGCGGGTGCGGTCAGCGCTCGGCCCGGCGCGATGGCGCCCGCGCGCTCCGCGACGGGAAGGGCGCACGCGGGCGCGATCGGCTCGTCGCCGTAGCCCGCGTAGGACGCGCCGGGCACCAGCAGGTCGGCGACGGCGCCGTCGGCGTCGAGCACGACCGTGTCCCCCGCGGCGGCCACCAGGTCCTGGATCGTCTCCTCCGACAGCGTCCACGGATCCGTCAGCACGAGCGTCGTGGAGGCGTCGAGGCGCTCGAGCGTGTCGGCGCGCCGCATGGTGGGGACGACCTCGACACCCTGTTCGCGCAGGATCTGCACGATCGCGCGCGCACCGTCCGCGCCCGGACCCTCGGGGTCCAGCGGGGGACGGGGCGTCCAGTCGCGCGCGACGAACAGCGACAGGAGGCCGCCGAGCAGCAGCACGACGGCTCCCAGCGCGACCCATGCGAGCACGTTGCGCCGCCTGCCGCGGCGCTCGCTCTCGTCGCGCCCGAACGGATCGGCGTCGCGCTCCGCCGGGCCCCCGGCGGGACCGGACACCGGCGCGTCGACGGTCCGGGTAGCGGTCACGACGTGGCCCCGTCCCGCGCGGTCGCGGAGGGCGACGCGCTCGGTCCGGCGCCGCACGGTCGACGCCTCATGCGAGCACCGCCCCGGGTGCGCGATGAGGAGTGGTGCGGACGAGCTCGTCGTCGAGCGATGCGACGACGTCGTACAGCTCCGCGGTGCCGCGGCGGCGCAGGTAGCGCACGTCGTCGAACGCGCGCGCGGCGGCGTCCAGTCCCGCGGCATGGTCGGGGAAGGGAGGCTGCGCGCGGCGCGCGAGGCTCTGCGCCGTCGTGCCCGGCGGCGCCTCGACGATGCCGCGCTCCTCGAGCCCCCGGGCGAGGGCGCGGAAGCGGACGACGATCGCCTCGTCCCACTCGTCCGCCGCGGCATGCGCCGCGGCGGCCTGACGCAGCTGCGCCGCGGACCTGGTCTCGGCGTCGCCGAACAGCAGCGCCGACCGCTCGCCCGCGCGGTGCGCCAGCCGCGGGCGCCCCCAGATCAGCACGGCCGCGATCACGAGGCCGACGGCGATGACGATCGCCGCGATCGCGAGCACCGGGCTCCACTCCACGTCGCCGCGCGGGTTGAGCAGATCGTCGATGAAATCGCCGATGGCCTGCGCGAGCCGGTCGAGCGGCGTCGGCTGCGCCTCGTCGTACACCGGATCGGACAGTTCGCGCTCGGCCCACTCGCGCGCCTCGTCGCGGTCGGGATCCAGTGCGTCCGCGGGGAGGACGGCGCGCACGAGCGCCGTCGCGAGCAGGCCCGCGCTCACGATCCGCTCGGCGGGTACGGCGGGTACGGCGGGTACGGCGGGTACGGCGGGTACGGCGGCTGCGTGGAGGACGGCGGCTGCTGCTGCGGGGGTACGGCTGCTGCCCGTACGGCGGCTGAGGGGGATACGGCTGCTGCGGGGGGTACGGCTGCTGCCCGTACGGCGGCTGCGGCGCGGGTGCGGCGTACGCCCCGGCGTAGCGCGGCTGCGATGCGTATGCCGCGAACGACGGGTCGTACGCCCAGGGGTCGGGCAGCGTCGCCGCGCCCAGCTCACGCTGCTCGACGTACGCCTGCAGCCGCAGGTCCAGGGCCTCGCGGCGCATCCTGGCGTCGATGTACATGAGCGCCCCGCCCGTGCCCGTGACGATCGTCGAGATCGCCGACACGAGCAGCTGCAGCGCCGCGCTCAGGACCCCCACGGTCACCACGAGACCGATCGCCGCGCCGGGATCGCCGCCCTCGCCGAACGGCACGAGGATGGCGGGCAGGAAGCCGGCGACCAGCTGCAGCGGCGTGCCCACGATGCTCGAGGCGACGCCCATGATCACCGAGATGAGGATCATGACCCCGAACGTCGGCCAGAAGCGACCGCGCGTCAGCACCCACGAGCGCGCGATCGCGCGGAACGGACCCGTCTGCTCGAGCACGATGGCCGCGGGGACGAGGAAGAGCTTGGTGCCGAGCCACGCCCACAGCGGGAAGAGCAGGATCAGGGCGGGGATCGCGATCGCGAGCAGTCCCCACTGCTCGGTGGCCCCGGCGACGAAGAAGGGCACGGCGACCACGACGGCCACGACGAGCCACACGAGCAGCTGCAGCGCGAAGTAGCCGGCGAGACGCCAGAACACGGGCCGGACGAGCGACCACAGCTCGCGCAGAGTCGCGCGCTCGCCGACGACGGCGCGCGAGACCTCGGCGACCACCACGCCCTGCACGATCACGCTGAGCGCCGTGATCGCGAGGGAGACGACGATGCCGGCGACGATCGTGATCGCGGTGGAGCCGGCCATGATCGCGTCGAACTCGTCCGTGAACTGAGGGACGGTGTCGAGACGGGAGAAGGAGAGCCAGGCGACGAGGCCGAGGATCGCCACGGCCGCGAGCGATGCGAGGGTCTGCACGCCGACGGCGAAGCCGAGCAGCACCTTCGGGTTGCCGCGCAGCGCGCCGAACGCCTTGCCGAGCGCCGTGCCGAATCCGAACGGATACAGCGGGACGAGCCCCGCGCGCGGGGCGGGCCGCCACGTGGTCGCCTGAGTCATCGTTCCCCCTCGAGAGCCGCTCGCGCGTGTCTGTCCCAACTTACAGACAGGGAGGCGTCTACTAGGCTGATCGGGATCTTCCTCCCTCCGCGGATTCGAAGCAAAGGATCTTCGCCCTCCATGACCGCCCGCATCCTGGTCGTCGACGATGACACCGCCCTCGCCGAGATGATCGGCATCGTGCTGCGCACGGAGGGCTTCGACACGCTGTTCTGCGCCGACGGCGAGCTCGCCGTCGACATGTGGCGCCGCGAGCGTCCCGACCTGGTGCTGCTGGATCTGATGCTCCCCGGCAAGGACGGCATCGAGATCTGCACGGAGATCCGGGCCGAGTCGGGCGTGCCGATCATCATGCTGACCGCGCGCGCCGACACGAATGACGTCGTGGGCGGGCTCGAGGCGGGCGCCGACGACTACATCGTCAAGCCGTTCAACCCCAAGGAGCTCGTCGCGCGCATCCGCACGCGTCTGCGGCCGGCCCCCGAGGCGACGAACGACGTGCTGCGGATCGGCGACCTCACGGTCGACGTCGCGGCCCACGAGGTGCGGCGCGGGCAGAGCCCGATCGCGCTGACGCCGCTCGAGTTCGAGCTGCTCGTCGCGCTGGCGTCCAAGCCGCAGCAGGTCTTCTCTCGGGAGGAGCTGCTCGAGCAGGTCTGGGGCTATCACTACAAGGCGGACACGCGCCTGGTGAACGTGCACGTCCAGCGTCTGCGCGCCAAGATCGAGCTCGACCCGGACAACCCCCGGATCGTCACCACGGTGCGCGGCGTCGGCTACCGCGCCGGCGCCGTCGCCGACGCCGCCGCGTCCTAGTCATGCCCGCCGCAGGGGCGCCGACGCTGTTCGTGTGGCACTCGCCGCGCACATGGCCCGCCGCGGTCGTGCAGCTGTGGAACCGCTCGCTGCAGTTCCGCACGATCCTCATCACCACGGCGCTCACCGCCGTCACCATCACGGTCGCGTGCGTCTGGATGGCGCTCGCGATCCAGAACGACCTGTTCCGCTCGCGCGTCGACGAGGTGCAGTCCGACGCGTCGCGCGCAGTCGGCGAGGCGCAGCGCACCCTGGACGCCTCCGAGGTCGCCGGCAGCCGGTCGCAGATGCAGGTGCTGTGGAGCCAGGTCACCACGAACATGCGCAGCTTCGCCGCGACCGACCAGATCGCGGCATTCCGCATCGACCGCGCCCCCGTGGCGCTGGCGCCGCCGGACTTCGGCTTCGGCGGTCTGGCGGCCGAGGCCGTCTCGCCGGGCCTGCGCGAGCGCGTCCAGACGCAGGCGACGTCGCAGTGGTGGCAGTCGATCGCGATGACGGACACGGACGGCGACGAGATCCCCGGCATCATCGTCGGCCAGCAGCTGCGCGTGCCCAACGTGGGGGCGTACGAGGTGTACCTCGCATACGACCTCGCGGACGAGGCCGAGACGCTGCTGTTCGTACAGCGCACGCTGTGGGGCTCCGGCGTGGCGATGGTGCTCATCGTCATGGCGATCCTGTGGGTCGTGCTGCGCGCCCTCGCCACTCCGATCATCGAGGCCTCGGCCACCAGCGCGCGCCTCGCCGCCGGCGACCTCAAGGTGCGCATCCCCGTGCACGGCGAGGACGAGCTCGCGATCCTGGGACGGTCCTTCAACGCCATGGCCGACAGCATCGAGTCGCAGATCCAGGAGCTGGCCGAGCTCTCGCTCGTGCAGCAGCGGTTCGTGTCCGACGTGTCGCACGAGCTGCGCACGCCGCTCACCACGATCCGGCTCGCGGCCGACATCATCCACGACCGCCGTGAGGACTTCGACGCCACGACGGCGCGCGCCGCCGAGCTGCTGCACGCGCAGGTGGCACGGTTCGAGGGACTGCTCACCGACCTGCTCGAGATCAGCCGGTACGACGCCGGCTCTGTGCAGCTCGAGCTCGAGGCCACGAGCCTCGCCCATATCGCGGAGGACGTGCTCGAATCGATGCGCCAGGTGGCGGAGCAGCACGGCACCGAGCTGCGCCTCGTGGCGCCCGGCGGCTACTCTCCGGTCGACATGGATCCGCGCCGCGTGCGGCGCATCCTGCGCAACCTGCTCGGCAACGCGATCGAGCACGGCGAGGGCCGGCCGATCGTCGTCACGGTCGACAGCAACCCGCAGGCGGTCGCGGTGGGCGTGCGCGACTACGGCATGGGCATGTCGCCGGAGGACGCGGAGCGGGTGTTCGACAGGTTCTGGAGGGCGGATCCGTCGCGCAAGCGCACGCTGGGCGGCACGGGCCTCGGCCTGTCCATTGCGCTGGGGGACGCGCGGCTGCACGGCGGCACGCTCGCGGTGTGGTCGCAGCTGGGCGGCGGCACGAACTTCGTGCTGACGCTGCCGCGCCAGCGGGTCGACGGCGACCAGCCCGTGGAACTCGATTCGCCCGTGCCGATCGAGCCGACGGACGAGACGCTGCACGCCGCGTTCGGTGTCACACAGCCGATCCTGACCTTCGACGTGGCGGAGACCGAGCACCTGACCGACATCGGGGAGGTCCGCGACCTGCGCGACATCGACGGCGTCGCACCGCGCCGGACCGAGAAGGGGGACGTGCGATGAGTCGTCCGGTCGCGCGCGGCCGCGTCGGGGTGGGCGCGGCGCTGCTCGCGCTCATCCTGGCCCTCGCCGGCTGCACGGGGCTGCCGACGTCCGGTGAGGTGTTCCCGGGCCTGGAGCCCGGGGCCGCGCCCGACGAGGCGCCCGTGCAGCTCTACGCGATCGCGCCGACGCGCGGCGCGACCCCCGAGCAGATCGTGAACGGCTTCATCGAGGCGGCGATCTCGCCGCTCGACGGCTGGGAGACCGCCCGCCTGTTCCTCGCGGGCGAGCTCGCCGGCTCGTGGCGGCCCGAGGCCGGCGTGATCGTGGACGTCGCCGACGCGCGTGAGGTGCAGGTCGACGAGGAGGCCGGGCGCGTGACCCTCACCGTCACGCCCACCGCGACGGTCGACGAGCACGGCTCGTACGCGACCTCGTCCGCGGGGCCGATCGAGCTGAGCTACCGGCTCGCCCAGCGCGACGACGGCGAATGGCGCATCGTGGAGGCGCCGGAGGGCATCATCCTCGACCAGCAGCAGTTCCCCGACGTCTACAGCGACCACGCCCTGCAGTACTTCGACCCCACGTGGACCTACCTCGTGCCGGATGTGCGCTGGTTCCCCGCGAGCGGCAACACGGCGACGTACGTGGTGCGCGAGCTCGTGAACGGCGCTCCCAGCGCCTGGCTGTCGGGGTCGGTGGCGAGCGCGTTCGGGCAGGACATCAGACTCGATCCGGATGCGGTGCCGGTCGACACCGACGGCGTCGCGCACGTCGGGTTGAACGCCGTCGCGGCGGGCGCCGACACCACCGCGCTCGGGCGCATGATGACGCAGCTGACGGAGAGCCTGGCGAACGCCGACGTGCGGGACGTGCGCCTGACGATCGCGGAGCAGCCGGATGCGGTCGTGGACGTGGAGCCGGTGCGTACCGCGCAGACCCGCCCCGACTCGCGACCGCTCGTGCTCCGCTCGGGCGAGTTCGGCTTCCTCTCCGGCGGCGACCTCACCCCGATCGACGGGCTCAGCGAGGCGATCGAGGACATGGCGGGCACGATCGACTCGATCACGGTCGCCCCCGATCAGCGGACCGCGGCGGTGCGCCAGTCGACGGGCATCGTCTACCGCGTCACTTCGGAGAGCCCCGATCAGGTCGACGCCGAGCGGGAGAACCTGATCCCGCCCATGATCGACCCGTTCGGATACGTCTGGACGGTGCCGTCGGACGATCCGACCGCGATCCGGGCATGGGACCCCGATCTCGAGCCGATCGCGATCACGGACGGACTGGGGGAGGCCACGAGCGTGCGCGAGATGGCGATGTCGCGCGACGGCACGCGCGTCGCGGCGCTGGTCGCGAGCGGCGGGCAGCATGTCGTCGTTGTCGCGAGCGTGCGGCGCGACCGCACCGGAAAGCCGACGGGCCTCGGGGAGGCGACGCGCACGACCGTGCTCCCTCAGCCCGGGGTGTCCATCGCGTGGATCGAGGACACGCGCCTCGGCATCGTGGCGGGCCAGGACGACACCTGGTACGTGTTCGAGCAGCAGGTCGGGGGACCGTCGCAGCGCTCGATCGCGCCGACCGACACCGCCACGATCGAGTACGGCACGGCCGACTCCGCCGTGCGCCTGCGCGGCGCCGACGGGCTGCTCTACACGCGCCGCGGCTCCTCGTGGCAGCAGACCGGCGCCGAGGTGTCGGTTCTCGCGACGCAGATGGGGACGCCGCAGGGCGCCGACTGAACCGGCGCGCGCCCTCGTCCACAGCGCGGATCTCGAGGGCGTCTCCCGGGCGGCGGCGGACGAGCGGACCCGGCGCCGCCCGGGATCGGGATCCTGGGCGGATGGCCGACATCCGCGACAGGGCGCGCGAGGCGTGCGCCGAGGCCGTCGCCCTCCTGCTTCCCGTCTCGTGCGCGGGATGCGGGCTCCACGGCACCGCGCTGTGCGCCCCGTGCCGCCGTGCCCTGCGCCCCGCGCCTCGGCGTCGTGATGCGCAGGGACTCGCCGTCTGGAGCGGCCTCGCGTTCGAGGGGCCCGGGGCCCGCGCGCTGCGGGCGCTGAAGGAACGCGGCCGCACCGACGTGGCGCGGATGCTCGCGCCCGCGCTGCGCGAGGCGCTGCGCGCGGCGGTGACCGGCGCGCGTCGTCCGATCGTCGTCGTCCCCGTGCCCACGAGCCGCGCCGCGATGCGCCGCCGCGGGTATCGCGTACCGGAGCTCGTCGCCCGTCGCGCGGGCATCCGCCCCGCCCGGCTGCTCGTCGTCAGCCGCCTGACCGCCGACCAGCGCGCGCTCGGCCGAGCCGGGCGCGCGCGCAATGCCGCGGGCAGCATGCGCGCTCGCCCGGGTGCGGAAGGGCTCGACATCGTGCTCGTGGACGACGTGCTCACGACGGGCGCCACCCTCGCTGAGGCGCGCCGCGCGCTCGAGTCGGCCGGAGCCCGCGTCGTGGCGGCGGCCGTGATCGCGGACACGCCGCTGCGGCAGAGCAGACCGGGGTCGACGGAATCCGACGAATGGGCCGATAGTGCGTGACACGCGTCGCGCGTCGGTCTACGGTAGGGCATCACAGCCCGGGCTCGCCCGGGGGAACACGACCGAGGTCCGCTCATCCGGACGAGGTGCCGGAGACTGTGCGGACCGAGAGGTCTCACTTGAAACGGGAGGCACGATGGAAACGAACATCTCTGGAGTCGGCGTGGGGATCACCGACCGTTTCCGATCCGTGGTCGAGGAGAAGAGCGCCCGCATCGCGGGCCTCGCACCGCGCGCACTGCGACTCGAGGTCAAGGTCACGCATCAGAGCCATCGCAACGGGCGCATGGAGGACGACGTCGTCGAGCTCACGGTGATCGGCAAGGGCCCCGTGGTGCGAGCGGAGGCGTGCGCGGGGGACAAGTTCGCCGCGCTCGACATCGCGCTCGACAAGCTCGCCGAGCAGCTGCGGCGCGCGAAGGACAAGCGCGTCACGGGCCGCCTGCATCCGCGCGGCGCGCACTACGAGAAGGGCTCCGGGTCCCTCGAGGGCATCGACGTCGAGCCCGCCACGGCGGACGTGCTGCGCGCGGTCGCGACGGGCGAGGTCCCCGTCGTCGCGGAGGGCGAGGAGGAAGAGGAGTACAGCCCGGTCGTCATCCGCACCAAGACGTTCGATCCCGAGTGGATGACGGTCGAGGAGGCCGTCGACCGCATGGAGCTCGTCGGGCACGACTTCTTCCTGTTCATCGACGCGCGCACCGACCATCCGAGCGTCGTCTACCGACGCCGCGGCTGGGACTACGGCGTGATCTCGCTCACCGCCACCGCGCCGCCCGAGGCCACGCAGCTCGCCTCCTAGGAACCCGAGCCCAGGAGGGGAACGAAGGGGACCCGGTCCGACTCGGACCGGGTCCCCTTTCGCGTCACGGTGCCGGCTTCAGTCGAAGATGTCGCCCATCAGCCCGCCGAGCAGCAGGCCGCCGACGACGGGGCCCAGGATGTCGCCGCCCCCGCCGTAGCCGCGGCCGCGGCGTCCGCCGCCCCAGCCGCCGCCCCAGTCGTCGCCGTCGGGGCGTCCCGAGTCGATGTCGCGCTGCGCGGCCTGCAGCGCCTCGCTCGCGAGCTGCTGCACCCGGCGGGCGAGGGAGAGCGCCTGCTCGCGGGAGTCCTCGGGCACGACGAGCGGGTCGACCTCAGCGCGCAGGCGCTGCGCCTCCGCGAGCCGCGTGCGCGCATCCGCGCCGATGTAGCCGCGGTGTCCCGAGATCACGCTGTTCGCCACCGCGATCGCATGGTCGGCGGCGTCGACCGCGTGGTGGACCTGGTCGATCGACGGCAGCGGACGGGCGGCGCGCTGACGGGCCTTCTCGACCGCCGCGTCGAGTGCCGCGTTCGCGTCGCGCAGCGCCGCGAGGTCCTCGAACGGATCGCTCGGCGTCCCGGGGCCGGGCAGCGCCGCGAGCGCGGCCTCGAGTGCCGCCACCGCGGCGCTCACCTCGGCCGCGTGCGGCGCGCCGGACTGCGTGAGCGGACGGGCGGCGACGATGTCCTGCCGCGAGTCGGCGATGACGTCGGCGAGCGTCGACTGCGCGCGCAGCGCCTCGATCTCGAAGTCCTCGACGCCGTCGATGATGGTGCCCGCGCGACGCACGGCCTCGGTCGCGGTCTCGAGCGCGACGTTCGCCTCCTCCGGGCGGCGCGCCTCGCGGCGCCGCACCGACACGTCGGCGCTGTGCAGGGCGAACTCCAGGAGCTGCTCGGCCTCGTCCGGGTTCGCCGAGACGCGGTGCAGCGCGGCGGCGCTGTAGCGGCCGGCGAGCCGCGAGACGGTCTCGCGCGTGAGCGGCAGGCGCGCGCGCAGCCGCTCGACGTCGTCCCGGATCCCCTCGATGATCTGCGGCGCCTGGCGCACGAGCGCGACCTTGTCGCGCAGCGCCTCCGTCCGCTCGTCGAGCACATCCTCCGCCCACTCGCACAGCTGGATGATGCGCGCGTTGCGCGTGCGCAGCTCCTCCGCCGTGTCGGGGATCTCGTCGTGATTGAGCTGGTGGAGGTGGAACGCCTCGGACAGGTGCGTCCGCACGGCCGTCAGGCCCTCGCGCAGCGCCTTCGTCGGGTTCTCGCCGAGCTCGGCGACCGCGAACTCGAGCTCGTCGGACGTCGTGCGGATGCGCTCGTCGGCGCCGACCAGCGCCGCGCGGGCGCGCCGCGCGAGATCGTCGTCCTGCGCCTGTCGCGCCGCCTCTTCCTCGCGCTTGCGCCTGCCCCAGAATCCGGCCATGCGTCGATCCTATGGTCCGACGGCGACGCGCGACCGAGTGCTTCGCCGCAGGCGGAACGCTCGTTCGGGCGCTACGCGACGGCGGCGCGTGCGGGGCGGCCCCGCCGCGGGCGCTCGGTCGACAGATCCAGTGCGAGCGCGTGATCCGGATGCGCCGCCAGCCGCCGCTCGCTGTGATCGAGCCACCGCACCTCGGCCTCGGCCGCGAAGACCATCGAGTCGAGGACGAGCGAGGACGCGATCGCCTCCGGCGTGTCCGGGTCCGGATTCGCCTGCTTCGTGCGCTGCAGCTCCTGCAGGCGTGCGAGCGTCGCGCTGCGCTGCGCCTGGATCACGGCGGCGACGTCCACGCCCGGAAGGGTCGCGGCCAGCGCGAGTTTCATGGCGAGCTCGTCGCGCGCGGCCTGACCGCGGTCGACGGCGGTCGACAGCCACGCGCGCACCTGCGCGCGGCCCGCGTCGGCGATCTGCCAGTAGACGTGGCCCTGCTCGTCGGCCGCCACGCGCGTCACGAGCCCGTCGCGCTCGAGGCGCTCGAGCGTGTTGTAGATCTGCCCGACGTTCAGGGCCCACGTGCCGCCCGTGCGGCGCTCGAACTCCGCGCGCAGCTGATAGCCGTAGCACGGCGCCTGGTCGAGGATCGCGAGCAGGCTCTGACGCACCGACATCCCGACTCCTCCCGCTCGCTCAAAGGATATGCATACCGGGAAAATGCATACCAGGCAAATATTCCCGCCGGGCGGCCGTCCGGCATCGCGGCGACGACGTCGCACGGATCGGAAGGCGGTCGGCGGCGGTTTGCCTGCTCGTCACCGTGTGGTCACCGGAATCACGGAACGTGTCGGTAGCATCGCGCGCATGTCCGACCCGCACGCGTTCCGGATCGCCGAATACGCTCGCCCGAGTCACATGCTCGTCCACCTCAGCGACACCCACCTGCGCTCCGGGACGGGGGTCTTCGGGATCGACGCGGCCGCGAACGTCGAGCGGATCATGGCCGAGCTCGAGCGATCGGGGGACGCCCCGATGCGCTCGTGTTCACGGGGGATCTCGCCGACCTGGGGGAGGCGGAGTCGTACGCGCGCCTGCGTGCGGCGGTCGAGCCCACCGCGCAGCGCCTCGGTGCCCGCGTGATCTGGGTGATGGGCAATCACGACGACCGCGACGTGTTCCGCCGCGAGCTGCTCGACGGATCCGGCGATGCGCCCGTCGACGCCGTGTACGACGTCGACGGGCTGCGCGTCATCGTGCTCGACACGTCGGTGCCGGGTGCGCATCACGGGGAGATCAGCGACGCCCAGCTCGACTGGCTGACGCTCGAGCTGTCTATCCCGGCCCCGCACGGCACGATCCTCGCGATGCACCACCCGCCCGTTCCGTGCGTGCTCGACCTCGCGACCCTCGTCGAGCTGCGGGAGCAGCACCGGCTCGCCGCGGTCCTGCGCGGCAGCGACGTGCGCGCGATCCTGGCCGGTCATGTGCACTTCTCGACCTCGGCGACGTTCGCCGGCATCCCCGTCTCGGTCGCATCCGCGACGTGCTACACGCAGGATCTGGGGGTGGGCGACGGTGGGATGCGCCCGCGGGACGGCGGGCAGTCGTACAACCTCGTGCACGTGTACGACGAGACGGTCGTGCACTCGGTCGTGCCGTTCGCGGATGCGGCTCCCGCCGAGATCACGACCGCCGAGGAGACGCGGCGACGGCTCGCCGACGCCGGGGTCGTGATCCCGGATTCGACCGCCAGGGCGCGGTGGGAGCGGATCGCCTCGCCGTCGGTGCCGGCGCGCGGCTGAGTCGGCTCAGTCCTCGCCGGGGGAGAGCCGCTCCCACGGCGCGGGCACGGGGAAGTAGGCCTCGAGCAGATCGCGGACGGCGCGCTCGCGCACGTCCTCCGGCAGCTCGGGCACGCTGCCGTCGTTCAGGCAGAACATGTCGGCGTCTCGTCGCGCGAGCAGTCGCTCCATGCGGTGCAGAGAGGACTGCAGCGTCGTCTGGATGTACGCGGTGCGCGGCGCCGTCGTGGGCAGCGCGCGCCCGGTCATGAGCGCGTAGTAGTGGTACAGCGAGTTGGTGACCGACACATCCGTCGCGCTGCGGAAGCGCGCCGCCGCCGTGCGGGCGAAGTCCTCGGGGAACTCGCGCTCGAGCTCCGACATGACGCTGCGACGGTGAGGAGTGGCGCAGTGCTGGAGGTCGCGCGTGATGACCCGCCCGAACCGGTCCTGCAGCAGCGCGCGGTTCACGCGCGCGGCGTTGTCGTGGCCGCTGCGGGTTTCCCCGGGCGCTCCGACGCCGATCCGCACGTCCGACTCGACGAACTGCGTCAGGCCGGCCGCGGTGAAGAACAGCTCGGGGCGCACCGGGCGCCCGAAGAACATGTCGTCGTTCGAGTACAGGAAGTGCTCGGCGAGGCCGGGGATGCGGTGCAGCTGCGCCTCGACCGCGTGCGAATTGTGCGTGGGGAGCACGGACGTGTCCGCGAAGAACTCCTCGCTGCGGACCACCCGCACGCGCGGATCCTCGCGCAGCCACCACGGCGCGGGGCTGTCGGTGGCGATCCAGATCGTGCGGACCCACGGTGCGAACATGTGCACGCTGCGCAGCGCATAGCGCAGCTCGTCGATCTGGCGATAGCGGGCCGCGTGGTCGTCGCCGTCGCCGACGACGTACGCGTTCATGCGCTTGGCGCGCTCGCGCTGGAAATCGCTGGAGGACCCGTCGACCCAGGAGAAGACGATGTCGACCGGCTCCGTGAACTCGTTGGCCCCCGGCGTCCACATGCCCTCGATGGTCGGCCAGGTGCGGCCGTGACGCTCGACCATGGCGAGGGCGAGATCGTCGACCGCGAGCGAGCGGCGGGTGAGGGCGTTCGGGCGCGGGGCGTGGAGCATGCCGCCCTCGCGCCGCCAGAACTCCAGACGCACGCCATACTCCGCGCCGTACCGCAGCGATCCGGACGGCACCATCCGAGGACGGAAGACGGTGGCGACGTCCGCCCGGCCGAAGGCACGCGCCGCGCCCGCGGCGAGCGGCCGCACGGTGCCGCCCTCGCGGCGCGCGGCCGCCCAGGGCGCGGCCTCCGCCGCCTCGTCCAGCGCGGCGAGAGCCGCCGGGCGCTGGGCGTCGGGAAGCGCCAGCGCGGGTCTTCCGCTGGACCGGCGCAGCAGCCAGGGCTCGAGCCCGCGGGCCTCGAGCAGCGCGGCCAGGTCGAGCAGGTCGGATGCCTCCGCCTGCGCGGGGGTCGCGGTGGCGACGAGGTGCGGGAGCCCGCCCGCGATCCGGACGGCGTCGGCCAGCCCCGCACGCGCCTCGGCGGCCGAGCGCTCTCGGGCGGGGACGGTCTCGTCGGGTCGCCACGGGGTGGAGTCCACAAGCGTCATCGATCACCTCTGTCAGGAGAAGGTCCGTCGCGCCGCCGCCTCCCGGTGCAGGGAGGGATCCGGAGGACGTCGAGTCCAGCCTCGGATCCGGAACGAGGACGATGCGGCGCTGCCGGCGCGGAGCAGCCGGTTCACAGATCATAGTTCCTCGGACGGCGAGCCACCCAGCCGCGGCATAGGTCACGGACGGATAACATGGGTCCGTATGCCCGTCGCCGTGCGGCGGGAGCACGGCGCCGCCGCTCGACCCGGGCGAGGGCCGAGGACGAGGAGACATCACGTGGCCAATCCCTTCGAGAAGCTGCTCCGCGCCGGTGAGGGACGCGTGCGCCGGCGCCTTCAGCAGGTCGTCGCCGCCGTCGGCGCCCTCGAGGAGGACTACACGCAGCTCACCGACGAGGAGCTGCGAGGCGAGACCGCCGAGCTGCGCGCGCGGTACGAGGCCGGCGAGTCGCTCGACCACCTGATGCCCGAGGCGTTCGCCGCGGTGCGCGAGGCGGCCAAGCGCACGCTCGGCATGCGCCCGTACGACGTGCAGATCATGGGCGGCGCGGCGCTCCACCTCGGCAACATCGCCGAGATGAAGACGGGTGAGGGAAAGACGCTCGTCGCGACCCTGCCCGCCTACCTCAACGCGATCGCGGGCAAGGGCGTGCACGTCATCACCGTGAACGACTTCCTCGCGTCGTACCAGGCCGAGCTGATGGGCCGCGTGTACCGCGCGCTGGGCATGACGACCGGCGTGATCGTGTCGGGCCAGACCCCGGCCGTGCGTCGCGAGCAGTACGCCGCGGACATCACGTACGGCACGAACAACGAGTTCGGCTTCGACTACCTGCGCGACAACATGGCGTGGCGCAAGGAGGACCTCGTCCAGCGCGGTCACTTCTTCGCGATCGTCGACGAGGTCGACTCGATCCTGATCGACGAGGCCCGGACCCCGCTGATCATCTCCGGCCCCTCGTCGGGCGAGGCGAACCGCTGGTTCACGGAGTTCGCGAAGGTCGCGCGCACGCTCGAGGAGGGCGTCGACTTCGAGGTCGACATCAAGAAGCGCACGGTCGGCGTGCTCGAGGCGGGCATCGAGAAGGTCGAGGACTACCTCGGCATCGACAACCTGTACGAGTCGGCGAACACCCCGCTGATCTCCTTCCTGAACAACTCGATCAAGGCGCTCGCGCTGTTCAAGCGCGACACGGACTACGTCGTGATGAACGACGAGGTCATGATCGTCGACGAGCACACCGGCCGCATCCTGGTAGGCCGCCGCTACAACGAGGGCATCCATCAGGCGATCGAGGCGAAGGAGGGCGTGCCGGTCAAGGCCGAGAACCAGACGCTCGCGACCGTCACGCTCCAGAACTACTTCCGCCTGTACGACAAGCTCTCGGGCATGACGGGCACGGCCGAGACCGAGGCCGGCGAGTTCATGTCGACCTACACCCTCGGCGTGATCCCGATCCCGACCAACAAGCCGATGATCCGCTCGGATCAGCGCGACCTCGTCTACCGCAACGAGAAGGGCAAGTTCGCGCAGGTCGTCGAGGACATCGCCGAGCGTCACGAGAAGGGCCAGCCCGTGCTGGTCGGCACCGTGAGCGTCGAGAAGAGCGAGTACCTGTCCCGCCTGCTCGCGAAGAAGGGCATCCGGCACGAGGTCCTGAACGCCAAGAACCACGCGCGCGAGGCCGAGATCGTCGCGCGCGCCGGTCGCCTCGGCGCCGTCACGGTCGCCACCAACATGGCCGGACGAGGCACCGACATCATGCTCGGCGGCAACGCCGAGTTCCTCGCCGTGCAGGAGATGAAGGCCAAGGGCATGGACCCGGCCGGCACGGATCCGGAGGAGTACGACGCCGAGTGGGCGGTCGTGTTCGAGCGGGTCCGCGGCGAGGTGGCCGAGGAGGCCGCGAAGGTCGTCGAGGTCGGCGGTCTCTACGTGCTCGGCACCGAGCGCCACGAGTCCCGCCGCATCGACAACCAGCTGCGCGGTCGCGCCGGCCGCCAGGGCGACCCCGGCGAGAGCCGCTTCTACCTGTCCCTCGAGGACGACCTGATGCGCCGCTTCCAGTCGGGCGCCGCCGACGCGCTGCTGGCGCGCACCGATCTTCCCGACGACGTCGCGATCGAGTCGCGTCTGGTGTCGAACCTCATCAAGAACGCGCAGGCCGCGATCGAGTCGCGCAACGCCGAGGCGCGCAAGAACGTCCTGAAGTACGACGACGTCCTGAACCGTCAGCGCGAGGCGATCTACTCCGACCGCCGCCACATCCTGCAGGGCGACGACATCGCGGATCGCGTGCAGCACTTCATCGAGGACGCCATCACGGCGGTGGTCGACGAGCACACCGCGGGCGGCCACAACGAGAGCTGGGACTTCGACGCGCTGTGGACGGAGCTCAAGACGCTCTACCCCGTGGGCGTGACGATCGACGAGGTCGTCGCCGAGGCCGGCGGCCGCAAGGGCGGCATCACGGCGGAGGGGCTCAAGCGCGAGCTGCTCAGCGACGCGAAGATCGCGTACGACAAGCGCGAGGAGACGCTCGGCACCGCCGCGATGCGCGAGCTCGAGCGCCGCGTGGTGCTGCAGGTGCTCGACCGCCGCTGGCGCGACCACCTGTACGAGATGGACTACCTCAAGGACGGCATTGGCCTCCGCGCGATGGCGCAGCGCGATCCGCTGATCGAGTACCAGCGCGAGGGCTACTCGATGTTCCAGGCGATGATGGGGCAGATCAAGGAGGAGGCCGTCGGCTACCTGTTCAACCTCGAGGTGCAGGTGCGCCGCGTGGGCGAGGGGGAGCAGGCGCAGGCCGAGGTCGAGGCCAAGGGCCTGTCCGACCAGCCGGCCGATCAGCAGCTCGAGTACTCCGCGCCCAACGACGCGGGCGAGGTCGAGGTGCGCAACGACCGCGGTCAGGTCAACAAGGCCGCGACCGACCGCGTGCGCCGCACGGCCCAGCCGGCCGGGCAGACGCAGGCGACCGCCCCGCAGACCGGTCCGGGCGCGAGCGCCTTCGGCCAGGCGGCGGATGCCGCCGCGCAGCAGGGCGCGCCGATGAACCGCGAGCAGCGCCGCGCCGCCAAGAAGCGGTAGCCCTTCCGCCCCGGCCCACCGGTCCACGCGTGCGAACGTGGACCGGTGGGCCTCGGCATATCCTGGGGCGATGACCATCCCCGCCCCGATCAGCGCTCAGCCCGGCGGCCGCCGGCTGCGCACGCTGGATCACTCCTCGAAGCTGAAGAACGTCCTCTACGAGATCCGGGGCGCCGCCCTGGAGGAGGCCGCCCGGCTCGAGGCCGCGGGGCACACGGTGCTCAAACTCAACACCGGCAACCCCGCCGTGTTCGGCTTCGAGGCGCCGTACCAGATCGTGCGCGACATGATCGCGGCGGTCCCCACCGCGCACGGCTACAGCGAGAGCCGCGGCATCCTGTCGGCGCGGCGCGCGATCGTCAGCCGCTATGAGGAAACGCCCGGCTTCCCGCTCGTTGACCCCGAGAACGTGTACCTCGGAAACGGCGTGTCCGAGCTCATCACGATGACGATGCAGGCCCTGCTCGATCAGGGCGACGAGGTGCTCATCCCCGCCCCGGACTACCCGCTCTGGACGGCCATGACGAGCCTGTCGGGCGGCACGCCCGTGCACTACCTGTGCGACGAGCAGAACGAGTGGCAGCCCGACCTCGAGGACATCCGCTCGAAGATCACCGACCGCACGAAGGCGATCGTCGTCATCAACCCGAACAATCCCACGGGCGCGGTGTACTCCCGCGAGACGCTGGAGGGGATCGCCGACATCGCGCGCGAGCACTCGCTGCTCGTGCTGAGCGACGAGATCTACGACCGCATCCTGTTCGACGGCGCCCAGCACATCCCCATGGCATCGGTCGCGCCCGACCTGCTGTGCCTGACGTTCAACGGCCTGTCCAAGACGTATCGCGTCGCCGGATACCGCTCGGGCTGGCTCGTGATCACGGGACCGCAGGATCACGCCAAGGGCTTCATCGAGGGCATCACGCTGCTCGCGTCCACCCGCCTGTGCCCGAACGTGCCCGCGCAGCATGCCGTGCTCGCCGCGCTGACCGGCGTGCAGACGATCGATGCGCTCGTGGCGCCGTCCGGCCGCCTGCACGAGCAGCGCGACGCGGCATGGGAGAAGCTGATGCAGATCCCGGGAGTCTCGTGCGTCAAGCCGCAGGGCGCGCTCTACGCGTTCCCGCGCCTGGATCCCGAGGTGCACGAGATCCGCGACGACGCCAAGCTGGTCTACGACTTGCTCGTCGCCGAGCGCATCCTGCTCGTGCAGGGCACGGGGTTCAACTGGGCGACGCCGGACCACCTGCGCATCGTCACGCTCCCCGAGGCGCGCGTGCTGACCGAGGCCGTCGAGCGGCTCGGCAACTTCCTGAGCTCCTACAAGCAGTAGCCGTCACGGCACGGGCGGCGAAGGGATCCGGGCTCACAGGATCGACAGGCTCGTCGCGCGCCAGCGGCTGTCCATGCCCTCCAGACGCATGGCGACCGCGCGCGTGCGCTGCGGCGTCTCGACGATGATCACGCCCTCCACGACGCCGTCCGCGGGAGACGAGTGCCGGATCGACCGGATCGCGTACACGGGGCGCAGGGCCGGCTGGCGGCGCGCACTCCGCGCGCGCACGGCCAACCCGGCGCGCGTCACGAGCGACCGATACGGCTCGTCCGTGAGCCAGCGCGCCAGCTGCTCGGGCTCGCGCACGCCCGCCAGCACCTCCAGCACGCCGCGGGTCAGGGCCGTCAGCAGCGGCTCGGGCTCCGGGAGCCGCTCGCTCGAGGTGTGCTGACGCGCGAAGTGCTCCTCGACATCGGCGAGCTTGCGCAGCGGAGGGTGCGCGGCGGCTGAGGACGGTCGCGGCGACGACAGCGGCTGGGACATCGAGACCCCCGGATGATCGGTGCGGAACGAGTCGCCAGTCCAGCACCGCGCGTCGCGGCGTCCGGAGTCGGCACGTATGTCCGTGGAGACGCAGGAGGACACAGGATCTGTGGACAGCCGCCACGGGGCCGCCGAGCCGTGCCCTACGCTCGGCCCGTGCGATGGGAGCGCTTCTTCGACGATCTGGAGGATCAGCTCGCCGCCGAATGGGAGGCCGAGCGAGCCGCCCTCGAATCGGAGGCCGAGCGGCTCCGGCTCGCGCGCGTCGATCTGCGCGCGCGGCTCGTCGGACTGGCGCGCGACGCCGAGGCGCCCCTCACGATCGAACTGGCGGACGGGCTGTGCGTCGAGGTGCGGATCTCCGCGGTCGGCGCCGACTGGATCGCGGCGGCGGAGCACGCGGGCGGGCACCGGCTGCTGCTTGCTCCGATCCCGGCGCTCCGCGCCGTGCAGGCCGCTCACGGCGACCTGCTGAGCAGCGCGCGCCCGGTCGAGCACGGCGATCGGCTCGCCGAGCGCGTCACGTTCGCGCTCGCGATGCGCGATCTCGCCCGCCGGCGCGTGGGCGTGGCGATCGGCACGGCGTCGGGGAGCGACGGCCCCTCCGGACGCATCCTGACGGGCACGGTCGATCGCGTCGGCGCGGACCACCTCGACCTCGCGCTGCACGATGCGGGTGCGCCGCGACGCGCCTCGGAGGTGCGCTCCTACCGCATGCTGCCGCTCGCCGCGATCGCCTGGGTGCGGATCGACGCGGCGGCCGGCGTGCCCGTCGTGTGAGAACCGGGGGCCTGTCGCCTCAGCGACTCCTGCCCCACAGCTCGGGGAAGCTCGCGGCGTTCGACTGCCGCCACAGCGCCATGCGACGTGCCTCCTCGACCTGGGCGTCGAGGTACTCGGCGACGCTGTCGTGCTCGACGCGCCAGCGCGCGGGCGAGCCGAGGCGCGCGCCGCGCAGCCGCCCGTCCTGCACCAGCTGAATGACCTCCTCCACGCGGATGCCCAGCAGCTCGGCGACCTGAGCGGGTGGCACGTGACGGCGTGGGGGATCGTCGACCATGCCCCCATTATGGGCGCCGCCTCCCGGGGTGGACGGGACGACATCCGGGCCTGTGGAGAACCTCGGTCGGGCCCCGGCGGATTTGCGACGATGCCTGCATGAGCACGATGACCGTCCCTCCGACAGGCACCGGCCGGGTGTCGTCCCCGGCGCCGCGTCCGACGCGCCGGGTGTGGGCCGACGCCCGCTTCGTGATCGGCCTCCTCCTGGTGACCGCCTCCATCGCGGGCGTGTGGTTCGTCGTCGGCGCGGCGCGGCAGACGGTGCCGGTGCTCGCGGCGTCGGGCACGCTCGTTCCCGGGCAGGCGATCACGGCGGCCGATGTGACGGTCGTCGAGGTCGCGCTCGGCCAGGCGCAGGATGCCTACGTCGCGCCCGAGGCGATCGGCGAGGGGCTCGTCGCGCTGCGGACCATCGGACAGGGCGAGCTGCTGCCCACGGGCGCCACGGGGTCGGCGGAACGCAGCGACCGCACGTCGGTCGTCGTCCGCAGCTCCGTCGACGTGCCGGCGGGCGTGGACCGCGGCGCGCTCGTGGAACTGTGGGAGACGCCGCCCGCGGAGGAGGCGGGCGCCTTCGAGGCCCCGCGCATCCTCGTCGCCGACGCCGTGGTGGCCCGCGTCACGCGGGAGGACGGCGTGATGGCGTCGGGCGGTGCGGCGCTCGAGCTCGTGGTCGATCGCGCCCGCGTGGCCGACGTGCTCGCGGCCGTCGCGGCGGGATCGGTGCTCTCCGCCGTGCCCACGGCGGGCGGCGGAGGAACGGCCCTCCCCGGGCCCACGACCACGGACGCTCCCGCCGGCGGCGCCGGAGCCGCCGAGGACGCGCCGACCGAGGACGCTCCCGCCGAGGAGGACGAAGGGTGATCGCGCTCGTCGTCGCCCCGCGCTCCGACGCCGAGCGGATCGCCGAGGAGCTGCGCGACGAGGGCGTCACGGTGCTCGCGCTCGCGGAGCCGGACGAGCTCGCGGCGGCGGACGAACCCGTCTCGGACCTCGCGACGCGCCTGGCGGAGGCGGACGCGCTCGTGCTCGCGGCCGGAGGAGCGCTGAGCGCGGCGCTCGTCGCGCACTGCGATCGGCACGGCGTGCGCATCGTGGTGCTCGCCGACCGGGCGGCCGACGTGCGCGCCGCGCGCGGCTTCGGCCTGACCGATCCGCTGCCCTCGGACGCGCCGGGGTGGCGGATCGTCGCGGCGGCACGGGGAGGCGGGATCGCCGAGGCCGCCGCCGAGGAGCGCGAGCGCGGCCGGATCGTCGTGGTGTGGGGCCCCGAAGGCGCGCCGGGTCGCACGACCCTCGCGATCGAGCTCGCCGTCGAGCACGCGCGCGCCGGCTCGCACGTGGCGCTGGTCGACGCGGACAGCCGCGCGCCGTCGCTCGCGATCGCCGCGGGGCTGGATGACGAGAGCCCGGGGTTCGCGGCCGCGTGCCGACAGGCGGAGTTCGGGCTGCTCGACGCGGGCGAGCTGCTGCGCGTGAGCGTTCCGCTCGGCGACCCGGATGGGCGCGTGGACGTGCTCACCGGCATCAACCGCGTCTCGCGCTGGCCGGAGCTGTCCGGGCCGCGCGTGGCGGCCGCGCTCGCGGTGATCCGCGACTGGGCGGACGTCGTGATCGTCGACGTCGCCTCCGCGCTGGAGGCGGACGAGGAGATCGTGAGCGACCTCGACGGACCGCGCCGCAACGCGGCGACGCTCGCGGCGCTGAGCGTCGCGGACCACGTGGTGGCCGTCGGCGCGGCGGACCCGGTCGGGCTCTCCCGCCTCGTGCGCGGCTATGCCGAGCTGCGTCACGTCGTGGGCGCGACGCCCGTGCGGGTCGTGGTCACCAGGCTGCGCTCGGGCCCGCTCGGCATCGATCCGCGCGGGCAGGTGCGTCGCGCGCTCGAGCGCTTCTCGGGTATCACGGAGGTCTCGTTCGTGCCTGACGACCGCCGCGCCGCCGACGCCGCCCTGCTCGCGGCGCGGCCCGTCGGCGAGGTCGCACCGCGGTCGGGGCTCAGCCAGGCCGTGCGCCGCCTGTCCGCCCAGCTGCGACCCCGCTCGGAAGCCCGGGAACTGCGCCCGGCGGTTCCCGGGGCCGGGCGGCTGCGGCGCCGCACGTTCCACGCGGACGGCGAGCCGGGAGCGGCGATCCTCGACACATAAGCTGGAGGCGTGTCGACCCTCAGTGACCTCGTCTACGCCCAGGGAATCGCGAGCGAGGCGGATGTCGAGTGGCTCCATCGCCTGGCCGGCGACGGACAGCTGCTCGCAGATCTGTCGTTCGCGGACATCGTGATGTGGGTGCCGGCATCCGACGACTCCTTCGTCGCCGTGGCGCACACGCGACCGGGCGGCGCGGCCACGCTGTTCTACCGCGACATCGTGGGGGAGCGGATCCGCCCGCAGTGGCAGGCGCAGGTGCGCGAGGCGTTCACGTCGCCCGGCATCATCGACTCCTCCAGCCCCGAGTGGTTCGAGGAGACGCCCACGCGCGTGCGCGCCGTGCCGATCGTGCGGAAGCTGGACGGCGAGCAGACCGTGATGGGCGTCCTGACCCGCCACACGAACCTGGGCGACGTGCGCGCGCCGTCGCGGCAGCAGATCACGTTCAACGACTGCGCCGACGACATCTTCCGGATGATCGCGACGGGCGACTTCCCCGACCTGTCGGCGCCGACCGGTCCGCGCCGGGGCGCGCCGCGCGCGGCCGACGGCCTCATCCGCCTCGACGTCGACGGCGTCGTCACGTTCGCGAGCCCCAACGCGCTGTCGGCGTTCAACCGCGTCGGCTTCGCGGACGAGCTCGAGGGCGAGGCGCTCGCCGAGGTGACGAGCCGGATCCTGCCCGCCTCGCGCGACATCGACGAGTCGCTGCCGGTCGTCGTGACGGGCCGCGCTCCGTGGCGCACCGACATCGAGGCGCGCGGCGTCACGGTGTCCCTGCGGGCGATCCCGCTGCGCGATCACGGCAACCGCACGGGTGCGATCGTGCTGTGCCGGGACGTCACCGAGCTGCGCCACCAGGAGCAGGAGCTGCTGACAAAGGACGCGACGATCCGCGAGATCCATCACCGCGTCAAGAACAACCTGCAGACCGTCGCGTCGCTGCTGCGCATCCAGGCCCGTCGCACCAAGTCGGAGGAGGCGCGCGAGTCGCTCACGCAGGCGATGCAGCGCGTCGCGGCGATCGCGGTCGTGCACGACACGCTGTCGGAGGGGCTGTCGCAGAACGTCGACTTCGACCAGGTGTTCGACCGCGTGCTGCGGCTGGTCGCCGAGGTCGCGGCCGCGCCGAACACGCTCGCCCACACGCACTCGATCGGGAAGTTCGGCGTGCTGCCGAGCGAGTACGCCACGCCGCTCGCGCTCGCGCTCACGGAGCTCGTGACCAACGCCGTCGAGCACGGCCTGAAGGGTCAGGAGGGCAAGGTCGAGATCATCGCCGAGCGCGACGAGGAGCAGCTCGTCGTGCGCGTGCGCGACTCCGGCAGCGGCCTGCCCGAGGGTACGGTCGGGCGCGGACTCGGCACGCAGATCGTGCGCACGCTGATCCAGGGCGAGCTCAGCGGCTCGATCGAGTGGCGCACGCTGAGCGGCGAGGAGCCGCCCGCGGGCGGGCAGATCGAGAGCGGCACCGAGGTGCTGATCGAGATCCCGCTGAAGTGGATCAAGCGATAGCCCGGACATGACAAGAGGCGCCCTCCGCGGAGGGCGCCTCTTGTCTGCTGTGATGCGGTTGCGGCTGTGGTGCCGTGCGCGGCGACTGCGGGTCAGCCGGCGCGGCGCGCGCGAGCGGCGCGGCGCTTGAGCGCGCGACGCTCGTCCTCGCTGAGGCCGCCCCACACGCCCGAGTCCTGACCGGTCTCGAGGGCGTACTGCAGGCAGACCTCGGTGACGGTGCACCGTGCGCACACGGACTTGGCCTTCTCGATCTGGTCGACTGCCGGGCCGGTGTTGCCGACCGGGAAGAAGAGTTCCGGGTCGACCGTCAGGCAGGCCGCCTTGTCGCGCCAATCCATGCTGATGCTCCTCGCAATGTGGTGGGGTTCGATTCGAGCGGAGGACGCTCGCTTTCGAGGGTGGGAAGCGCATCCATTCGGGTCGGATACGCTGGTCATGGCGTGAGCCTGGGCCCACGACCCACCACGTTGTGGGAAACATGCCGTTAACAATTTTGGTACAGCCGGGTGTCGAGCACAAGGGTCAATCTGCGCGCGCGCCTTCGAATCGTCTGTACGCCCACGAACCCGTGAGGAGAGTGCGATGCCTCGCCGGATCGCCCGGATCGCCGCCGTGCTGCTCGCGCTCGAGGCCGTCGGGATCCTCGCGCTCGCGGCCTGGCAGGTCGTCGCTCTCGCCGGTGCCGACACGACGGATCCCGTCAGCGCGATCGCGCTGATCGTGCTGACCCTGCTGGGGGCGGTCGCCGTCGCGGCGTTCGCCGCCGCGACCTGGCGGGGCCGGTCGTGGGGACGCTCGGGCGGCGTCGTGACGCAGCTGCTGATCGTGGCCGTCGCGGTCGGCGCTCTCTCGGGGGAGTTCCCCCATGTCGGCGTGGCCGTCGCGCTCGGCCTGCCCGCGGTGGCGGGACTCGTCCTGCTGTTCCTGGCCGCGCGCGAGGCGCACGCGCAGGATGCCGCGAGCGGCGGGGTCGCGCGCGAGGACTGAGTCAGCGCGAGGTCGGCGCCGCCGCCGGGACGGCGGTCGGCTCGCCCGCGAGGTGCCGGCCGAGGATCGCGGCCCCCGCGACGGCCGCCGGCATCACGACGATCGCGGCGCCCGGCACGAGGAAGCACACGTGCACGGCGACGCCGAAGCCGAGGACGCGCGTCCGGCTGCCCTTCAGGAGCGCGGCGCGGCGGCTCGCGTCGAGCCCGCGCGCGGTGAGTCCCCGCGATGCGAGCTCGTCCGCGATCACGCGGCCGTTCAGCAGCGCCCCGATGACGGCGCCCGCGACGCCGCCGACGACCGGCACGAGCGCCACGAGGCCCGCGCAGAGCGCCGAGAGCAGGCCCTTGCCGAACAGTCCGAGAGCATCGCCGATCGAGCTGCCGATCCCATACGGGGCGTCCGGCACGGAGCCGCCCAGGTCGCGCTCGACCGAGCGCCAGATCCGGTCGTAGAACGGCTCGCCCACCACGAGGGTGAGCGCGGCGAAGGTGGTGATCGCCAGCACGATCGCGCCGCCCATCAGGGCGATCGCCAGCAGCCATCGCAGGAGATCCGCCCACGGCGGGTCCCACGTGTCGGCGAACGGCGTGATCACCTCGAGCAGGCCCGGCAGGGCGAAACCGAGCCCGACGAGCGCGCCCGCCAGCACGAGTCCCACGATCGCGGCGGGGATGAGGCCCGCCGCCATCACGCCCGGATGATGCCGCCACCAGCCGAAGCCGGCGATCAGCGTCCGCACACCCCGCCCGAACTCGCGCACGCGTCCAGGATAGGCGGACGCGACGGGCCCGCCCGGCCGGCGTGAACCGAATGCGGGCGGTCGGGAATACCCGCGGCCGGGTCGCGTTTAAGTTGACAGAGCCTGACTCAAGTTCCAAACTTGATGCGACGGCACGCAACTTTGCGAATCCATTTCGGGAGGAGATCCGGGATGCCCGACACCCCATCGACTGGCGACTTCTTCGGCGCGAGCGCGTTCGACGAGTTCCTCGCCCGCTACCTGCAGGGCGAGCGTGCCCGCGCGGCGCGCTCGGTCGACCTGAGCCGCTACCTCAGCGCGCGCACGCAGGACCTGCTGCAGCGCGCCGGCCGCTTCGCGCTCGGCCGGGGCCAGCACGAGCTCGACGCGCTGCACGTGCTGCACGTCCTCACGGAGGACCGCGCGGTGTCGTCGGCCATCTCGCGCATCGGCGCGGACGCCCCCGCCGTCGCCGCCGCAGCCGAGCAGCGCCTGCCGCAGGCCGGCTCCGCCGTCGACGCCGAGGGGGCCGTCATCACCCCCGCGGTCCAGCGCGCCCTGTTCCATGCGTTCCAGGTCGCCCGCTCGTCGGGCTCGACCTACATCGACCCCGAGCACGTCTTCTTCGCGCTCGTGCTGGCGCAGGACACCCCGGCGGGGCAGATCCTGTCGACCGCCGGCATCACGGCGGAGGCGCTCACGCAGGGCATCCGCGAGACCGTCGCCCCGGAGAGCGCCGAGGCGCCGTCCGCGGCGCCGCAGGGCGGAGGCATGCTGGAGACCTACGGCACCGACCTCACGCAGCGGGCCCGCGACGGCCTGCTCGACCCGGTGATCGGGCGCGCGTCGGAGATCGAGCAGACGATCGAGATCCTCTCGCGCCGCACGAAGAACAACCCCGTGCTCGTCGGCGAGGCCGGCGTTGGCAAGACCGCCGTCGTCGAGGGGCTGGCGCGCGCGATCGTGGCGGGCGACGTGCCCGAGCAGCTGCGCGACAAAAGCGTGATCTCCCTCGACCTCGCGGCCATGCTGGCCGGCACGCGCTACCGCGGCGACTTCGAGGAGCGCCTGACGAAGACCGTCGAAGAGGTCGCGGAGCGCAAGGACGAGGTCATCCTGTTCATCGACGAGATCCACACGGTGGTCGGTGCGGGCGGCGGCGGCGAGGGCGCCATGGACGCGGGCAACATCCTGAAGCCCCGCCTGGCGCGTGGTGAGCTGCACCTCGTCGGCGCGACGACGCTCAAGGAGTACCGCACGATCGAGAAGGACGCCGCGCTCGAGCGGCGCTTCCAGCCCGTGCGGGTGGGCGAGCCCTCCGTGGCGGACGCGATCGAGATCCTGCGCGGTCTGCGCGCGGCGTACGAGGAGCACCACCGCCTGACCTACACGGACGAGGCGCTGCGCGCCGCGGTGGAGCTGAGCGACCGGTACCTGACGGAGCGCGTGCTTCCCGACAAGGCGATCGACCTGATCGACCAGGCCGGTGCCCGCCTGCGGCTGCGTCTCGGCGCCCCGGCCGACGTGAGCGCGCTCATGGAGCGCCTCGGCACGCTCGAGTCCGAGAAGAACTCGGCCGTGGCGGCGGAGCGCTACGAGGAGGCGTCGCGCCTGCGCGACGAGATCGCCGACGTCCAGCGCCGCATCGAGGAGGCGACCGCCACCGCATCCGCGGGGTCCGCGGTCGTCGACGAGCCCGAGATCGCGGCGGTGGTGAGCCGCGCCACGGGCATCCCCGTCGCGCGCCTGACCGAGTCCGAGCGCGAGCGTCTGGCCACGCTGGAGGACGAGCTGCACGGGCGCGTGATCGGGCAGGACGACGCCGTGACGGCGGTCGCCAAGGCCGTGCGCCGCAGTCGCACGGGCATGGGCGACGCCCGCCGCCCGGTCGGATCCTTCCTGTTCCTCGGCCCGACCGGCGTGGGGAAGACCGAGCTGGCGAAGGCGCTCGCGTCGAGCCTGTTCGACGACGAGGGCGCGATCGTCCGGTTCGACATGAGCGAGTTCGGCGAGCGGCACACGGTCGCTCGTCTGGTCGGCGCCCCTCCGGGATACGTCGGCTACGACGAGGCCGGCCAGCTCACCGAGCGCGTGCGTCGCAACCCGTACTCGATCGTGCTGTTCGACGAGATCGAGAAGGCGCACCCCGACGTGTTCAACCTGCTGCTGCAGGTGCTCGACGACGGGCGCCTGACCGACGGCCAGGGCCGCACGGTGGACTTCCGCAACACCGTGATCGTCATGACCTCGAACCTCGGATCGGAGTTCCTCGCCTCGCGTGCGGGCGCCATCGGCTTCACGTCGGGCGGCCGCGAGTTCGACGACGAGGACCTGCGCGCCCGGGTGATGGGGCGGCTGCGCGAGTCGATGCGGCCGGAGTTCCTGAACCGGATCGACGAGATCGTGCTGTTCCGCAAGCTCGAGAAGGAGCAGCTGCACGATATCGTCTCGCTCATGCTGGGCGCGACGCGCGCGCGGCTGGACGCGCGGGAGGTCGCCCTCGACGTCACGCCCGCCGCGATCGACTGGCTCGCCGAGCGCGGCTACGAGCCCGAGTACGGCGCGCGCCCGCTGCGCCGGCTGATCCAGCGCGAGGTCGACGACCGGATCGCCGACCTGTTCGTGACGGGAGCGCTCGCGGACGGCGGGTCCGTGCGGGTGGACGCGCGCGACGATCAGCTGATCGTCGAGGCGGCATCGCTCGCGATCGCGGCCTGACAGACGCGAAACCTCGAAGCCCCGGGAGCCGTCGGCTCCCGGGGCTTCGCCGTGTCCGCCGGGCGTGCCACGATGCCGTCATGGAACAGCGGATCAGCTTCATCACGCTCGTGGTGGCGGACGTCGAGGCCAGCCGGAGGTTCTACGCGGACGGCCTCGGCTGGGAGCCCGAGATGCATGTCGCCGGGGAGGTGCTCATGCTGCGGATGGGGGAGCGGCTCATCCTGTCGCTGTGGGACCGGATGGCCGCCGAGCACGAGATCGGCCCCGTCGTGACGGGCGGCACGCCGCCCGTCACCCTCGCGCACAACCTGCCGGACGAGGAAGCGGTCGACGCCGTGCTGGCAGAGGCCCGCGCGGCGGGTGCGGAGATCGTCGCCGAGCCGCGCAGGCGCGAGTGGGGCGGGTACTCGGGGTACTTCGCGGATCCGGACGGCTACCGCTGGGAGATCGCGTGCAACCCCGGCCCGATCGGCCAATCGGTGCTGTGACCCACGCGTGCGCCCTGGTCGCGCGGCTCACGCATGCGGCCAGGCGGCGAGGGCCCGGTCGATCGCCTTCCGGGTGGCGGCGCTCGTGCGCTCGACGAGCTCGGCCTCCGGCGCGCGCGGCGCCTTCGCCGAGCGGGGCGGCACGCGCCACGTGCCCACCACGACGCCGTCGACGAGCACCGCGGGGCGGAAGACGCCGTTGTTGCCCGGCACCTGCGCGGCGAGCATCTCGGGCGTCGCGACGAGCGACCGGTCGGCGTAGCCGAGGATCCACTCGTCGAACGCCGGCACGAGCGTGACGCCCGACGGCTGCGGGACGTCCGGCTCGCCGATCACCCAGGCGGGGACGCCTTCGACGGTCACGACCGTCAGGTCCTCGATCCGGGCGGCGACCTGGCGTACGAGCGTCTTCGGCAGCTTGAGCCACCACGCGGCGTCGTCCGCCGTCACCGGGCCGCGGGCCCGGATGTAGCCGCGCACCACGCGGACGAGGTCGTCCGGATCCGCCTCGGTCTCACCCGTCGGTACGAGCTGCTGGTCCGTTCCGGCGAACGGGCCCCAGTGGACCAGCCCCTCGACCGAGAGGTGGAACAGCAGGTGGTAGCCGCGCCCCGCGTCGGTCGGGATGCCCGCCTCCTGCCACAGCGCGAGCGCCTCGGCACGCGTGCGCGGACGATCCTGCAGCGCGTCGAGCAGGACGCCGCGGGCCCGGCCGATCACCGCCTCCCCGAGCTCGAGCTGCTCGCGCCGCCGCGCGGTAGAGCGTCGCGTGCGCTCGCCCGTGTGGTGCAGGATCGCCGCGAGATGCGCGGGCGTCGTGGCGAACAGCGTGCCGCGCATGGGCCAGGAGCGCACGAGCTCGCCGGCGTCGAACGCCGCCCGCACGTCGTCGAGCGTCGTGCCGGGGCGCGAGCGGATCGCGATCGCCCGCAGCACGCCCGGCAGATCCTGCCCCTGCAGGGCGACCGCCCGGGTGACGACCTCGGTGGGGGAGAGGTCCGATCCGCCGAGCAGCTGGGCGGCGTGGCGCAGCCGCCGGGCCTCGGTCGCGGTGAGTTCCACGAGCTCACGCTAGCGCCGGCCGCCGACACGGGTGACAGGATCGGAGCATGGATCTGCAGCGCGTCTCCGTCGGCATCGCCGCGTCCGCCGGGCCCGACGCGGCTCGGCGCATCGCTCCGCTCATCGAGGCCGCGGGGCTCGGCGCCCTGTGGGTCAACGAGACGCCGGGGCACAACGCGCTCGAGGTCGTGGCCGCCGCGGCGGAGGTCACCTCGGCGATCCGGATCGCGACCGGCGTGATCCCCGTCGACCGCAGGCCCGTCGCGGAGCTGCGGGACGACCTCGCGCGGCTCACGCTGCCGGCGGACCGGCTGACGCTCGGCGTGGGGTCGGGAGCGGCGCGCGGCGGCGTGCTCCGGCTGATGCGCGACGCGATCGACGGGCTGCGCGCGGGGGGAGTGACCGACGTCGTGCTCGGGGCGCTGGGACCGAAGATGCGCCGACTCGCGGCCGAGCGCGCCGACGGCGTCGTGCTGAACTGGCTGACGCCCGACGCGGCGTCGGCGCAGGCCGCGGAGCACCACGCGACGGACGCCCGAGGCCGCGTCGCGCTTTACGTGCGCACAGCGGCGGACGCGGCGGCGCTGCCGCGGCTCGAGGAGGAAGCCGGACGCTACGGCCGGATCCCGTCGTATGCGGCGAACTTCGCCCGGCTCGGCTTCGGGCCGCTCGACACCGTCATCCGGCCCGGCGAGGCGCACGAGCGCGTCGCCGCGTACCTCGACGCCGTCGACGAGGTCGTGCTGCGGGCGGTCGCCCCCGCGGACGGTCCGGACGACTACGCGCGCTTCGTCGAGGACGTGACCGCCGCGATCCGGTGACGCGTCCGCTGTGCGGACCCCCGGCTCGCGATCGGTCCCGCGCCCGCGGGCGCCGGCGGGGCGCCGGCCCCCGGGTGGCGCGACGAAGCCGCCCCGGGGAGCGGACCCCCGGGACGGCTTCTCGTATGGCCCGCTCGCCGCGGATCAGCGGCGCGCCGCGTACTGCTCGCGGATCACCGCGCGCGTGTCGGGGGCGGGCTCCGCCGAGAGCGACACGGGCCAGTCCGGACGTTCGCCGGTCAGGGCCCAGGCCGCCTGCACCGCGGCGCCCGCCGCCACGTACTCGCCGGGCACCGGGACCACGACCGGCGCGTCGAACACCTGAGCGGCGATCGCGGCGACCGCCGGGTTCTGGGCCGCGCCGCCCACCAGCAGGATCCGCTCCGCCGTCACGCCGTGCGATCGCACGGCGTCGAGGCCGTCGGCGAGGCCCGAGAGCATGCCCTCCAGCGCGGCGCGCGCGAGGTTCTCGCGCGTCGTCGAGGCGAGCGTCATGCCGAACAGCGTCGCGGTCGCGTCCGGCAGGTTCGGCGTGCGCTCGCCCTCGAAGTAGGGCTGCAGCACGAGGCCCGCCGCCCCGGGCTCGGCGGCGAGCGCGAGGCGACCGAGCTCTCCGTGGTCGACGCCGAGCAGGCGGGCGATCTGGTCGAGCACGCGCGCCGCGTTGAGTGTGGCGACGAGCGGCAGATACAGGCCCGACGCGTCGGCGAAGCCCGCGACGGCCCCGCTCGCATCGTGCACCGGCGCATCCGTCACGGCGAACACCGTGCCGGACGTGCCGATCGACACCACGACGTCACCCGACGCAGCGCCGAGACCGAGCGCCGCCCCGGCGTTGTCGCCGCAGCCGGGCGCGATCACGAGACCGTCCGCGAGCGATCCGGATCCGCCAGTGACGGACTGGGACGGGCCGAGCACGCGAGGCAGGACGATCTCGCTCGCGTCGCGACGGAGCGCGAGCGAGAGCAGCTCGCGGTCATAGGTGCCGGACGCCGCGTCGAAGTAGGCCGTGCCGCTGGCGTCCGAGCGGTCGGTCACGAGCTCGTCGAGAACCGGACCGAGCGGCGACGCCCCGGCGGGGCCGTAGCCGCGCAGGCGCCAGGTCAGCCAGTCGTGGGGCAGCGCCACGGCCGCCACGCGAGCGGCGTTGGCGGGCTCGGCGTCGGCGAGCCAGCGCAGCTTGGTGGCGGTGAAGGACGCGACGGGCACGACGCCCGTGCGGCGCGCGAACTCCTCGGCGCCGACCTCGGCCGTGAGGTCGGCCGCGGCCCCCGCCGAACGGGTGTCGTTCCACAGCAGGGCGGGGCGGATGACGCGGCCGTCGACGTCCAGCGCGACCATGCCGTGCTGCTGGCCGCCGACGGAGATCGCCGCCACGTCCGCGAGACCACCGGCCTCGGCGACGGCGCTGCGGAGCGCGTCCCACCACGCGGCCGGATCGACCTCGGTGCCCTCCGGGTGGGTCGCCCGCCCGGCGCGGACGACCTCACCCGAGTCGAGGTCGCGGACGACGACCTTGCAGCTCTGCGTCGACGAGTCGACGCCCGCGACCAGCCGGCGCTCGGCCGTGACCGAGTCCTGCGACATGTCAGCCGCGCGCGCCGAGCAGGTGCTCGGTCGCGAGCTGCTGCAGGCGCACGAAGCCGAAGCCCTTGCCGCCGAAGTAGGCGTCGGCGTCGAAGTCCTCGAACGCCGAGCGGTCGGCGACGAGGTCGGCGACCGTCTCGCCCTCGTTCAGGGTGGGCACGGCGAGCTCGTCGACGCGGGCGGCCTTCAGCGCCTCCTGCACCTCGGGGTCGGCGCGGAACGCCTGGGCCCGCTCCTTGAGCAGCAGGTACGTGCGCATGTTCGCCTGCGCCGACTCCCACACGCCCGTCTCGTCCTCGGTGCGCGAGGGCTTGTAGTCGAAGTGACGCGGGCCGTCGTAGGCGGGGCCGCCGTTCGGGCCGCCGTTCTCCAGCAGGTCGACGAGCGCGAACGCGTTGTGCAGGTCGCCGTGTCCGAACACGAGGTCCTGGTCGTACTTGATGCCGCGCTGGCCGTTGAGGTCGATGTGGTAGAGCTTGCCGTGCCACAGCGCCTGGGCGATGCCCGCCTGGAAGTTCAGGCCCGCCATCTGCTCGTGGCCGACCTCCGGGTTCAGGCCCACGAGCTCGGGGTGGTCGAGCTCGTTGATGAACGCGAGCGCGTGGCCGACGGTCGGCAGCAGGATGTCGCCGCGGGGCTCGTTGGGCTTCGGCTCGATCGCGAAGCGGATGTCGTAGCCCTTGTCCAGGACGTACTGACCGAGGAAGTTGAAGGCCTCCTTGTAGCGCTCGAGCGCGACGCGGACGTCCTTGGCCGAGTCGTACTCGGCACCCTCCCGGCCGCCCCACGCGACGTACGTCTGCGCGCCGAGTTCGGCGGCGAGGTCGAGGTTGCGCAGCAGCTTGCGCAGCGCGAAGCGACGGACGTCGCGGTCGTTCGACGTCAGGCCGCCGTCCTTGAACACCGGGGCGCTGAAGAGATTGGTCGTCGCCATCGGGACGACGAGCCCCGTGTCGGACAGCGCCTGCTTCAGGCGGTCGATCTGCGTCTGGCGCTCGGCGTCCGTCGAGCCGAAGGCGAACAGATCGTCGTCGTGGAACGTCAGGCCGTAGGCGCCGAGCTCGGCGAGCTTCTCGACCGCGTGCACCACGTCGAGCGCGGGGCGGGTCGGGCCGCCGAACGGGTCGGCGCCGGTGTAGCCGATGGTCCAGAGGCCGAAGGAGAACTTGTCGTCCTTGGTGGGCGTGAGCGACATGGTGTGCAGACCCGCTTTCAGCGTCGTCGGTGAATTGTTGCGGTAGCGAACATATCATCCGTCGACGTGGCCCGCAACGCGACACGAGCGACCCGCGCGGCCGCGTCCCGCTAACGTCGAGCCATGTCCCCGAGCACATCGCCCGCCGCGCCCGCGCACGTCCGCCGCGCGCACGGCACGGGGCTCGTCGCGGCGCTCACGTTCGACGACGGCCCCGACCCGCGCGCGACCCCGCGGCTGCTCGATCTGCTGCGCGCGCACGGAATCCGCGCGGTGTTCGCGGTCGTGGGGGAGTGCATCCTGCGACCGGGCGGCGCGGACCTCCTGCGGCGCACGGTCGCCGAGGGGCACGTGCTGTGCAATCACTCGACGTCCTTCGCCGACATGGGCGACTGGGCGGCCGATCGCGTGCGCGCCGATCTGCAGGAGAACCTGCGTCTCATCCGCGAGGTCGTCGGCCCCGTGCCCGTCCCGTTCTGGCGCGCGCCGAACGGCAGCTGGGGCGTGACCGCCGAGGTGGGGGCGGACCTGGGCATGCGCCCGCTCGCCGTGACCAACACGATCCGCGACTGGGAGACGCAGGACGTCGGGGTCCTCACGGCGCGCCTGCGCGAGGCGATGCGGCCCGGAGAGCTGGTGCTCGCGCACGACGGCGGCGGCGACCGGAGCGGCACGGTCGCGGCGGTCGAGATCGTCCTCGCCGAGCGCCTGGCCGCCGGATGGCGCTTCACGCTTCCCGTCGGCTGCTGATCAGCCGAGCAGCAGGTACAGCGCCCCGGCGATCGTCAGCACGATCACGATGCGCTCGAACGTGCGCTGATCCATCCTGTCCAGAAGCGCGCGCCCGATGAAGGCGCCGGCCACGACGCCCGGCACGAGCAGCAGATCCATCAGGACCGTCGGGACGTCGATGATGCCGAGCCCGATCGAGAACGGCAGCTTCGCGAGGTTGATGCCCGCGAAGAACCACGCGGTCGTGCCCAGGAACGCCCGCATGGGGAACTTCGCCGCGAGGAAGTACATGGTCATGACCGGGCCGCCCGCGTTCGCCACCATCGTGGTGAACCCGCCGAGCGTGCCGTAGGCGGCGGCTGCGATCCGGCCGGTCTGCGCCTCCTCGGCCGCGGCTCGCCGTCGTCGCCACAGCGTCACGCCGATCACGAGCAGCAGGATCGCGCCGATCACGCGGCGCGTGCCCGTGTCCGAGGCGAAGGCGAGGAACACCGACCCCAGGACGAGGCCCGCCAGCACGGCGGGGATGAGCGGCAGCAGGGCGCGCAGGCGGGCGTGGCGGCGGTGCACCCAGAGCGCGAACGCGTCGCCCACGATCAGCAGCAGGAGCAGCGCTCCCGTCGAGGCCCGTGCCGGAAGGACCGCCGCGAACAGCGCGATGGCGAGCGTGTTGACTCCGGGCAGCGCGGTCTTCGACACCCCGACCGCGACCGCGCCGACCGCGAGCGCGCTCCACGCCAAGGCGGACAGTTCGGGCATCCGCCCAGGCTATCGGGGGTCAGATCGTGACATCGCGGGAGACGTCGCCCGCCGAGACCCGGTAGTCGCCCTTCCATCCCTCGATGCGCACGCGACCCTCGGCGTCGGTGCGCAGCGTGCTCGGCGCCAGCCACCACTCGCCGCGGATGAGCGCGTGCAGGCGGTCGTAGGCGGGCTTCCGGCTCCCGTCCGCACGCAGCAGCCCGATCGGGGCTCCGAGCCATGCTCCGGCATCCGTGATGCCCCAGTAGGTGATCGCCTCGACCGCGGGATGCCCCGCCAGCGTGCGATAGAGCCGCTCGATCTCGTCGGCCTGCCGCTCCTCGCCCTCGGGCGTCGAGGGCCAGGAGTCGACCACGAAGTCGTTCAGATCCTCGATCTCGGGCGGCATCAGGTCTCCCGACACGAGGCTCGTCTCGGTGAAGTGCAGGGGCAGACCGAAGCGCGCGAAGCGATCCGCGATCTCCAGGAGCTGCTCCTCGCCGCGGAACCCCTGGTGCATGTGCGTCTGGAGGCCGATCGCGTCGATGCGGACGCCGGCATCCAGCGCGTCGGCGATCACGCGCTCGTAGCGCTCCGACAGGTCGAAGTCGTTGATCAGCAGCGTCGCATCCGGGTTCGCCGCCCGGGCGGTGTCGAACGCGAGCCGCACAATGCCCGTACGGCCGAGCTCGCGGGCGAGGCGGGACACGGCGTTGGGCACGCCGTCCGGCTCGTTGACGAAGTCCGGCATGATCGCCACCTCGTTGATGGCGTCCCACGTGTCGACAAGGCCCGCGAAGTCGGTCGCCTCGCGGGCGATCCGCGCGCGCACCACGCGCTCCACCTCGTCCGAGGGCAGTGCGTCGAGCCAGGTGGCCTTGACCGTGTGCCACACGAGCGGGTGGCCCTTCACGCGCACGCCGCGCTCGGTGAACCAGCGGGCGGCGGCGAGCAGACGGGCGGTGCGCGGGTGACCCCGCTCGGGCTCGAACTGACCCCAGTAGAAGGGCAGCGTTGCGGTGTCGAACAGCGCGAGCCAGTCGTTCGCGAGCGCCGTCAGGTCGGCCTCGCCGTTCGCGTGGGGCACGAGCTCGAAGCCGATGTTGCCGAAGCCGAACGCGTGCCGCACCTGCTCGACGACGACGTCCCGATGGGCGAGCGGCGCGCCCGTGGCGTCGGTGAGCGCGACGACGACGGATCCGACGCGCGGGTTCACGAGCGCTCCGCCGCGCGCGTCGAGTCGCGCACGACGAGCTCGGTGGGCATGCGGATGTGCTCGCTGGGCCCGCCGCCCAGCATCGACAGCAGCAGGTGCACGGCCGAGGCGCCCATCTCGAGGAGCGGCTGCCGGATGGTCGTGAGGCCCGGCCTGCCGGCCGCGGCGGTGGGCAGGTCGTCGAAGCCGACGACGGACAGGTCGTCGGGCACGCGCAGCCCGCGCGCCGTCGCGACGCGGACGACCTCCAGGGCGGTGACGTCGTTGGCGGCGAAGACCGCGGTCGGGCGGTCGTCGCGGCTCAGCATCGCGTCGGCGGCCGCGGTCGCCATCGCGGCCCGGTACCCGCCGTCCAGGATCAGGCCCTCGTCGACAGGGATGCCCGCCGCCGCGAGCGCGTCGCGGTAGCCGGCCTCGCGCTGCTGCGCGGAGACGAGGTCCGTGCGGCCCCGCAGGTGTGCGATCCGCCGATGGCCGAGCGCGATGAGATGCTCGGTGGCCGTCCGCGCGCCGCCGACGTTGTCGGTGTCGATGACCGCGGGACCCGTCGGACCCGTGTGCGGGTCGAGCGCGACGACGGGCACCGAGGCGTCGTCGATCGCGACCGTGGGGGTCACGATGATCGCGCCGTCGACGAGCGTGCCGCCGAGCCTCGAGAGCGAGCGCCGCTCCCAGCCCGCGTGCTCGCCGAGTGAGACGCTGCCGGCATAGGCGAGGATGTCGTACGGCGTCTCCTGCAGGGCCGAGGAGATGCCCTCGAGCAGCTGCAGCGCGAACGGCTCGAACTCCGCGACGAGGACGCCGATCACCTGCGTGCGCTGCTTGCGCATGGACGACGCGATCAGCGAGGTCTCGTAGCCGAGCTGGTCGACGATCCCCAGCACGCGAGCGCTCGTCGCGGCCGCGATCCCGTCCCGTCCGTTGACCACCTTCGAGACCGTGGCGACCGAGACGCCGGCCGCGATCGCGACGTCCTTGATCGTGACGCGCCGAGACGGCGTCTGCTCTCCGAGGATCACGCTCACTGTCTACTCCCCTTGCCGTGAACCCCGGGGAGGGCTCGCGGCGGTCGCGCAGCGGAGCCGGGCCTCCTCGCAGGGTGCTGTCAGCGTACCGCGTCGAAAACGTTATCGATAACGTTTGACGGAACCGGAAACAAATGTCATCGTGGTCTCCGACGCGCCTGGAGGACCCGACAACACCGTCGGGCGGGTCGTCCCTTACTCAACGAAGAGGAGAAACGCTCATGAGCGTTCGCAAGGCATGGGCCGCCGGCGCGGCTGCGGCCGCAGTCGTCACCCTGGCTTTGGCCGGCTGCACCACGAGCACGGCCCCGTCCGGTGGCGAGAGCAACGGCGGCGGCGAGGGCGAGCCCAGCGTTCTGACGATCTGGCAGAACTCGACCACCGGTCCGGGACAGGCTTACTGGCGTGAGGCGACCGCCGCCTACACGGAGGAGCACCCCGAGGTCACCTTCAAGATCGAGGACATCCAGAACGAGCAGATGGACGGCAAGCTGCAGACCGCCGTCCAGTCGAAGGAGATGCCCGACATCTTCATGGCGCGCGGCGGCGGCAAGCTGGCCGACGTGGTGAAGGCGGGCATGGTGAAGGACCTCACCGACCTCGTCAGCGACGACGTCAAGGCCGACTACGGCGACGCCCCGTTCGCCGCGTTCTCGGTCGAGGGCAAGATCTACGGAGTCCCCACCGCGGTGCTTCCCGGCGGTGTCTTCTACAGCAAGGACCTGTTCGAGCAGGCCGGCATCACCGAGACGCCCACGACGATCGACGAGCTCAACGAAGCCGTCGACAAGCTCAAGGAAGCCGGCATCGACCCGATCGCCGTGGGCGCGAAGGATGCATGGCCCGCCGCGCACTGGTACTACTGGTTCGCCCTGCGCTCCTGCAGCGAGGACACGCTGCTCAACATCGCCACGACCAAGGACTTCAGCGACCCGTGCTGGCTGGAGGCCGCCGAGCAGCTCGAGGAGTTCATCGGCACCGAGCCCTTCAACCAGGGCTTCCTGACGACGCCGGCGCAGAGCGTCGCGAACTCGTCGGCCGGCCTCATCGCCAACCACAAGGCCGCCATGGAGGTCATGGGCGGCTGGAACGTGGGCGTGATCGCCGATCTGACACCGGACAAGAAGCCGCTGCCCGACCTGGGCTGGTTCCCCTTCCCGGCCGTGGAGGGCGGCGAGGGCGACCCGGCCGCGATGATGGGCGGCGTCGACGGATTCTCCTGCTCGGTCGACTCGCCGTCGTCCTGCGAGGACTTCCTGAACTTCATCGCGTCGCCCGAGTGGCAGGACAAGTACGCGAAGGCGTACTCCGCCGTCCCGGCCTCCACCGAGGCGCAGAAGGCCGTGAAGGGTGAGGTCGAGAACACCTTCCTCGCGGCATACCAGGAGTCGCCGTACATGGCCATGTGGCTCGACACGCTGCTCGGTCAGAACGTCGGCACCGCCCTCAACGACGGCGTCGTGAAGATGTTCGCCGGTGACGGCTCCGCTCAGGCCGTGATCGACGACGTCGCCAAGGCCGCCGAGCGCGACTGACAACTCGTGTTCCGGGTCGGCCCGCGAGAGCGGGCCGACCCGGACACGACGTCCCGAACCACGACTCAAGGACGGGTTTCACAGAACATGAGCACGACTCAGACCGCTCCCGCGGCGGGGAGGACGGCCTCGACCTCGGCCCCGGTCGCGCGAGGCGAGGCGTCGGGCCCGCCGGCGCGCCGCCGACGCACGGACTGGCGCAAGAGGGGTGAGATCGCTCTCCTCTCCGGACCGGCGATCCTCCTCTTCGTCGCCTTCGTCATCTTCCCCGTCTTCCTCGGCGCCTTCTACAGCTTCTTCAAGTGGGACGGTGTGGGCGCGCTCGAATGGAACGGGCTGCAGAACTACCTGTGGATCCTCGAGGACCCCGAGTTCCGCGACGCTGTCGGCCACAACTTCGGCGTCGTCATCGCCTCGATCCTCCTGCAGGGCCCGCTCGCGATCCTGTTCGCGCTGGTCATGAATCAGAAGATCAAGGGTCGCTCCTTCATCCGCATCATGATCTTCGTCCCCTACGTGATCAGCGAGGTCGTGGTGGGTCTTGCGTGGAGCATGCTCATGCAAGACACGGGTGCCATCAACCAGCTGTTCGGGCTCGACATCTCCTGGCTGTCCGACCCCAGCATCGCCTTCTGGTCCCTGATGATCATCATCACCTGGAAGTACATCGGCTTCGCGGTGATCCTCATGCTCGCGGGCATGCAGTCGATCCCGGAGGAGCTCTACGAGGCGGCGGCTATCGACGGTGCGAGCTTCTGGAAGATGCAGTGGAGCATCACGCTTCCGCTGCTGGGACCCACCATCCGGATCTGGGCCTTCCTGTCGATCATCGGCTCACTGCAGCTGTTCGACCTCGTTTTCATCGTCTGGGGCCGCATCGCGCCGAGCGCGGGCGTGCACACGATGGCGTTCTACATGTACACCGAGGGTCACCTTTCGGGGGAGTACGGGTTCGGCTCGGCCGTGGCGGTGCTTCTGTTCCTCATCTCCCTCACCGTCGGTCTCATCTATCAGCGCTTCGTGCTGCGTCGCGACATCGCCGGCGCGCTGACCGACGGCCCCGGAAAGGACGAGAAGTGAGCCTGAATACCTCCGTCGCCATCACCCCGGTGAACAAGCGCACGCTCAAGCCCAAGGAGCACGTCAAGTGGGGCAGCCCCGGCGTCTACCTCGCGGCGATCGTCCTCGTCACGATCTGCATCACGCCGGTGCTCTACGTCATCATCGGCGGCTTCCGAGACAACGCGCAGTTCACGACCGACCCCGCGGGTTTCCCCAACCCGTGGAACCCGGACAACTACATCAACGTCCTCACCGGATCGAACTTCTGGCCCGCGCTCATCAACTCGCTCATCGTCGGCCTCGGCACGGCACTCGGCACGGTCGCCCTCGGCCTGATGGCCAGCTACGTGATGGCGCGCTACAACTTCACCGGCAAGGCCCAGATGTACTCGCTGTTCGCGGCCGGCCTGATGTTCCCCATCACCGTGGCGATCACGCCGCTGTACATCATGGTGCGCTCGCTCGGACTGGTGAACACCCACCTCGGTCTGATCCTGCCTCAGATCGCCTTCGCCCTGCCGACGACCATCATCATCCTCGTGCCCTTCCTGAAGGCGATCCCGATGGAGCTCGAGGAGGCCGCGGCGATCGACGGCACGGGGCGCCTCGGGTTCTTCTTCCGCATGGTGCTGCCGCTCAGTCTGCCCGGAGTGGTCACCACGGGCATCCTGGCGTTCGTCGGCTCGTGGAACGGGTACCTGCTGCCGCTGTTCCTGCTCGGATCGGACAAGTACACGCTGCCCCTCGCCGTGCAGAATGCGGCGACGTCGCAATACGCGTCCGACGCGGCGATGATCCTGGCGTACACGTCGCTGTCGATGCTGCCCGCACTGATCTTCTTCAGCCTCTTCGAGCGCCGCATCGTGGGCGGGCTCACGGGCGCCGTCAAGGGCTGAGCCGCACCGCTCGGTCCGCACCACCCCCTTCTTTTGGAGACATCCATGTCCCTTGACACCCCTGTCCGCAGCGCCGCGCCCGCGTTCCCCGAGGCCTCCGAGCGCGTGCGCGCGCTGCTGGCCGAGATGACGCTCGAGGAGAAGGCCGCGCAGATCGTCGGCTACTGGCTCGACCAGGGCGGCGAGGTCGTCGCCCCGATGGCGGACGAGATGGGCACGGCGAAGGACGGCCGCACGCTCGCCGACATCACGAAGGACGGCCTCGGCCAGTACACCCGCGTGTACGGCACGCGCCCGGTCGAGCCGGCGGAGCGCGCGGCCTGGCTGTGGAACGAGCAGCGCCGTCTCAAGCGCGAGACGCGTCTCGGCATCCCCGCGCTCGTGCACGAGGAGTGCCTGACCGGCCTCGCGGCCTGGAAGGCGGCGACCTTCCCCACGCCGCTGGCCTGGGGCGCGTCGTTCGATCCGGAGCTCGTGGCGGAGATGGGCGCGCTGATCGGCGAGTCGATGCGCGACCTCGGCATCCACCAGGGCCTCGCGCCCGTGCTCGACGTGATCCGCGACCCCCGTTGGGGTCGGGTCGACGAGTGCATCGGGGAGGATCCGTACCTCGTCGGCACGGTCGGCACGGCGTACGTCCAGGGCCTGCAGTCGACCGGCGTGCACGCCACGCTCAAGCACTTCCTCGGCTACTCGAACTCGCGCGCAGGCCGCAACCACGCGCCGGTTCACGCGGGGCCCCGCGAGGTCGCGGACGTGTTCCTGCCGCCGTTCGAGATGGCGATCCGCGACGGTGGCGTGAAGAGCGTCATGAACAGCTACGCCGAGATCGACGGCGTTCCCGTGGCGTCCAACGCCGACCTGCTGACGACGCTGCTGCGCGAGAAGCTCGGCTTCGACGGCGTCGTGGTCGCGGACTACTTCGCGATCGCCTTCCTCGAGGTCATGCACGCGGTGGCCGCCGACCGCGGTGAGGCCGCCGAGCAGGCGCTCACGGCGGGCATCGACGTCGAGCTGCCCTCGGGCGACGCCTACCTCGCACCTCTCGTGGAGCGCGTGCGCTCGGGACAGCTGGACGAGGTCTACCTCGATCGCGCGGTGATCCGCGCCCTCACGCAGAAGGAGGAGCTCGGTCTGCTCGAGCCCGGCGCCTTCGAGGACGAGGCGCCCGCCGAGATCGATCTCGACAGCGCCCGTCACCGCGCCGTCGCGCTGCGCCTGGCCGAGGAGTCGGTCGTGCTGCTGGCCAACGACGGCGCGCTGCCGCTCGCGGCGGACGCGCGGCGCGTGGCCGTGATCGGCCCCAACGCCGATCGTGCCGCCGCGCTGCAGGGCTGCTACTCCTTCGCGAACCACGTGCTCGCCCACCACCCGGATCACGAGATCGGCTTCGAGATCCCGACCGTGCGCGAGGCGCTCGCCGCCGCCCTGCCGGAGGCCGAGATCGTCTTCGCCGCGGGCGCCGAGGTGGAGGGGGACGACCGTTCGGGCTTCGCGGAGGCCGTGTCGGCCGCGCAGGGGGCGGACGTCGCCGTCGTCGTGGTCGGAGACCAGGCGGGCCTGTTCGGCCGCGGCACGGTGGGCGAGGGCAACGACGTCGAGTCGCTCGACCTGCCCGGCGTGCAGCGCGAGCTGGTCGAGGCGGTGGTCGCGACCGGCACCCCGGTCGTGCTCGTGCTGCTCACCGGTCGGCCGTACGCGGTCTCGTGGGCGCTCGACGGCGACCAGCCGCGTCCCGCAGCCGTGCTGCAGGCGTTCTTCCCTGGGGAGGAGGGCGGTCCCGCGATCGCCAACGTGATCACGGGCCGCACCGCGCCCTCGGGCCGCCTGCCGATCAGCCTGCCGCGCTCGTCGGGCTCGTCGCCGTACAGCTATCTGCACCCGGTGCTCGGCGGTCCTTCCGACGTGACGTCGACCGACTCGACCCCGCTGCGCCCCTTCGGCTTCGGCCTGACCTACACGTCGTTCGCGTACGCCGACCTCGAGGTCGCCGCCGCCGCGCCGACGGACGGCCGATTCGAGGCCGCCGTGACGGTGACGAACACGGGCGACGTGGCCGCGACGGACGTCGTGCAGCTGTACGCCCGGGACGTGGTCGGCTCGGTCACGCGCCCGGTCGCCCAGCTGCTGGGCTACGCCCGCGTGGCGCTGGAGCCCGGCCAGTCGCGCCGCGTCGTGTTCGACGTGCCGACCCAGCGCCTGTCGTTCACCGACCGAAGCCTCACCCGCATCGTCGAGCCCGGCGAGGTCGAGGTGTGGGTGGGCTCGCACGCCGAGGCGTCCGCGAAGGCCGCGAGCCCCGAGGAGACGACGGGCGGCGTCATCTCGAACGAGAAGGCGCGCGGCACGCGTGTGATCCCCGGCGACGCGACGCCCCGCGCGGTGCTCGTTCTCACGGGCGACGTGCACGCGGTGACGCCCGACGATGCCCGCATCGTCGCGGTCCGCGTCGACTGAGGGCAGCGATCCCGTGGTCTCCGTCGCGAACCCGATCCTGCCCGGGTGCCACCCGGATCCGTCCGTCTGCCGGGCGGGGGACTGGTACTACCTGGTCACGTCGACCTTCGAGTACCTCCCCGGCCTGCCGGTCATGCGCTCGCGCGACCTCGTGCGGTGGGAGACCATCGGTCACGTCGTGGATCGCGCGGACATGCTGGACTACGCGGGCATCGCCTCGTCGGGCGGGCTCTACGCCCCGACGATCCGGCACCATGACGGGCTGTTCTGGGTCGTCTGCACGCTCGTCGACCAGAACGACGACACCCGCGGAGGCAACTTCCTCGTCACGGCGACGGATCCGGCCGGTCCCTGGAGCGACCCGGTGTGGCTGGACGTCGACGGCATCGACCCGTCGCTGCTGATCGACGACGACGGCCGCGTCTGGCTGCACGGCACGCGACTGGCGCCGGACCCCGAGCACTTCCACCAGACGGAGGTCTGGGTGCGCGAGTACTCGCCCGCAGAGCGCGCCCTGATCGGGCCGGAGCACATCGTCTGGAACGGCGCCGTGCGCGGTGCCGTATGGGCCGAGGGCCCGCACCTGTATCGCATCGGAGCGCAGTACTACCTGCTGGCGGCCGAGGGCGGCACCGAGTACCACCACGCCGTGAGCGTCGCGCGGGCCGACGCCGTCACGGGCCCGTACGAGGGGAACCGCGCCAACCCGGTGTTCACGCACCGCCACCTGGGACGGGGCGCGGGCGTCATCGGGGCCGGCCACGCCGATTTGGTGCAGGCGCCGGACGGCTCGTGGCAGGCGGTCATGCTCGCGATGCGCGCCGCGGACGGCCACCACTATCCGCTGGGGCGCGAGACGTTCCTCTGCCCCGTGACCTGGGAGGACGGCTGGCCGGTCTTCGCGCCGGGCGCTGGGCTGCTGCCCCGGCAGGCCGACGTGCCGTGGGCGAGCGAGGAGCCGCCGGCTGGAAGCTGGCAGCCGGATGACCGGACGGCGGGCGTCGTCGCGCCGCGCGATGCCCGCTGGACGTCCCTGCGCGCCCTGCCGGGCGACGTCACCGAGGCGAAGGGCGACGCCCTCGTCCTGCCTGTGCGCGCCGAGACGCTGGCGGATGCCGGCACGGTCGCGTTCGCCGGTGTGCGGCAGCAGCACGCGGACGTCGACGCGGCGGCGCAGCTCGCGCTCTCGGAACTCGCGGACGGCGAGAGCGCCGGGTTCGTCGTCCGCCAGTCGGAGGGCGACCATGCCACGGTCACCGTGACGCGACGCGGCGAGGAGTTCGCCGTGGTCGCGACGCACCGCCGGGGCGGGGAGGAGCGGGTGCTCGGCGCAGCCGTGACCGGTCCCGCCGCGCGGCTCGGCGTGCGTGTGCGCGGCCACGAGTGCGCGCTGCTCGCCGACGACGCCACGCTGGGTGTCGTGGACACGCGGCAGCTGTCGTCGATCGCCACGGGCGGCTTCCTCGGACTGTGGCTCGGGGTGTTCGCGACCAGCCATGGCGCAGCGCCCATGGGCCGTGCGGCCGTCGAGTCCTTCACTTACGCGCCCGCCTGAGAGCGCGCCTGCCGGGGAGAGCGCGTCCGGATCGGTAGCGTGGTGAGCCGAGCCGGAAGACCGAGGACTGACATGCACGAACGGGCCACGAGCGTCGAGGGCGTGCGCAGGACCAACCTCGGCGCGGTCCTCCGGCTGGTGCACTACGCCGGTCCGCGCTCGCGCGCCGTGATCACCGGCGAGACCGGGCTGAACCGCTCGACCGTGTCGGACCTCGTCGCGACGCTCGTCGGCGCGGGCCTCGTCGAGGAGCGGGATCCGGATCCGACGCGCCGCGTGGGCCGGCCGTCCCCGATCGTCGCGCCCAGCGAGGACGTGGTCGCGATCGCGATCAACCCCGAGATCGACGCGCTCGAGATCGGCGCCGTGACGCTCGGCGGCCACGTGCGCGCGCGGACGCGGGAGAGCGTCGGCACGAGCGTCGCGGATGTCGTCGCCGCTGTCGCGCGCATCGTGGACGGCTGGCGATCGGGCGCGCTGCGCGGGTGCCGCATCGTGGGCGGCGGCGCGGCCGTGCCGGGACTCGTGCGGGCGTCGGACGGGCTCGTGCGCCTCGCGCCGCATCTGGGCTGGCGCGAGGAGGACATCGCGGGGCGGCTCGGCGAAGCGACCGGGCTGAACTTCATGATCGGCAACGACGCGTCGCTCGGCGCGCGAGCCGAGCGCCTGTTCGGCGCGGCGCGCGACCACGCCGACGTCATCTACCTCAACGGCGGCGCGTCGGGCATCGGAGGCGGGCTCATCCTGCACGGCATGGCGATCGGCGGGGCGGAGGGGTACGCGGGCGAATGGGGCCAGAGCCGCCCGGGCATCCTGCTCGAGGCGGACCGACGCACGACGCAGGGCGTGCTCGAGGACGAGGTCAACCGCGGGCGCCTGCTCGAGGCGGTCGGGCTGCCGGCCGCCGACGACGCCGCGCTCGCCCGCGCTCTCGCGGACGCGACGGACCCCGTCGTCACGGACGAGGTCGACAGGCAGCGGCGGATCCTGTCCGCCGCCCTCGCGAACGCCGTCAACGCGCTCAACCCGTCGGTCATCGTGCTCGGCGGCTTCCTCGCGATCCTGCGCGACCACGACCCGGAGGGGCTGCTCGCCCTGGTGCGCGAGCAGGCGCTCGCGGCCCCCGCCGAGCGCCTCGAGGTGTGCGCCGCCGGACTCGGCGCCGACCGGCTCCTGATCGGCGCCGCCGAGGCGGCGTTCGAGGCGCTGCTGGCCGACCCGCTGGCGTGAGGTGCGTGAGTTCGTCGCGCGCGGCGATCTGAGAGGGTGGAGCACATGTCGTCCGACTCACGCACGCCGCTTCCGCTCAACCCGCTCGGCGCGACCGGGCTGCTCGTCACGCCGCTGACGCTCGGCGGCGCCCCGCTCGGCTCCATGCCGCAGCTGTTCGGCGAGGACGTCTCGGAGGACGAGGCGGTCGCGACCGTCGAAGCGGCCCTGGATGGCGGCATCCGCACGATCGACACCTCGAACGGCTACAGCGCGGGCGAGAGCGAGCGACGCATCGGCAGGGCTCTCGCGGCGTACGGCGCCCTGCCCCCGCACACGCTGATCATCACGAAGGTCGACCCCCTCGCCGGCGACTACTCGGGGGAGCGCGTGCGACGCTCGCTCGCGGAGTCGTCCGAGCGGCTCGGCATCGCGCCCCTGCCCGTCGTCCACCTGCACGATCCGGAGTTCCACGACTTCGACGCGATGACGGCGCCGGGCGGTGCGGTGGAGCAGCTCGTTGCGGCGCGTGAGCGCGGGGAGATCGGGCACATCGGGCTCGCGGGCGGCGACACCAGGGTGACGTCGCGCTACTGGGAGCTCGGCGTGTTCGAGCTGCTGCTCGTGCACAACCGCTGGACGCTCGCCGACCGCTCGGCGGGCGGGCTGCTCGCGCGTGCCGAGGCCGAGGGCGCGGGGCTCATCAATGCCGCCGTGCTGGGCGGCGGCGCGCTCACCGACCCCGTGCGCGTGCCGGGGAAGTACGGCTACGGCCCGGCGTCCCCGCAGACGCTCGATGCGATCGAGCGGATGCGCGGAGTGTGCCGCCGCTACGGCACCACGCTGGACATCGCCGCGGTGCGGTTCTCGACGCGCGACCCGCGGTTCGCGACGACGGTCGTCGGCATGTCCTCGCCCGCGCACGCGGCGTCGAACGTCGCCGCGGCCACGGCCGACCTGCCCGCGGAGCTCTTCGCGGAGCTGGACGCCCTCGTGCCGCCCGAGCACCTCTGGCTCGACCGGCGCTGAGGGCGGGGAGCGCAGCGCGGTCAGCCGGCGGTCGAGGCGCGCACGACGAGCTCGGGCTCGAAGACCACCTCGCGCGACGCGAGCGACGGATCCGCCGCCTCGTCCACGAGGAGCGCCAGCGCGGTGGCGCCCATCGTGCGGCTCGGCTGCCGGATGGATGACAGCGGCACGGCCGCGGCCGCGGCGAAGTCGATGTCGTCGTAGCCGATCAGCGCCACATCGTCCGGGACGGCGACGCCGGCCTGGACGAGCGCCTGCAGCACGCCGAGGGCGATCAGATCGTTCGCGGCGAACACCGCGTCGGGGCGATCGGAGGCGGCCAGAGCGGCGAGGCGACCGCCCGCCTCCCGTCCGTCCGCCACGGTCAGGGACGCGACCGGGAGCACCTCGAGCGAGGCGCCCGCCACGCGCGCGACCGCGCGCCGCGCCCCCTCCGCGCGGTCGGCGACCTGACGCAGCTCGGCCGGACCGCCGACGTACGCGATGCGCCGCCGCCCCTGCTCCAGCAGGTGGTGCGCGGCGAGCTCGCCGCCGTGGATGTCGTCGACGGCGACGGACGAGAAGCCGCTGCCGGGCACCGCGCGGTCGACGAGCACGACGGGGATGCCGCGCTCGCGCAGCTCGCGCAGCCGGGTGACGTCGTCACCGATGGGGGAGATAAGCAGTCCGTGCGCGCGCTGCTCCTCGAAGTGCGCCAGGAGGCGCAGCTCCCGCTCCGGTCGCTCGTCGCTGTTGCCGATCAGCACGGACAGCCCGTGCTCCGCGGCCGCGTCGTCGGCGCCGCGCGCGACGTCGGTGAAGAACGGGTTACGGGCATCGAGCACGACGAGGCCGACGGTCGTCGAGCGGCCGGCGCGCAGCTGGCGGGCCGCGTCGTTGCGCACGTAGCCGAGCTCGGCGATTGCGGCGCGCACGCGGTCGCGCGTCGCATCGGGCACCGATTCGGGACGGTTCAGCACGTTCGACACCGTGCCCACCGAGACTCCCGCTCGCGCCGCCACGTCGCGGATGCTCACGCCCACTTGTCCGCTCCCTCGGTCGTTCCCACCGACGTTAGCGGCGGTTGCGGCTGAAACGACTCATGCCGCGCTAGGTTCGTGACGTGCGCGGCAGTGGAGCCGCAGAAGGAGCGGATCCATGGCCCTGTTCGACCTGCCCCTCGAGACGCTGCGCGAGTATCGCGGCGACGTCCCCGAGCCCGCGGACTTCGACGCGTTCTGGGAGACGACGCTCGCCGAGACACGCGCCGCCGCGCAGCAACCCCGGATCGAGCGGGTCGACTCGGGTCTGTCGCTCGTCGAGACGAGCGACGTGACGTTCTCGGGCTTCGCGGGAGATCCGATCCGCGCCTGGTGGCACGTGCCCGTGGGTGTCGCGCCGCGCGCCGTGGTGGTGGAGTTCAACGGCTACAGCGGCGGCCGGGGCCTCGCACACGAGGTGGGGCCGTGGCCGCTCGCGGGATACGCGCACCTGTTCGTCGACACGCGCGGCCAGGGCTGGCACCACTCGCGGCCCGGCGCGACGCCGGATCCCCATGGCTCGGCGCCGGCGTCGCCCGGCAAGATGACGCAGGGCATCGAGGATCCCGCCACCTACTACTATCGCCGCGTGTTCGCCGACGCGCTGCGCGCGGTCGAGACCGCCCGGGAGCTCGTGCCGGACGTTCCGCTGTTCGTCACGGGCGGCAGCCAGGGCGGCGGCATCACGATCGCCGCGACCGCGCTCGCCGCCGCGAGCGGCATCGGCATCGCGGGCGCGCTTCCCGACGTGCCGTTCCTGTGCGATTTCCCGCGCGCGACGACGATCACCGACGCCATGCCGTACCGGGAGATCGGCACCTACCTCGCGACCCACCGCGGAGCCGAGGAGCGCACGTACCGCACGCTGAGCTACTTCGACGGCGTGACCTTCGCGCGGCGCGCCCCCGTGCCGGCGCTGTTCTCGGTCGCGCTGATGGATGTCATCTGCCCGCCCTCGACCGTCTTCGCGGCGTACAACAGCTGGGCGTCCGAGGAGCGCGAGATCGAGGTGTACCCGTTCAACGATCACGAGGGCGGCGGCGCCTTCCAGCGGCGCGCGCAGCTGGACTGGGTCGCGCGGCGCGTCTGAGGCGCGGTGGCGGGGAGGTCGGTCGATCGGCCGACCTCCTTGCCCTCGGCGCGGATCCGTGCTTAGGATGAAACGATTCAATTCCCGACGGAGGACGACTCGATGATGAGCCAGCGCGTGTGCTTCACGTTGCGCGTCAAGCCCGAGCTGATGGACGAGTACGTGGCCCGCCACAGCCCCGTCTGGCCCGAGATGCTCGACGAGATCGCGGCATCCGGACGTCGGAACTACTCGATCTTCCACCTCGGCGGCGGCCTCCTCGTCGGCACGTACGAGACGGACGACGACGCCGCCGCGCAGGCCTACCTCGCACAGTCCGACGTCGCCGCGCGCTGGGAGGCGTCGATGGCGCCCTTCTTCCTCGGACTCGACGGCCGCCCCGATCAGGCCGCCCAGAACCACCCCGAGGTGTTCCACCTCGAGACGCAGCTCGCCGCGGCCCGCGGCGCATCCTGACCCTCCACCCCTGAGTGAGAAAGGCCTCACCGTGCGCGAACTGACTCCGCAGATCCTGTCCACCCTCGAGACCCAGGCGATCGAGCTTCCCTCGTGGGCGTTCGGCAACTCGGGCACCCGCTTCAAAGTGTTCACCACGCCGGGCACGCCGCGCGACCCGTTCGAGAAGATCGCCGACGCGGCGCGCGTCAACGAGCTGACGGGTCTCGCCCCCTCGGTCGCGCTGCACATCCCGTGGGACCTCGTCGACGACTTCGGCGCCCTGCGCGCGCACGCCGAGAACCTCGGCGTGAAGCTCGGCACGATCAACTCCAACACGTTCCAGGACGACGACTACAAGTTCGGTGCGCTGACGCACGAGGACGCGACGATCCGCCGGAAGGCGATCGACCACCACCTCGCGTGCATCGACGTGATGGACGCGACCGGATCGCGCGACCTCAAGATCTGGCTGGCCGAGGGGTCCAACTACCCGGGTCAGGCCGACATGCGCGGCCGCCAGGACCGCCTGCACGAGTCGCTCTCGACGATCTACGAGCGCCTGTCGGGCGAGCAGCGCCTGGTGCTCGAGTACAAGTTCTTTGAGCCGGCGTTCTACCACACGGACGTTCCGGACTGGGGCACGTCCTACGCCCAGGTCGCGGCGCTGGGCGACCGGGCGATGGTGTGCCTCGACACGGGCCACCACGCGCCCGGCACCAACATCGAGTTCATCGTGATGCAGCTGCTGCGACTCGGCAAGCTCGGTTCGTTCGACTTCAACTCCCGCTTCTACGCGGACGACGACCTGATCGTGGGCGCGGCCGACCCGTTCCAGCTCTTCCGCATCCTGTTCGAGGTGGTCCGCGGCGGCGGCCTGGGCAACCCCGACGTGGCGTTCATGCTCGACCAGTGCCACAACGTCGAGAACAAGATCCTGGGCCAGATCCGCTCGGTGCTGAACGTGCAGGAGATGACGGCGCGCGCGCTGCTCGTCGACGCCGACGCGCTGCGCGAGGCGCAGGTCGCGGGCGACGTCCTCGCGGCGAACGCCGTGTTCATGGACGCGTTCTACACCGACGTGCGCGCCGCGCTCGCCGAGTGGCGCGAGGGGCGCGGCCTGCCCGCGGACCCGATGAAGGCGCAGCTCGAGTCGGGCCACCAGGAGCGCATCGAGTCCGAGCGCGTCGGCGGCACGCAGGCGGGATGGGGTGCCTGAGATGGCGACGCAGAAGCGCACGCTCACGGCGTGGAAGGCGACCATCGCGGTCGCCATGTCGAACTACATCGAGGCGGGCGCGATCATCGCCCTCGCGACGAGCCTCACGCTCTGGCAGGAGGCCTTCGGCTTCGACGACGGCGTCGTCGGCCTCGTCGCCGCGCTGTCGGCGAACGCGTTCGGCGCGGCCATCGGCGCCGCGATCGGCGGCCCGCTGTGCGACCGCCTCGGTCGCAAGTTCATCTACACGTACGACCTGATCGTGTTCATGATCGGCGCCCTGCTTGTGACGTTCTCGAGCGGCCTCGCGATGCTGCTGGCGGGCGTGATCCTGATGGGCATCGCGGTCGGCGCGGGCGTGCCCGCGTCCTGGACCTACATCGCCGAGGAGGCGCCGGACGAGCATCGCGCCGCGCACGTCGGCACGGCGCAGCTGGCGTGGTCGATCGGTCCGGCCGTCGGCTTCCTGCTCGCCGTCGTGGTGGGGCCCCTGGGGCTGCTCGGCTCGCGACTGATCTTCCTGCACCTGTTCGTGATCGCCGCGATCACGTGGTGGGTGCGCCGGGGCCTTCCCGAGTCGCGCCGCTGGAAGCAGGAGCGCGACAGCGCCACCGCCGCCGGCACGAGCGCGACCTTCTTCTCGGGCATCACCAACCTGCTCCGCAACCCGCGCAACTGGAGCGCGCTGGTCTTCCTGCTGGGCGTCTACGGCCTGTGGAACACGGTCGCCGGCCAGGCGGGCATCTTCCAGCCGCGGGTCTACGAGGCCGCCGGCCTGCATGACGCCACCCAGCAGAACCTGCTGCAGGTGCTGGTGTGGACGCTCACCGCGCTCGCGACCTACTTCGGCTTCATGCGCTACGGCGACCGCGTGAGCCGCCGCCGGCTCTACTTCGGCGGCGCCCTGCTCGGCATCGTCGCGTGGGTCGTGCTGATCTACGCGCCCCCCGGCATGGTGTCGCTGGTGTTCTTCGCCGTGGCGTGGGGCGTCTCGGCAGGCATCGGCGCGCAGGCCTTCTACGGCCTGTGGACCGCCGAGCTGTTCGCGACC